>JANXWC010000062.1 GCA_025351355.1 Hyphomicrobiaceae bacterium
TACTCGTTCCGGGTTCGCACCGGCCTTGGTCGTCGGGGTTTGCACCCGCCTTGGTCGTCGGCACTTGCAGCCGCTTCAGCGTGTCATCGTCTCGTCGAGCGATGCGTTGTTCAGATGGTTTCCATCCGCGCCCCTGTCTCAGACGCCGTGCGCCCACCTGCAGGTGAAGACGAGCACCGCGTCCTTGGCGGGCGTTCGTTGCGCTGGCCATGCGCGCGGCACGATCGACCTTCCAGAAGTGGTTCCACTTTGCGCAATCTTAAGTTGTTTTACAACATATTGTCGGTCATATGGTGAAGGTGCGGCCAGCCGATCTCCGCATGACGGCAGGCGACACCTACGTCCTGCGCGTCGAACCTCGGCCAAAATCGCATTTGAGCAATCAGCCGCGGTCTGGCATGGAAGGCGCCATATGCAGCCGGTCGGGGTGGTTGCGGGGGCCTACTTGTGAGCGATCAAGCGGGATGCTGACCAATCTGTTCGACGGCATCGCCTCGGGCATGGTGCTGTTCATTCTGGCGTCGGGTCTGGCCGTTACGCTGGGACTGATGAATTTCGTCAATCTGGCGCATGGGGCTTTTGCCATGGCCGGTGGCTATGCCGCCGTCCATCTCAGCACTAAACTCGGCGTGCCTTTTCTGGCCAGCCTGCCGTTGGCGTTCATCATCTCGGCGTTGCTGGGGGCGGTTCTTGAACGCACGCTTTATGTGCATCTCTATGCCCGATCCCACCTGGAACAGGTGCTGTTCTCGATCGGGCTGGTGTTCATGGCCGTGGCCATCGCCGACTTTGTCGCGGGTTCTGGGCAGCAATACGCCGCCGTGCCCGATTACCTGAGGGGCCGCTTCGATTTCTACGGCGTCGGCATCGGTCGCTATCGCCTGTTCGTCATCGGCGTGTGCGGTGCGATCATGCTGGTCTTGCAATTGATCCTGGCGCGCTCCCGCTTCGGCGCCCAGTTACGCGCCGCCGTCGATGATGCGCGCACGGCGCGTGGCCTCGGTCTGCCCGTCGGTCGCATTTTCACGCTGACCTTTGCCGTTGGCTCCGGTTTGGCCGGCCTCGGCGGCGCGCTTGGCGCAGAGATCCTGACGCTGACACCGACCTTCCCACTCAAGTACATGGTATCGTTTCTGATCGTCGTAACCGTGGGGGGCACGACCAGCATGATCGGGCCTTTCCTGGCGGCGCTGTTGCTCGGCATCGCCGACGTCGCCGGCAACTACTACGTGCCCGTGGTTGGCGCTTTCATAACCTATGCACTCATGCTTGTTGTTCTGATGATCAGGCCCGAGGGCCTGTTCGCGCGGCCACGCTGACGGAGAAATAAGCAGTGCCGCCCATCCCATCGCCCACCTTGAGTGGTCACTCCCCCCGCTGGCGCTTGGTCCTTGAAGTGGCATTCTGGCTACTCGCGTTCTCAGCCATTTTTCTCATGCCGCGGCGGCTGTTGCTGCTCAACGAGATCGCCATTCTGGCGCTGTTTGCCCTCTCGCTCGACCTGATCCTCGGTTACGCCGGCATCGTTTCATTGGGGCATGCGGCGTTCCTGGGGTTGGGTGCCTATACTGCGGGTTTGGCCTGCAAGCACTTTGCCGTCGATCCCTTGCTGGCGGTAGCGGCATCAGCCTTTGTTGCCGGCCTCGTCGGCTTCGCCACCAGTTTCCTGGTACTGCGCGGCACCGACCTGACGCGGCTGATGGTGACCATGGCGGTGGCCTTGCTGCTCGGCGAAGCCGCCAATAAAATGCAGTGGTTGACCGGCGGCTCTGACGGCTTGCAGGGGGTCACCGTTCCGCCGATCGCCGGCGCGTTCGACTTCGATCTGCGCGGACGCACGGCTTATGTGCTCAGTTTCCTCACGTTGCTTGCGCTGTTTTTGATTGCCCGCCGTTTGGTGGCCTCGCCCTTTGGCATGACGCTCCGAACCATTCGCGACAATCCACTGCGCGCCGCAGCCATCGGCGTGCCGGTGACCCGACGGCTGGTGACCATCTACACGATCTCAGCCCTCTATGCCGGTATCGCCGGCGGACTGCTGGCAGTCACGACACAGTTCGTCTCGCTCGACGTGTTCGAATTTTCCCGGTCGGCGGATGTCATGCTGGTGCTTATCCTGGGCGGCACCGGTTATCTCTATGGCGGCATCATCGGTGCGGTCGCCTTCAAGGTGCTGCAGGATGTGCTGTCCGGCCTGACGCCGCAATACTGGCATTTCTGGATCGGCCTGCTGCTTGTCGCGCTGATGGTCGTGGGGCGACAGCGCATCGGCAGCTGGATCACGCGGCCGTTCTCACGTCTCAGGGCTTTCGGCCAACCGAATGCGCCGGACAACGGGGGTGTGTCTTGACGCAGCCCGCGCTTGAAACCATCAATCTGCAGAAACATTTTGGCGGCGTCCATGCCACCCGTGATGTCACTTTCCGCCTCATGCCCGGCGCGCGCCACGCGTTGATCGGGCCGAACGGCGCGGGCAAGACCACGTTCGTCAATCAGCTCTCGGGCGTACTGCCGCCGAGCAGCGGCCGCGTTCTGCTCGAGGGCATCGACATAACCCACCTGCGCCCCGACCTGCGCGTCCGGCGTGGTCTCGCGCGCACGTTCCAGATCAATCAGCTGTTCAAGGACCTCACACCGCGCCAGACCATCGGCGTCGCGGTCGCCCAGCGGCTCGGCATCGGCGGCCGCATGTTCTCCCATTTCGCGGCCGACCGACACATCGCCACCGAGGTCGATAAACTGGCGGACGACTTCCGTCTCGGCGACGTTCTCGATCTGCGCACTGCCGACCTCGCCTACGGCAAGCAACGCCTGTTGGAACTGGCTGTCGCGCTGGCGGCCAAACCCCGGGTGTTGCTGCTCGACGAACCGGCGGCTGGCGTTCCCGAGGCCGAGCGCCGCGATATCCTCGGTGTCGTGCAGGCGCTGCCGTCGGATGTGGCGGTGCTGCTGATCGAGCACGACATGGACCTCGTGTTCGCTTTTGCCGAGCGCATCTCGGTGCTGGTCGAAGGCGCACTCCTCGTCGACGGCACGGCCGCCGAAATCGCCGTCGATCCGCGCGTCAGGGCAGTCTATCTCGGCGAGGGCAACCATGGCTGACAACGCAAAGGCAAATCTGCTGACCGTCGATGACCTCGTGTCGGGCTATGGCGAAGCCGTGGTTGTGGATGGCCTCAGCCTGCAACTCGCCGCCGGGCAGTCGATGGCCGTGCTCGGCCGCAACGGCGTCGGCAAGACCACATTGTTGAATTCCATCATCGGCGTCACGCAACGTCGGCGCGGGCGCATCATCCTCGCCGGTCGCGATATCACGGCGCTGCCGGCGGAACGGCGCGCACAGGCCGGCATCGGTTGGGTGCCGCAGGAACGCAACATTTTCCGCTCGCTCACCGTCGAAGAAAACCTGACGGCCGTCGCGCGGCCTGGACCCTGGACGCTCGAGCGCGCCTACAACCTGTTCCCGCGCATCAAGCAGCGCCGCGCCAATCTCGGCAGTCAGCTGTCTGGCGGCGAACAGCAGATGCTGGCGATCGCGCGCGCCTTGATGTTGAACCCCGTCGTCATGCTGCTCGACGAACCCACCGAAGGGCTCGCCCCCATCATCGTCGACGAAGTGATGGCCACGCTGACCCGCCTGGTGCGCGACGAGGGGCTGTCGATGCTCGTCGTCGAACAGCACGCCCAGCGGTTGCTCGGCATCACCCATCAGGCCGTCATTCTGGAGCGCGGAAAAATTGTCTGGCGTGGCGCCAGCGCAGCCTTGGCCGCCGCTAAGCCGACGCTCGAAAAGTACCTCGGCGTGGTCAAGCGATGAGGCGACGCTGCCGGCAGGTGCTTTTGCACAGTCTTAATTGGCAGAACGACGCCGCTCGATGACCACGGTGATATGCGACGTGTGTTCCCGTGGCGGCGCGATCGCCGTCACCCGGCAACCACCCTCGCTGCCGCAGACGATGCCGCCCGCCTGTTGTCCGGCGAAGGGTTGCGGACCCGCCGCGTTGCCATCGCGATAACTTCTGGCCGGTGCCGGATAAAGTACCCCCAGTTGCCGAGGCTTCATGCTGTGGACCACCTGCGCCCCGCCACCCGTGCACGCAGCGATGCACACGACACAATTGACGCCATCGCATTTCGGAGAATTTTCACGCTCGCGTTCCACCAGCTCCAGATAGGCAGCGACCGCCGGTGCCCGTTCGATGACTTGCGGCTGTGGCGCCGGTATCGGGGCCGGTCGCGGCAAACTGGTCCACGCGGGCCAGCGTACCTGTTCTGCCACGCCAACACCGCTTGCCGCGAACATGCTGCAAGCCATGGCAATAAGCAGTGCGATTGTCTGGACTGTTCTGGTGCGCATGCGCCTCCCCGCGGCCATATCGTTATCGTTCCCACGCTCGCATGCAAGTGCAAGGCCATGCAGCCAGCTCGTCAAATGCCGTAAAGAACCGCGGTCGCTCGTTACGGCATTTCGCCGGCGGCCCGTCCCCTCGTTGATTAACTTTCTTGAGCCGCCACGCCAGGTCGCCTACGTTGTACCATCGGCGCTCGGAGGGATTGAAGCCATGAGACCAGCTATGAATCGCCCCCGGCGCGCTGATTTCAAACGATGCCCCCGCTCCCAGTGGGCAGGCGCTTTAAAGTGCTTCCGGATAAAGTGTGCAGCGGTTTTCCGAAGAGAAGCACGACGAAACAAAGAGCCAGGGTCGTTCCGCGATCCAACTAAATTCGCAACGACCCTAGCCTTTGCCGTTGCAATCAGCACTCTCGGCGTCGCTGCGGCAAACGCCAAAACCTTCAACGAAATGTTCCCGGGCGCCGAGGTCAAAGCCGAGGCCGCGCGTACGCTGCTCGAGGCGATGGATTTCCAGCAGGGGTCGGTCAAGATCGGCGCTGGTGGCGTAACTCTCGATGTACCCCCGAAGTACTATTTTCTCGGACCTGTCGATGCGCGGCGCGCGCTGGTCGACATCTGGGGCAATCCGCCGTCGGTCGCCGACGGCGTGTTGGGCATGTTGTTTCCCGCCATTAAGATGCCCATCGAGAAAACCTGGGGCGCCGTCGTCACCTTCGCCGACGATGGCTACGTCTCCGATGCCGACGCCGAAAAAATCGACTATGCCGAAATGCTGAAATCCATGCAGGAAAGCACCGACGCCTCCAATGCCGAGCGCGAAAAGGCCGGCTTCGGTCGCCTGCGGTTGGTCGGCTGGGCAGCGCAACCCTATTACGACGCTGCTACCAAGAAACTCCACTGGGCCAAGGAACTGGAATTCGGCGGCCGCCCCAACCATACGCTCAACTACGCCGTGCGCGCGCTGGGCCGCCGCGGCGTGCTGGAGGTCAATTTCGTTTCCGGGATCGACGACCTCCCCGTTATCCGTGCCGTCATCCCCGATGTGCTGGAGATGGCGCAATTCGAACAGGGCTCACGCTATTCCGACTTTATCCCGGGCGCCGACAAAGTTGCGGCTTACGGCATCGGCGGCCTGATCGCCGGCAAGTTGCTGGCCAAGGTCGGCTTCCTCGCCCTGGCGCTGGTTTTTTTGAAGAAAGGCGGCGTATTGCTGTTGTTGGGCGCCGGCGCCGCCGTGCGTTATGTTGCAGGCCTGGTCCGTCGAAAGCCGTGATTATACGCACACGCACGCCGTGCAGCCGCCGTGCGCGCGCTGCGTGCCGAACCAATAATCAAATAGATTGACAGGACGGGCCACCCTTTACATAAAGGCCTCCGTTCGCCCCGCCTTGATGGCGGGGCGAACCTGCTTTGCTGGATGTCTCCGGGCCTGTTGACAGTGGGGCCGAATTCAACGCATTTGCAGCCTGTTATTGACAGTGCTGTGGAAGTGACTGAGCACGCCGAAGAAACGCGCTCAGGTAAATGGCCGGCCATACAAGCAGCGTTACACATGAACGCGTCGGGCGCGTCTACGGGTGGGTGCCCGAGTGGCTAAAGGGGGCAGACTGTAAATCTGCTGGCTTGCGCCTACGCTGGTTCGAACCCAGCCCCACCCACCATCGCCGGTTCCGCACCAGCGATTTGGATCTTACAGTGCGGGTGTAGCTCAATGGTAGAGCAACAGCCTTCCAAGCTGATGACGAGGGTTCGATTCCCTTCACCCGCTCCAATATTGTCAACGATTTAGCCGAGATTTAGCGGTCGTCGAAAATTTGAAATATGATCCGATTAGGCAACTGCTGGGCGCTTGGTTCCTCATTTGGTCGGTCTGCCCGGCGACCTGCTGGACCGGTTTGCGCATCAATTGTCGACTGGGCAGAAAGCGCCGGTTGGAATTGCGCGCGCGATGGCATTGGAGCCCGCACGCGTTATTCTCCACGAACCAACCGCGGCGTTTGATGTTTCCGTACAAACGGTCGCGCGCAATCTGTTGCAGGATCTGAAGAACCGGCTCGGGCAATCGCATCGTCGCCTGCAAAGGAACGGCGGTCGGCTTCGCGGTGTGGTCACTGGCCCCCGCCGCATTCGCACGCGTCGTGGCGGCGGTGCCGCCTGCACTCTGTAGCGCTTCTGTCCGGCGCACCGATGCATGCTGTTATGGCATCCATCTTGGTATCTGCGGCGGGGTATGCCAATGTTCTGTTGACGTTTAGTGCGCGAGGCGTGCACGACCGTCAAACACGTTTGAGTGCCTTGCTGCTGGACCATTCTTCGCTTTAACCAAAACGAGTGTTGCCATCATGAAACGAGCGGGACTTCTTGCCGGGCTGATCGCGGGTCTTTGCGCCATGCCGGCCCATGCCGCGCCATTGCCGAACGGTACACCGGAGCAGACTGGCTTTTCCGCCGCGGGCCTCAAGCGCATGGACGACTTCTTCACGCGTGAGATCGCCGCCAAGCGCGTGCCGGGTGCCGTCGTCGCCATCGCGCGTGACGGCAAACTCGTGCACTACAAGGCCTACGGTTATCGCGACGCCGAGAAAGGCGCACCGATGCCACTCGATGCGATCTTCCCGCTCGCTTCCATGACCAAGATCATGGCATCTGTCGCCGCCTTGCGCTTGACCGAGAACGGCCAACTGCCGCTCAAAAGTCGTTTGACGGAATATTACCCTGGCTTCGGCGAGATGAAGGTCGGCGTCGCCCAAGCCGACGGGTCGCTGAAGATGGAGGCGCAGGAAAGGCCCATATTCATTCACGATTTGTTTCGTCATACGTCTGGATTGACCTACGGCGGGCGTGGCGATCACCCCATCTCCAAGCTCTATCCGGGCGGCACGCAGCCGGCGCTGGAGGGTACAACGGCCGAATTCATCGAGCGCATCACTAAGCTGCCGCTCGCCCATCAGCCCGGTACGGCCTTCGAGTATGGCTTTTCGATCGATGTGCTCGGGGCGGTCGTCGAAAAAGTCACAGGTAAACGCCTGGGGGAATATCTCAAAGACAACGTGTGGACACCGCTCGGCATGCCCGACACCACGTTCGCCGTCACAGACGCGCAGCGCCCGCGCCTCGCCCAAGCGTTCGCCAACAATCCGCTGGACGGCAAGCCACAGGCCGTCGATTTGCTGACCAAGCAGACGAAATTCGATTGCGGCGGCGCCTGTGCTTACGGCACCGTCAATGATTATCTGCGCTTTGGCCAGATGCTGCTCAATGGCGGTATGCTGGAAGGCAAACGTATTCTCAGTCCGAAAACGGTCGCACACATGACGGCGAACCACCTCGGGCCGGAGATCAAGAACAACGTCGGCGTGGTTGAGCCGCATCGTGCCGGTTTCGGCTTTGGCCTGGGCGTCGCCGTCCGCACCAGCACCGGCCTGTCGGCGGTGCCCGGCAACGCCGGCGAGTTCAGCTGGAACGGCGCCTACGGTACACAGTTCTTTGCCGATCCCAAAGAACGGCTCGTGGTCGTCGTCGGCACGGCCGCCCCGGGCGAATTGCGCAAGTACTACCGGGAACAGGTGCAGGATCTCGTCTATGGCGCCATGACGCGGTAACGCGTCTCGGCTTCATGACGCGGTCGAAGTGGCGGAAAGTCGGCCAGCTGTTATACGGTTTCCTGCCTTGGTCCTGCCCGCGCCCTGTGCCACCGGTTTGGTGGCGAAACGGTCGGACGGGACTTCTCAATTGATGATCATGTACAACTGTCGTCACTTTGCAATCGTGGCAGGCCTGCTGGGGGCAAGTTTGGCAAGCGTTTGGTCGCTTTGCCCGCAAGCGTCCGCCCAGGAGCAAGTACCCCTGCAACAGGCTTTGCGGACGTGCTCGGAAGTACACGCCTATTGCCTCAAGCTTTGCAGCAACGGTACCCCGCCGCCGCCGCCTGAATGGACCTGTGAGGCCAATCGCTGCGTTGGTCTGCAGGAGTGCATGAATACCGGTCAGTATCGCATGGGTACCCAGTTCGGCCATCACCCGCCCCGCCGCACCCTGTGGGGGCCGTTCGAAAGGAAATAGCGGAACGACAGCTGCGCGCTCAGCAACTGGATCGCTTATGGCCATATTGGCAAATGTCATCGGGGGTGACCCGTCGCGGACATTTTTTATAATGTAATATCAGCAGTTACCGGGTGTTAATCCGGTTCTTTGTGGTGATTTCTTGCGAAAATTTTGCCGGAGCCGATATTATGTTGAAGCCAATTACGAATGCATGGCATTTCCCGACGGCGACGAGCCGCCACCGCGCAGCTACGCTTCTCGATCGCCTGCGTGTCCTGACCATCATCGCCGCTCACGCCATTGCTCACGGTAGCCGTGTCTTCTTCCACGCAATGATGCGCTGGCGGGCACAACGTGCCCAGCAGATTGTCGACATGTACCGTCACGATTGAGATACATCAAAAACGCCAAGGCATGCATTGCCCGGTTGCGCCGGCGGCGCGACCGCCCTATAAGGGCCACTTCCGAACCGCCTGGCAGGGCATGCCATGGCGGTTCTGAATGCTTGAAACCCCTTTCAGACGGGCTGAAGCACCCTCCCAACCCTGATTTCCGGATCATGGTTTGGCAACGCCTGCAGCTGGGCAGCAAGGCCCACGCGCACGACTGTGCGCACGGCGCAAGCGCCGCCCCGCGGAGGGCC
Source organism: Hyphomicrobiaceae bacterium (assembly GCA_025351355.1). Taxonomy (GTDB): domain Bacteria; phylum Pseudomonadota; class Alphaproteobacteria; order Rhizobiales; family Hyphomicrobiaceae; genus JABFRJ01. The sequence continues at coordinate 9,042 of JANXWC010000062.1, forward strand.
AGCCGATTGCACTTGCAATCGGCGGGACAGGCCCGTGAGCGCAATGGAGAGCAAAATGCCCAAGTTGAAGACCAAGAGTGGCGCCAAAAAGCGCTTCAAGATGACGGGTACGGGGAAGGTGAGAGCCGCCGCCCAGGGTAAACGTCACGGCATGATCAAAAGGACGGCCAAGTTCGTTCGCACGGCGCGTGGCACCATGACGCTGAACGATTCTGACGCCAAGATCGTCAAGAAGTACATGCCGTACGCGCGGTGAGTAGGGCCGCAGGTTTCAGGTCTTAGGTAACAGGGCAGTTGTGCCCGATACTTTCCTGAAACCCAGAACCTGAAACCTATAACCTTCCTCTTCCTGGAGCACTCCCATGGCACGCGTCAAACGCGGTGTTACAGCCCACGCCAAGCATAAAAAAGTACTGAAGGCCGCCAAGGGCTATTATGGCCGCCGCAAGAATACCATCCGCGTCGCCAAGCAGGCCGTCGAAAAGGCCATGCAATACAGCTATCGCGACCGTAAGGTGAAGAAGCGCAACTTCCGCGCCCTGTGGATCCAGCGCATCAACGCCGCCGTCCGCGAACACGGCATGACCTACGCGCGCTTTATCGACGGCCTGACCAAGGGCGGCATCGAGATCGATCGCAAGGTCCTCGCCGACCTCGCCGTGCGTGACGTCGCCGGCTTCAAGGCCATCGTCGACAGGGCCGCGACCCACGCCGGCAAAGGTGCCGAGGCCGGCAAGGCTGCGTAAAGGGCGCGAACAGCGCTCGATCGTGCCACGCCCAGGACTGTCATCCTCGGCCTTCCCACACTATCGTCATGGCCGCGGAGGCGGCCATCCACGACAACTTGCCACCATCTTTCACGCGCTGGTAAGTTGATGGTTCGGCCGATTGCGAACCAGTCCATGTCTTATTGGCGACCCAAAGAGCCCTGCGTCTACATTCTCGCGAGTAGGCGCGACGGCATTCTGTACACCGGAGTGACGAGCGCGATTTATGACCGGATGATGCGCCATCGAACCGGCGCAGACGATGGCTTCACCAAGCGTTATGGCGTTCACACGCTGGTGTACTGTGAGTTCCATGCGACGATGGACGATGCCATTAGTCGAGAGACTCGCATCAAAAAATGGAAGCGCGCCTGGAAAGTGCGCTTGATCCAAGAGACGAATCCGGAATGGACCGACTTGTTCGACGTTGACGAGGGGATCTTGGTGGCGCCGTCTGATCACCAACGCTGCTACAAGCTCCGGTGAGTTTGAGGAATCCTGTCGTGGATGGCCGCCTTCGCGGCCATGACGGAGTGAGATGAATGAAGCCCCCTGTCGATAGCGAGCTTGCCAAATCATTCCTTGATATTGCGCGTCGCGCAGACGAGACACACCAACGGTTGGCTCCTGCAATTGCAAATTGGCAGAAAATCGCTGATCAGTTTTTCAAGCAGTATTCCTCTGTTCTGACTAAACAAAGATTGGATGAACTTGAGCGTATCGCTTCGCGCTCGTTGGCGATTACAGCAAGCCTGAAAACGATTCAGGACTTTGAGCGTGCGAAAGCCTCACTCCTTGGGAAAGGAAGTGAACTTGACTCGTTGGTAAAACAAATAGCGCATTTGCCGGTAGATCAGCGAAAACACGTTGGGGCGGCCAACAATGCTGTGAAGGCATTGATCTCTACGGCTCTGCAAGACGCAAAGTCCAATATTGAAATCGTGGATTTAGAATCCCGCCTCGCCAGCGAGCGCGCCGATGTCACTTTGCCCGTGCGGTTGGGCGGTATGGCGGATGGCCGCATTCATCCCGTCAGTCAGGTGTTCGACGAGATCGCCGAAATCTTTGCCGACATGGGCTTCCGCATTGCCGAAGGTCCGGACATCGAGACGGATGATCTGAACTTCACCAAGCTCAACATCCCCGCCGAACATCCCGCGCGGCAGATGCATGACACGTTCTACCTCAAGACACCCAACACCGCTCAAGGCACCAACGCCGCGCCGTTCGTCCTGCGCACGCACACCTCGCCGGTGCAGATCCGCACCATGATGAGCCAGAAGCCACCCATCCGCATCATCGCGCCGGGCCGCGTCTACCGCATGGATTCGGATGCCACCCACACCCCCATGTTCCATCAGATCGAAGGCCTCGTGATCGACGAGAGCACCCACTTCGGTCACATGAAATGGTGCCTGGAGGAATTCTGCAAAGCTTTCTTCGAGGTCGATCAGGTCAAGATGCGCTTCCGCGCTTCGCACTTCCCCTTCACCGAACCGTCGGCCGAAGTCGATGTCGGCGCCGAGGCCATCGGCAAGCCCGGTCAGTGGCTGGAAATTCTCGGCTGCGGCATGGTGCATCCGAAGGTCATCGCCAATTGCGGCCTCGATCCGGAGAAGTATCAGGGCTGGGCGTTCGGCATGGGGCTGGATCGCATCACCATGCTCAAATACGGCATCCCCGATCTGCGCGATATGTTCGCAGCCGATCTCCGCTGGCTCCGCCATTACGGCTTCTCCGCCTTCGACGTACCCACTCTTGCCGGCGGCATGAGCGGGTGAGGCGGTGACGACATGTGGACACTGAGTGAAGTTACCGCCGCATTCGGGGTGATAATATCGTGTTTTCTGGCGTTTGTGGCGTGGCAACAATACCGGACCGCGCGGGCAAAGCTGAACCTGGATCTATTTGAAAAGAGGTTCAAGGTCTTTCAAGACACGATGGATTTATTCGGATCTAGTGTGATTAAAGGTGATTGGAGTTCTTCTGCTGCACTGGAATTGAAGCGTCAGATTGATATTGCAAGTGTCATTTTTCCCGATGCCGTCACATCAAAAATGGCTGAAATAGGAATGTACGCCGAACAAATGGCCGATGCAAAATCCGCCGACACAAATACTACGTCAAGCTATAGAGCAGCACACGATGCTTTAAGCGATAATGTTATTCCTTTGCGGAAACTTTTCGTGGCACATATGCGTGTGTTCGATTTCAATCGACCGCGCATTCGGTGCGCGCCTCTGTTGGGCCGCGCGAGTGCTTGACCCAACCTACAACTTCTTCGGTCGAGCGCAACACGCCGCAGCACGGGAAATGCGCGATGGAGATGTGGGCGTTCTTGATCGCGCTGCCGCTGGCGTTTGTGCGCACGCGTTTCGCCGCCAACAGCTGTCGGTCTGGAAAAACGTAACGACGGCCCCTCTGCGCCACAATCTCAATTGTCGTCACCGAATTTGCTGCAAATTGTCGTGAGTGGCCGTCGACACGGCCATGACCGAGAGACTAGTCGAGTGGTGAGTCAAACGATTCGCTGGTGGGTGCTGCTTTATCAGCCGCTCTCGGATTACCGCCGTTCACCCTGAATTGGCACGCGACACAAGTGAATATTGGCAACAGACGCCGGCTGTTGTAGATGGCCCACGCCGCCCCGGCCGGGGCGAGATAGCGACACTGCTGCTTCAGTTCTGCCACCCAGAGCTGTTGCACCGGACACGCAGTCTCCGCAGACTTTAATGAAAGATCGATTATGACCGACCACAGCACGCACGGCGGCCTCAAGGTCGCGCGGGTTCTGCATGACTTCATCGCCCGCGAGGCGCTGCCTGGCACCGGCGTCAGCGAGCAGCAGTTCTGGTCGGGGTTGGACAAGATCGTGCACGACTTGGCGCCGCAAAATCGCGCGCTGCTCAACGTGCGCGACGAGATGCAGGCCAAGATCGACGGCTGGCACAAAATGCATCGCGACAGGCCGTTCGATATGCCGGCCTACAAGACGTTTCTCGTCGAGATCGGTTATCTCGTACCCGAGGGCGCAGATTTTAAAGTCGATACCACCAACGTCGATCCGGAAATCGCCGTCATGGCCGGGCCACAACTCGTCGTGCCCGTGATGAACGCGCGCTACGCGCTGAATGCGGCCAACGCCCGCTGGGGCTCGCTTTATGATGCGCTGTACGGCACTGACGCCTTGCCCGAAACCGAGGGCGCGACACGCGCGGGCAGCTATAACCCGCTGCGCGGTTCAAAAGTGATCCGGTTCGCCAAGGCGCGGCTCGACGAGATCGCCCCCTTGCAATTTGGCAGTCATGCGACGGTGCGCGCCTACTCGGTGGCGGGCGGTACGCTGCTCGCCATGCACCCCGACGGCAGCAAGGTGCGGCTGGCCGACGAGACCAAGTTCGTGGGCTTCAACGGACAGGCTGATGCGCCGGCGTCGATCCTGCTCATCAACAACGGTCTGCACGTGGAAATCCGCATCGACCGAACGCACCCCATCGGCAGCACTGACGCCGCTGGCGTTGCTGATCTGCTTATTGAAGCAGCGCTTACCACCATCATGGATCTCGAGGATTCCATCGCCGCCGTCGATGCCGATGACAAAGTTGCCGCCTATCGCAATTGGCTGGGGCTGATGCAGGGCGATCTGGCCGACACGTTCGAGAAGGGCGGCAAACCGCACACGCGCACTCTCAATGCCGATCGCACCTACGTCGGCCGCGATGGCAGCTCCGTCGTGGTGGCCGGTCGCTCGGTGAACCTTATCCGCAACGTCGGGCATCTGATGGACAATGCTTCGGTGCTCGACAAAAATGATCAACCCGTGCCGGAAGGCATTCTCGACGGCATGATCACCGCGCTGATCGCCATGCATGATCTGAAGCGCACCAGCGGCATCAGGAACAGCCGCACCGGCTCGATCTATATCGTCAAGCCGAAGATGCACGGCCCAGCTGAGGTGGCCTTTGCTGACGCGCTGTTCGCCCGCATCGAGGATGCGCTGGGGTTGGCACGCAACACACTCAAGATGGGCATCATGGACGAGGAGCGGCGCACCACCGTCAACCTCATGGAATGCATTCGTGCGGCGAAGTCGCGGGTGTTCTTCATCAACACCGGCTTCCTCGACCGCACCGGCGACGAGATGCACACGTCGATGGAAGCCGGTCCGATGATCCGCAAGGCGGAGATGCGCGCGACCTCTTGGATCAAGGCCTATGAGGATTGGAATGTCGACATCGGTCTCGCGTGCGGGCTGCCGGGTCATGCGCAGATCGGCAAGGGCATGTGGGCCATGCCGGATCTGATGGCGGCTATGCTGGAGCAGAAAATCGCGCATCCGAAGGCCGGCGCCAATACCGCATGGGTGCCGTCGCCGACAGCTGCGACGCTGCACGCGCTGCACTACCACCAGGTCAGCGTAGCGGAGCGGCAGGCGGCGCTGCAGTCACGGCCGCGCGCCTCGCTGGATGCGATTCTGACAATTCCCGTGGCCGATCGCGTCAACTGGAGCCCGACCGAGGTGCAGGCCGAACTCGACAATAACGCGCAGGGCATTCTCGGCTATGTCGTACGTTGGATCGACCAGGGCGTTGGCTGTTCGAAGGTGCCCGACATCAACAACATCGGACTGATGGAAGATCGCGCGACGTTGCGTATTTCAGCGCAGCACATGGCCAACTGGCTGAAGCACGCCATCACCACCGAGGCGCAGGTCATCGAAACCTTCAGGCGCATGGCCGTCGTCGTCGATAAGCAGAATGCCAACGATCCGCTCTACCGGCCGATGGCGCCGGCTTTCGACGGCGTAGCGTTCCAGGCCGCCTGCGATCTCGTGCTCATGGGCGCGGCGCAGCCGAACGGGTACACCGAGCCGATCCTGCACGCCCGTCGCATTGAGGCCAAGGCGAAGCAGCGGCCCAGCTGAGTTGGTATGAGCTGTTGTCGGGCCCTGATCCCGGCCCACAGAGGCGTTTACCAAACGGTCGGTGGGTGGAGTGCTGACCGATATCTGAGCGCCCCGGCGAGCAAATCTGTGGCGCGTGGTGCATTAACCTATTCGCCGCGTCTACGGCTGCATCAACTCGGGCCGATATTCGAAATGCATGGTGTCGAAGTGCGACCAGCGCCCGCCCCAAATAAAGCCGTGCCGCTCGAAGATAGCAATAATCGCCATCGGGATTTCATTGCGCCAAACGGGCTGGCCGACGTTGTTTGGCGTGCTCCATCGCCAATAGTCGGCGTGGCGGATGGCGATGTCGATGGCGATCCCATAACCGTGAGCGCTGCTGCGGTTGGTGCCGGCGATGGCACGGCAATTGTAGGTCCCTGCCGGCGGCAGCAGGAAGCGATCGAAAGCCGGCGGCAACGCGTCGAGTTCGGCGCTGATGCGTTCAAGCCGGGCGGCGACGCCGTTGATTCCCGTTACCTTCAATTTGACGCGTGACCGGCTCGGCAACCAGGCCACGTCGACAAGTTGCGCCGCAACTTCCCGCTTGCTGCAGTCACCATACATCTTGTCGAAGAACGCGGCATTGCGCGCACGTCCTGGATCGTAGTCACGCGCTGGCGCGATTGCTTCGCTGCCGGCGGGGTAGGGGTGGCGGAACATGTCTTTGAGATCGGGGCGCTCGAACCAGGCGGCTGGAGGTTTGTCGCCGTGACCATCATCCAGGGTCATGCGCGTTCCGTCGCGCCAAACGAGGTCGGCGCCATCGGTAACCGCGATATGATCGGGATATGCCCGTTGCAGGCGTTGGCCTGCTTCCAGCGCCGCCGCAGTCGGACGCGCCGTCACTGCGGACTGCTCTCCACGCCTCGATTGAACGCCGATGTCCTGTTCGCCGAAGACATGATCCACGGTGTCGGGCGTACTGGCTTGAGGGGGCTGCGCACTGCCACTGCTTGTTCCGACGTACAGCGTCCCTGCAGCGAGCAAGAGGTTTGCGACGATCACCACCGCGGCCCGATAGCCTCCGGCACATCGCGGTTGCGGTTTAAACCGCTGTTCAAGTGAAACTGATCCCCGCAACGTCTGAGTTATCGTGTTTCACCCGACCGGCGTGACTTTTCATGGTAGCGCGCCACAAAAGAACTCCGGTCGCTGTAAGAAGTGGAGTATGTCGGCGCCGCAAAATACGGTTTCGGCGCGGTGATTCCGATATACGACGGGAACTTAAAAATTTCCGGGGGCGGGCGACGCGCCTGTCGCTGGCGCTCGCGTCGGTTCGCTTCGTCCTCGCGATTTCGCGCCTCAGTCTTCCGTTGCGCCTGCAAGCGTTTGGCTGCGTCAAACTCGGTCAATGCGTCGATCGACACCGGCGGCGACGCAAAATCGTTCGACGGTGCCATCGCCGGCGAACCGGCAGATGCCGGTGCGGCAAGTGCGGCGATCGCACCTGGAACGGCCCTCTGTTTCACGGCCTGCGTCGGCGGTTCAGCCAATGCCGACGGCGCCAATCGAGCGGTGTTGCGAATATCTTGCGCGGTGGTGCCGCCAGTCGGCAAAGCCGCCGTCGCTGCTGCAACCGGACCCCCCATCGCCATCCGACCCTCGGTGCTGAGCGGCGTGCTGGGCGGAGCCATCGGGGCGGCGGTAACAGTGGTTTCCCAGGCTGGCTTTGGCACCGCCGGACGCGCTATCGCAATCTCTCTGGGAACGACCACAACATCTCTAGATGCAGTGCTTTTTAGCGGCTCGGCCTTGCCCTCGATACGGGCGACGGGCTTTTCGGCTAGCCTTGCTGACCCGGCACTCGCCACGATGCTGCCACCGCGACCGCACGCATTTCCGGGATGTCCCTGGACCATGGTGCGTAAGATATGATCGGGTTCGTCGATCGGCAAAGCAGCGTTGACCTTGTCGATGAACGCCTTCATGGCGCGACGCGTGACGGAATTCCATTCGCCGCTGAGTTCGCCCTCGTAGCAACCGACGCGTTTGAGTTCGCGTTGGATGTCGCGCGACAGTGTCGTACGGGCTTGCGTGTCATCACTGCGGGCGGGCGCCGTATTCGTGTTGCGCGTGACGAGCGCGGGCGGCACCATCAGCACCGGCGGGGAGGTCGCCATGGCCACCTGGGCGGCGGCGGGCACTGGTGCTTTCGCAGCGGCCTCCTTGGTTGCAATCTCGAGAGGATCGCTCGCGCCCCTGGGAATAACGTTTTGCGGCGCCACACTCGGAAAAGCCGCTACCGGCAGCGCAACCTGGCTCGATGATGGAGCGGTAACCGACTTCAAAGGAACAGTTGACGGCTCGGTCCGCACGGCGTCAGCGCCACCTCCGATTGCAATACGGACCACGTCGGACAACTGCCGTTCTGCGTCCCTGTCGACCGAAGGCAATATCAGCGCCGCACTACCAACCCCAGCCAGGATCAGAAAAATTCCGGTCGCCTTACCCATGGTAACTCCGAATACTCAGTACCGGTACATTTGCGCGTGCAGGTCGCCAGTCAACATAACTCGGTTTAGCTCAATACGTTCACACCGTAAATGCCCAACCACGACTTTAGTTCGAATCGATGCCAACTATCTTGCAAGTGTCTGCAAAAAGCTTCACGCCAGAATGAACATATCAGTTTCAAGCGTTTGTTAACTACTTTCGGCCAATCCTATTGGCCATCGCCTAGCCAGATTATGGCCGGCCTGCGCCCAAATAGTGAGGCCATTGTGCCACTTGGCCGCCGCATCACGCCGTGACCGCATAGTCTGCCGGCAAAAATATGCGCAAAACCTAACGAATCATGTAGATAACTCAACCAGAGGAGCGAGGTTGTAGCCAACTGTATGTTTGCAACCTCGTGTTTCAACTGTGTTTGACGTGTGAATGCCGAGCGGCGGAATTCAGGCACGACGCAGTTTGGGACATGCTGAAGTCCCTCAAATCAAAACATGTGACGCGTTCAATTCGTGGGGCCATTTGGGATGGCGGCGCGAGGTCACTGGATTGACGATGTGGTCATCTCCGTGTCGCAGGGAATGTAATGGCAGTCTCTGTCTTGAAACGGCCTGCATAAATTTACTCGTTCTGCGTCCGGCCAAATTTTGGAGGAGAGCAATGAAACATGCTCTTGGTGTCTTAGGCGTAGCCGCTGCAGGAGTGTTACTTGCGGTATCAGCAGCAATGAATTGGCGCTTCGGGTACAGTCTCGGAATGACCGAGGTTGACAAGCAGATCTACGGGGCCGCCTCGGCCGCGGCGGATTGCTTCAAGGCGTTGGTTCCTTTCTTTCTGTTCGCCGCGTTGAAGAATAGAATGTGGTCTCAGGTGATCGCCTCGGCGGTTCTTTGGGTGGTCGTTACTGTCTATTCGCTGACTTCAGCTCTCGGCCATGCCGCGCTGAACCGAATGGATACCAGTGGCCAGCGCACGGTTGACGCCGCTGCGTACAAGGATCTGCGTAACGATCTCAAGCGTGCCCAGGACCAGATGAGCTGGATTCCGCAGCATCGCCCGATCCATACCGTATCGGCTGAAGTTGATAGCTATAAGCTGCAACGTCAGTTCGCTCAGACCAAGAACTGCGCTGAAGTCACTGGCCCGGTGGGTCGCGATTTCTGCAGTAAGTATCAGGGTTTGCTGTCCGAGATCGCCTCGGCAGAACAAGCCTCGAAGTTGGAAGGCGTAATCTCTGAGATCAACACGAAGTTGGCTCATGCTAAGGGCGCGAATGCCATGGCGGATGCCGATCCTCAAGCGGCCGTTCTCGCGAAGCTTGCCAGCATGGTGCTGCCAGGCGTCAAGACCGAGGATGTGCAGACGGCGCTGGCAGTTTTTGTCGCCGTGTTGCTGGAGATCGGGTCAGGGTTTGGTATGTACGTCGCCTTCTCTACCTGGCGTCTCTACGATCGTACTGCTCCGAGTGTGCCAATGTCGGCCACGGCTCGGACGATCGATGTGACGGCACAGCCGGCGCCACTTTCAAAGTCGCGGCTCGGCGTGGCGAACGACAACAAGTCGACGCCTAAACTGGTAGCACCCGAAACGGATGTCATTCGTTTCCGTAACGAGAGGATCGAGAATGCGGAAGGGGCTAGCCTGACTGCAACGACGCTCTACGAAGACTATTGTGCGTGGTGTGAAGAACAGCAGAAAGAGCCGTTGGCTCTGCCGACCTTTGGACGTGAATTTGGAGACCTCGGAGTTCAGAAAGCCAAGATAGCAGGACGCGTTCGGTACATAGGAATTGCACTGAGATCGGGGCTCGAACACGAGGAGGATAAGAAAGTGCCGGCCACAAGAGCCGCCTGACGCAAGACCTAAACAGAAAGGCCGCCTCCGGGCGGCCTTTTTGCGTTTGATGCCAACCGTCATTGAAATTGACGGCGAGAAAGCTTGCAGTTTTGTAGGTTGGGTCAAGCCTTCGCTTGACCCAACGGCAACCGATGAGATCGCCGCGTTGGGTCGCGGCCAAGCGGCCTTGACCCAACGCTACGACCTCGGTCCCTATTTCGTATGCTGTTTGACCCAGGCAATATATTTGCTCAACCAACCTTCGACGAATTTTTTACTGTTGGGGCCGATCTGGCCGTCGGCGTCGAACAGGCCTTCCTTCTGCTGGATGAACATTTCCGGCTGGCCGAGCGTCGGCACATCGAGATACGCCAGAATATTGCGCAGGTGCTGTTGCGCCAATGCTGTCCCGGTCGCACCCACCGATACGCCGACGATACCCGCCGGTTTGCCGGCCCAGGCATTCTGGCCATAGGGGCGCGAGGCGTGATCAAGCGCGTTCTTGAGCACGCCGGGGATGGAGCGGTTATATTCCGGCGTGGCGAAGAGTAGTCCGTTGGCGCTGCTGATGGCCGCCTTCAATTGGCTCACGGCTGCAGCTGGGCGAGCGTCATCATCTTGATTGTAGAGTGGTAGATTATCGATTTGCAGATGTGTGAATTTGACCTCGGGCGGCGCCAGCTTTTCCAGTGCTTGAACAAACTTGCGATTAAAGGAGTCGCGGCGAAGACTGCCGACGACGACGGCAATAGTGAGTTGGCTCATGAGGGGCTCCCGTAGGATAGGTTCTGCACGTGGCAAGCAGAATGCCGGCAGCGTGCGCTACTTTAAACGCCAAGTGACGTGGACGGTTGCATCGAGCTGCGCCGTTCCGGCTTCGACCGGCACGGGCGCAGCGCTACTGCGTGTCGCCATCAGCACCGGGTGCGGGCCATTATTCTGGATATCTTCGGCGATTACCAGCACTTCGCCTAGTATGACGCCGGCGGCGACGGCGTAGAGTTCTGCGCGGCGTCTGGCATTGACCATTGCGTCTCGTCTGGCTTCGTCTTTCAGCGTTTCGGCTTTGCTGACCTCGAAAGCGATGCCGCCCAACTGCGTGGCGCCCAAAGTCAACGCTGTGTCGAGGATATCGCCTAGCCGTTTCATATCGCGGAGCACGATCCGCACCTGATTGGTGGCGCTGTAACCGTCAATGACGGCAGGTTTGCCGTCGCGCGGCGTCGTATACCGCGGGTTCACGCTGACGGTGGTCGTATGAATGTCTTTGGCCTCGATCCCGGCCGCTTTGAGGCCCTCGACAAGCTTGGTCATAGTGACTGTGTTGCGGCTCATGGCCTCGCGTGCCGTGCTGGCTTCCGTCTGCACACCCGTGTTGATGGCGGCCAGATCAGGAATAGCGCTGGCGTGCCCGGTCGCGCTGACACTGACGGTTCGTTCGGTCATTCGGGCGGTCTCCGGGATGGGTGTTTGGGCGCAGGCTTGCGTGACGACCCACAACATGGCGCAGGTTATCGCCACTGGCAGGCGGAAGGTGACGGGAGACATTGTCTTGCTCCGAGGTTTGCCATCGACAAATTCAGATTTGCAGCAAAATTTATCGCCCGCCCATCCGTCGAAACTGCGGCGCCTGGCTGAAACCTGGATAAACACCGTGGCCAGCGTGATCGGGGGCTTACAGCGCAGTGCTCGGATGCTATAGACGCCACCGGCCGCGCGAGCAGCCCGCATGGCAGGGGCCTGTAGCTCAATGGTTAGAGCTGACGGCTCATAACCGTCTGGTTGGGGGTTCGAGTCCCTCCGGGCCCACCATGTCCTTGAAATGTGAGCAGTTCGCCTGGCGGATTTGACCCGATCCGGGGGCCTAAGCGTTTTGCGCTGCTCTTGGAGCGCTTCCGGATAAAGCATGCCCCGGACGAGCTCCGGGGTGTGTAGCGGTTGTCCGATTAGAAGCACGACAAAACAAACCGCTAGGAGCCTGTCCGAGTAGTCCCTAGCATTTCTGGGGCGAGTCTGATTCTTTTCGGTTCCATGAGCAAGCACTTTCGCCCCTGGAATATCGACCAGACGCAACTCCTGCCGCCGAGCG
>JANXWC010000092.1 GCA_025351355.1 Hyphomicrobiaceae bacterium
CGATGCTTCTCAAAACCGGTCAATGCGCCAAATGTCTGTTGCTTCATGCCTATCCCACTCCATCAGTGTCGTCTCGATACATAACGCATGAATCGGCAAATCAGTGGACTTAATCAGACCTTCCCTAGTTGAGCGGCCGCACAAGCTGCCGATTCGCGCCTGAGAGGCGCGCCACGATGTGCCACGGTCCGCTCCAACGCGTTGTTAGCGGTCATTTCGCTGCAGTCGCCAACTTCCATTGGAGAGCGCGTCGCTCGCCTTCAGCCACCACATCGCGCGGGATCTTCGGCAGGGCCGATTGAATCATCGAGCGCATGCGCTTTGAATCGGCAGCTATTTGGGGACAGACCCAATGCTGTTCACTTAACAAGTCGTGGTGTCCAATCGAACACTTGGTTCAGTATTTCATTTCCTTTTCGCGACGGATATTGTTTGCATCGTCGTTTGACCACGCGCGGGTTGCTTCGACCTTTCGGGCTCGTGTGGGTTGCCCGCGCAAGTTCGGCCACAACCTCCGCCCACCATCTTTCAAGCCGCGCTGGGGGGAATGGCACCGTAAACAGGGAGTTTTCGGCGCACCGTGCTGACGGCTTGCTTGAAACTCAGCCGCTCCGGCGGCTCGTCCCGTGTCAGCGCCGCCTCCCACATCAGTTTGCGAATCGCAAAGTGTGCCAGCAGCAATCCGTAGAACTCCTGGCGCACCAGGTCGGGTGTCTTACTGCGCAGCACGATGTCCGCACCTTTCAAGGTGGTCTTCAATTCCGCCAGCGTGGTCTCGATCGTCCAGCGCTGGTGGAACAGTTTGGCCAGATCCGACGCATTGGCTTCTTTGTCGTCTAGCAGGGTCGTGATCACGCGGTAGATCGGCTCGGCGTCCGGCACACCGGGCAGTTGGTAGTCGATCACCCGCACGGTGATCGGTGCGGTGCCGCCGGTCATGGTCTTTTGGGTGGCCGGTGCCGGTTCGATCATCGACAAATATGAGCCATCGGCTAGCCGTTTTATCACCGGCAACTTGCGATTCTTGGCCACGCGCCACAGCAGTTGTGCGCCGGTGGCTTGCGCGGCCTGCCAAAGCGGAAATCCGGCCAGACCGCGATCAGCAAGGCAAAGCATGCCCGGCTTGAGGTGACCGACGCTTTGGTGGGCGAGGGACATCTCCGAGTCTTTATATCCGCCGCATGCGACGCCAAACATGACGTGCGTGCCATTTTCCAGCAGGGTGGTAAAGCGCAGTTGCGGATAGCCGGTGCGCCCTTGCTGGGTTCCCGGATAGCCGAAGGCTTTCACATTGGCGGCTTCATCGGCGACTTCGAGCGTGCTGCCGTCCAGACTCACCACTCGATAACGTCCAAAGAACGCGCCTTGCGTGCGCGCATCGGCCAGGGGCATCAACATCCGCCCGGCCAGATGCGACATCACCTGCCAGCCCAACCGCGTGCGCGCCGCGCTGATGCCGGACTTGCCGACGTCGCGGCGGATCGTATGGTCGCCAAGCATTTGCATGCCTTCGGTCACCACCCGCAGCACTTCCTGATAATTCACGCCTCGATATAGCGAAAGCGCCATGACGTAATAGGCCACTGCGTGGGCGGGAAGATCGCGTTGCCTGATACTCTGCCGCCCCGTCGCCTTCAGCGCCGAGGCCACTTCGTCTGGCGGGCAAATCCGCGCCAAGAGTCCCGTGCTCAGATAATCCGCAAGCCTGATGCCGGTTGGCAATGTCGCCGGTTTGCCTGCCATCGCGAAGCCCTCCTGTCGCTGTTGACATGCAGCGAGCTTACTCCTGTTTCTTCGTTAAGTGAACAGCATTGGGGACAGACCACGGTTTTCACAACAATTCCTGTTGCCGGCCATCAGAGCGCACCTGCTTGGCCGGCCGTCCCGATACACCACGAGTCACCTGGATAATCTCAGCCGCGTCGACGCCGTTGAATTCGGCTGGCGAAAGCGGCCAACAAGCCATCGTATTTGCTGGCACGGTATTGCCCAACGCTTGACGGCCAAGTTTTCTTGCATTCTGCATCAGTGACAAAATAACCGTGAGTCATTTATTTTGGAGCCTGGGACCGGAATGTGCAGAAATCGCTTGCGGCGATTCCTGCATCGCGCGCCGCTGCGCGGCTTGCGACCGTTCGTCGCTTGGTGCGACGAACGTCCA
>JANXWC010000125.1 GCA_025351355.1 Hyphomicrobiaceae bacterium
CAAGACCCGGCTGACCGGCGCGCGCCAGGAGCAAGCGCAGTATCACAAGGCGCGCGATCCCTCGAATCCGCGCGTCGATACCTCCACCTGGAACTTGCCAATGGGGCAGACGGTGTTCGGTAGTCCTGGCAAGCAAATGACAAATGCCCAAGCCTACAACGTCTATATGAACCGCACCGTGTTCTCCGACGAACAGAAGGAACAACTGAGGAATGCAGGCCATGTATTTGTCCATGGCTTCTCGTCGCAGGGCGGGGGACATACCCAGCGCTCAATGAGCCCCATGCTCGCGGCCGTCGATAACGGAACCATCCAGAAAGGAGACGTGATCCTCTTGGTCAAGCCACCGCACTGGGAGATCGATGGTGGCAACGAAGCCAATAAACTCACAAAGTACAAGCAAGATTTGAAAAATCGTGGCATCGTTTTAATAGAAGTTCAGCAGGACAAGGCAGTGCTTGGTTACTACTACCCCGAAGGACCGAGCGATAACTGGAAAATCCTGCAAAACTTTGCTAAGCAAGACCGCGACATATCTGGGAAAGCCGTGCCGTTTGGAGCCAAGGACGAAAGTATAAACCAGAAAGTGGACGCGTTTGACGCTAAAGCCATTATTGAGCAGGCGGTTAAAGCGTCGGGCGGTAATCCGAAGAAATTCACCTGCTTTACTGACATGGACCCCTACACCCTGGACGGCGCACTCAATGCAGGGATTCCAAGCGAAAGATGCACTGATTTAAGTAATCACATTGAGCATATTGGTACAGGCTTGCCCAGCTTGGGCGGGAGGCGATCTGACTTTCTCGTCTTGGCCAACGGCAACGGCCAAGGAAAGGTAGCACTTGTTAAGATGGACCCAGCAATCAACGGGTTGCCGGACCTGATATCTGACGGATTTAATAAGATGCCAAATATCACCGAGCACACAACTGCGAAAAATGCGCGTAAAGAAGTTATAGACTTGGTGCTCAAACAGGGAAAAAATCTCTTTCAGGATAAAGAAATCAACAGCAAAGGCGGCTATTTAAAATATGGTGATACTAAGGCAAAAGACATCGATCGCGTTGTTTATTTATACC
This sequence comes from Hyphomicrobiaceae bacterium, assembly GCA_025351355.1. Classification (GTDB taxonomy): domain Bacteria; phylum Pseudomonadota; class Alphaproteobacteria; order Rhizobiales; family Hyphomicrobiaceae; genus JABFRJ01. The sequence continues at coordinate 1,080 of JANXWC010000125.1, forward strand.
TTAATGATTACACCGGTCCAATCATGAATGATATTCGAAAAAAAATGGTATCCGGCGATCCTGATTATAAGAAGACGCTTTTCATCGTCGCAGGCAACAGCGCGATGCCGCAACGACATAACAGAGAGGGAGAAACCACATTCGAAAGGCAAAACGTACTTCGCCTTGCCACGTTGGCACAAGCTGACGGAATCATTGCTGGCGGTTTTGGAACTGCCACCGAAATGACACAGTTGCTCATGGCAGGTGAATATAAAGGCAAATTCATCATGTCACCGATTGAAAATCAGCATGAGCAGGTCGCCAATGCGTTTGATATTTTGCCCAGAGTGTTGTCGAAATTCCAGGAGACGGGTCAAGTCGCGGCTGTAGGTGGAAAAGAATTAAGCGCCGCAGTTCACGATCTCGTCAAAAACCGGGCGACAAAAACCGAAGACCTGACAGGTGACATGCAGGCTCTGCATAACATGGCCGGCAGGTCGGCGCAAGCGGCAGATCGTCCGGCCCATCTGATCGGCGGCGACGTCAATCAGATGACCCAGTATGAAAAAGAGTTGCTTGTTAGGAATACTCGAATAGCAAAAGAGGCCGACACCATGGCAGGGCGTCACATCGTCAACGCCGTCGTTCCGGCTCTTGATGCCGTGGTGGCGGGTAAAGGTGCGTTTACCGTCCAAATGGGCCGCGAGCATCAGCCGCTTACCCTGACACACAAGCAACTCGCCGATTCGCTGAGAGATCCGACTGCCGCTACCAAGTTGCTGCACGTAGATGCCACAGGCCCTGGTGCCACGGCTCTACGCGAATTAACCTCGAACTGGATGGCAAGGCTCGCTGCGGAATCCGATATCAACAAACGCAAAGATCTAGCCAGGGAATTCATGAACACATTCGCTAACGATACGTTCATTCTTGGCTACTGAACTCTGAATCTACCGAGGACTTCTCCATGAGCAGCTCCCCCCCCCCCACGCGCAACAATGCGGCCCCCGCGACCTCAGTCAACCAAACGCCCGGTCGCGACACGCGGCGGGCCGACGCGGGTGGGCCGGCGGATGCTGGCCCATTGATCGTTGACGGTGAGCGCGTGGTTGACAAGGGTTCGAAGGTCAAGACCATCGAGGTTGCGCAGGCCTATGGGCAATCGACAAAAGCCGATCTGATGTTCGGCCACACCGACAGCGGCAAGGACATCTTCTTTCTCCAGTCCGCCAACAAGAACTATCCGCTGCTCGGCGCCGACGGCAAGCCCGTCACCAACGCCATGGACGCCGAAGCCCGCGCGAAGGTATTCATCAAGGAAGGCCTGCAAGCCCCAGCCCAGGTGCGAGTCGAGTTGGGTGACCCGCACCCTACGCGTCTGGTCGAGTGGCTCACCGGCGGCGCCGTCAAGATCGCAGACCCCGAAAACATCGATGCACGTAGCGTGCTGCGCGATGAGGGGTACAAGCTGAACAAGGATGAGCGCTCGGCAAACCTGTCAAACGATGAGGCCGGTGGCAAGACTTTGGCGCGGATGGAGAACGGAGTGTGGGGCGACGGTGGCAAGAGACTTCCCCTGCCCCACGGCATGTCGCCTCAATTCCTTCACGGCCTTCAGTCCGAGTCGCGGCGACTGGGGATTAACGGCTTGGTTGGGGTGGCCACAACCCTCCTCGGTGGATTTGCTGGCGCGCGCATGCCTAGCGCGCGCACTGGCCCGACGTCGGGCCCAAAGCTGCCCCCTGTTGCGCGCGCAGCCAAGCCCGTAGGCACCGCGCCGACCGCCACGGTGCCAACCACCACAGGCACACCCGTCAACAACATCGTCGCCAAGCCCAAGTCCCCAAGCGCCAACAACATCGTGCCGTACGCTCGCCGATCGAATTCAGGCACGGCGGGCCGATCCGGCGGTGGATCCCCGAGTTCCGGTGGTTCTCGCACGGGTCATCAATCAACGTCGCCCTCACATGCGGCAGGTCGATCCGGCGGCGGTGCGAGCACGATGCATGCGCCGCGCACAGGAACGCACGTTCAGGTTGCGAGGCAGCATGGCCACCAAGCCATGCATGCGCCAGCGACGGGACAACCTGCGGCCATGCAACGGCCACCCGAGATGCTGGGCACGATGCCCAAGCCGCGCAACAACCCGACGCTGACGCCGCAACCCATTGACATTGGCAAGCCCCGAGGAGGTGGGCTCAAGCCACCGCCGCCGCCGACGTTTACGGAGCGCGCCAAACCACGCCGCGGCACTGGCGACTCCGAGTCGGGCAACGTCGCCTCTGGCGCGACGCGCACACCGGACGAAGAAAAAAAGCTCAAGGATTGGTTGAAGCGTCAAGGCAACCCGGTCCGGCAGCAAGCTCTCGACAGCTATCGTCGAACTGGAAGCAGCGCCGATCGCGATGCAGCGCTGGGGGGCCTTACGGGAGACGATCGAGCGAGGATGAGCAACATCCTTGATCAGATCGATCGCATGCGCGTGGGCGGTGGCCAAGCCGGCGGCAGCGCCTCGGGGCGCAACCACACCACGGCCGAGGTCGAGGAGGTCTGGCGCCGCATCGACCGCGCGGGCGGCGTGAAGGCGTTGCCCGAAGACACGCTGCGCCAGGTGACGGGCATCACCGAACAGGCGCTGAAGAACACCGACCTCACAGACGATCAGCGCGCCAACTTCAAGACCCGGCTGACCGGCGCGCGCCAGGAGCAAGCGCAGTATCACAAGGCGCGCGATCCCTCGAATCCGCGCGTCGATACCTCCACCTGGAACTTGCCAATGGGGCAGACGGTGTTCGGTAGTCCTGGCAAGCAAATGAC
>JANXWC010000134.1 GCA_025351355.1 Hyphomicrobiaceae bacterium
GCGGGCATGCCGCATCGCTCACGTTCCTCGCGCTGTCAGTCGTGCGGTGATCAGCGACAGTGTTTCAGCCTGCGGCAAGGCGCTTGCAAACGACAGCTTGATCGAACGTTTCATCTCTTCGACGCGGCACGCGATCTTGACGAACGTTGTCCGGATTGTCTCGAACGTGGCGCCGCGCCAGCGCGACCGGCGAGGGGCGGCGAGGCGCACGGAATGCAACAGCCAGTAGGCCGCCGTGTGCAGGAACAGGCGGAACTGATTGGCCTGCCAGCGTGAGCACGCCGTCTTGTCCGAGCGCGTATAAAGCTTCATGTCCTTGATCAGATTTTCCATCCGCCCGCGCGCGCAGTAGACGTGCTCGTAGAGGTGCTTGCCGCGGCCTATGAGACTGGTGACGACATAGCGCACGTCGGTTCCAAGGCTGGTCGCCTCGACACGCGCGATGACCTTCTCTTTCTGTGCCCACGACCGCGCCGCATACTGGAACTGGTGGAAGCGGCGCACCTTCGGCCGGCTCGGTTTGCGACGCATGTCGCACGGCGCCCGCCAGGGCTGCGAGATGGCTTCGAGCTTCACGTTCGTCGGCAGGCCGAGGATGTAGTCGCAGCGCAAACGGCGCAGCAAATTCAGCACTTCCGGCGCGCAGTAGTGCCCATCGCCCCGGATCAGAATGCCGACCTTCGGCCAGCGGCGACGGATGCGATGGATGACGTGCCGGAGCACGCGCGCAATCTCGACACCGGACGGCCGCTTGCCCTCGCGCAGCAGCGACAGGATCGGTTTGCCGGAGTTCGCCTCGAAGATGTGGATGGGCTGAAAGCAATGTCCGCCCGCGTGCGTATTGAACAGCGCCAGTTGCTGGCCGCCATGGACGAGATCGTCGGTGTCGTCGATGTCGAGCACGATGCTCGCCGGCGGCACGGCGTAACCGTCGAGATAAAGATCGATCAGCGCAATGCCGATCTTGTACAGCGCCTTGGTGTCGGCGGCGTTCTCCAGTCGCGAGAGCGTCGGCTGGCTCATCAGATCGACGCCGGTCTCGGGCGCACGGTCGCAGGCGATCTTGAATGCCGGGTCAGACTTGAGCGTGTCGATATCGTCGCAATCTTCGTGGCCCGCCGCGATCATCATCGTGCGTGCCAGCACCATGTCCGCGAACGTGTGCGTGATCAGCAGCGGGTTCCGCTTGTCTGGGATGTGGCGCGCGATCCGCTCCGCGATCCTGAGCCTGCGCGCGACCTCGCGCAGGACGATCAGGCCGCCATTCGATGTGAGGTGGCCCCCATCGCGCGTGGCTGTGAGCGACTTGCCTGCGACCGGTGACAGGCCCGGGAGAAACGGCGTAGAATTGACCATGGTGAGCGGCTGCCTTCTCGAGCTGACGTCTGATTCTGTCTCGCAACAAAATCATACGTCATCCCAACGGCTTGGTCGCCGCTCACCGCATCATCCCCCACCGAGCGGTGAATAGTTCGGGCTAGGCGTACGACTTACGTCGCTATGATACCGCGTCGGCGCAGTTCCCCCAACAGTGCGATCAGCGGCAGCCCGATCACCGTAAAATAATCACCGGAAATTCGCTCGAACAATTGCGCGCCCAGGCCCTCCAGCGCGTAGCCGCCGACAGTCTCCGTCACCACGTCACCGGCGCCAGTCAGATAGGCCGCCAGAAATGCCGCGCTGAACTCTCGCATCTCCAGTTCCGCGACCCCCATGTGCCGCCATACGATCCCGCCGCCCTGCGCGATTGCCACCGCCGTCGGCAGCGTATGCGTCCGTCCGCGCAGCGCCAGCAATTGTGCACGCGCTGCAGCCCTATCGACAGGCTTGCCGAAGATCTCACCGTCGAGCGCCAACACCTGATCCGCGCCGATCACCAGCGCTTGCGGATGCCGCGCGCTCACCTCCAGTGCCTTCAACTCCGCTAGGCGCATCGCCACGTCTTCCGGCGCCATCGCAGCCGTCTTGCACTGCATCTCAGCCCGTGCCGCTGGTTCGTCGACGTCTGCCGGCACCACGCGGAACACCACGCCGGCGTTCTCCAGCATGGCCCGTCGGAAGCGACTGCCCGATGCCAATATCAAAACCGCTTCGCTCCCGCTCATGCCGCCACCGCCGCCGCCTGGCGCACCGGTTCCAGCGCCCGCCGAACCACCTCGATACCCGCGCCGGACTTCACCGCCTCTTCCGACAACACGCGACGAAACGCGCGCGCTCCCGGCTCGCCATGAAACAAGCCCAGCACATGCCGCACCACATTGTTCAGACGCCCACCGCGCGCCAGATGCGCCTCGATATACGGAATAAGCGCCTCCATCACATCATGCCGCGTCATCGCGTTGGGCGCCGCACCGAACCAGCGCTGATCCACCGTAGCCAGCATCCACGGCGTCTGGTACGCGGCCCGACCCAGCATCACGCCGTCCAGTCCGTCACCATGTGTCATCGCCTGCTCCAGCGTTGCCAATCCGCCATTGAGCACGATAGTGAGATCAGGCCGCGCCTGCTTCAGGCGGTGCACCCGAGCATAATCGAGCGGCGGAACTTCGCGGTTTTCCTTCGGCGAAAGTCCTTTCAACCAAGCCTTCCGTGCATGCACGATGAAGGTCGCGCAACCCGCCGCAGCCACCGTATCGACGAATGTCTGCAGATCGCCCTCGCTGTCCTGATCGTCGATGCCGATCCGGCACTTCACCGTCACCGGCACCGCAACCCGCGCCCGCATCGCCGTCACGCATGCAGCCACCAGCGCCGGCTCCGCCATCAGGCACGCCCCGAAGCGCCCCTCTTGCACGCGGTCCGACGGGCACCCGACGTTGAGGTTGATCTCATCGTAACCGTACTGCTCGCCGATCGCCGCGGCCTCGCCGAGCAGCGCCGGATTGGACCCGCCCAACTGCAGCGCAATCGGATGCTCCTGCGGCGTAAAACCCAGCAACAGATCCCGCTTGCCCCTGATGATTGCCTCCGCCGTCACCATCTCGGTGTACACCAGCGCATGCCGCGTCATCATCCGATGAAAGAACCGGCAATGCCGATCCGTCCAATCCATCATCGGGGCGACTGAGAATTTATGTAATTGCAGCGACACGAGTGGTCCTGAAGGCTGAGGGAGTCGGGGATCATGTAATGCCAACACGCTCATGCCGAACAATGGCTGCCGGATCAAGTCGGTCGTGCCAAGCCGGCGACCGGGTGTCGGGCGCCTGCGACTACGTCGGCGGCAGCGGCCTCTGCAGCGCAACGAGTACGGTGGTTGGGATGTCGCTTGTCGCGTTCTGGCGCACCCAGCCTTCTTTGGCGGCAACCGCCGGATCCATGCTCTTTTTCTCCACCGCGATGCCCATGGCGGACATGGCGCGCTGGGCATCGAACACGCCGGACGCAAGGCCGAACGTAATGCCGCGGTCGCTGCCGATCTGATCCGTCAGATTGAGAAAGCGCATCACCGGTGACGCCGGATCGACATCGTAGAGGGCGACATAAACATTGCCGCCCATGACGATCACCGTGCCCCGCAAAACTTGTGGTTCTTTGGCGGTGGGCGACCACAGCGTGGCATCCAGCACCGGCTTGTTGCCGACGGTCCGTCGCGCAATCGACAAGGCCTCGGAAACGATCCGCGCCTCGTTCACATAGTACCGGAACACGCGATAGGACCCGCACAACCGGTTGATCTGATCGTCGGACACCAGCGCCGGATTGAGATCGAGCACCACGCCACCGATGGCCGGGTCAGCATCTTTCTCAACCGCGATGATCTTGGCAAAATCGTCAGGCGGCAGCAACAGGTATGAGCGCTCGAAGCTCGGAATGTACGTTCGCCAATAGGCGGCGAGATGCTCGAGATTGCCCTTGTAGACGCTGCGTTCGCCCGACAACCAGCCGTGCACGGCGTCCGCGCGCAAGCCAGTGCCAGTTGTGCGCAGGAATTGATCGACGAACTCGACGTCCTTCAATTTGAACGTTTTCAGCAGCAGCTGCAGGTTTTTCGACGGATGCGGATGCTTTGCCATGACGACCTACGCTACGCGAAAACTTCGGCCGTCGATCGGCGGTCGCCTTGCTCACTTCTGTCCATTTCCACGCAATCTTGCGGGAAATGTGACTAGAAAACCACAAAATTACCAAAAAACCGTGAATAAACAAAAATACACTCGTAGAGTCTAGTTGATTTCAGTTCAAACATATGATTTAATCAAAAATAAGCTAATTAAACGTGCCTATTGCTGCGTATTTTGTCCAGAGAGTGTCCGAGTATGTCCTTAACCTCCCCAGGGCGCCGCCGCAAGCGCGGTCGCAAGGTCAAAGGCCCCGAGCCCTAGCGGCACTGGGCGCGTAATTGACGCCACCCCCCCCTTAAATTTCAGTTTCAGCGTAAGGAGATCGCCATGAACTACGGTTCCATGGTCAGGAAAGCTTTGTGCCTGCCGTCCCCCACCACCCTCAGTGTCGCTCGTTGTGCCATCACTCCTGCGCTGCTTGTGCTGTTGCTATTGACCAGCACCGCTCCCGCATTGGCCGTAACTTCAGCCGTTGTGCCAATCGAGCTTGTGGAGGTTGATGCCTCGCGCGCCACAACAATCCGGCGCGCGTTGCAATTGGGCCGTCGCGGTTTGACGTGGATGCGTGGTTTCGCGCGCATTGCGCCCTATGTTGCCCCGATCATCGAGACGATCGACGAGATCAAGCGCATTGCACAGGACGCCCATCGTGCTGCCGAACTTTCCAAGCACCTTGAGGCTCTCAAAGCGAGAATTGACGTGCTTGAGCGTCAGCTCGAAACGGTGCACGCCAATGATGCCGAGTTCGCCAAGCTGAAAGCGATCCTCAAGCAGTTTGCCGATGAACTCAAAACCTTGCAGGAACGGTCATGACGCGCCAGTCTTGCACTGCCAGCCGCCCGCCGATTTTGCGAGACCTCGACGGCGAATCGATTAATCTTGAATAGCACAGGTCCGGGCGTAGATTGACGCGTCGAGTTATCGTGCGGAGTTCTTGAGCAAGCGACCTTCATGGCGAAACCCTACCAAGTTGCGGCTGTGCCCATCCGACGTACTCACGCAGGCTCGCTCGAGGTCCTGCTGGTGACATCGCGGGAGACGCGTCGCTGGGTGGTTCCCAAGGGGTGGCCATGGCGCAAGGTCAAGGATCACGACGCGGCAGCGGGCGAGGCGTGGGAAGAAGCCGGCGTGCGCGGTCGGACGCTGCCCAAAAGCATCGGCAGCTTCACCTATGACAAGCGGCGCAAGAATAAGCTGTTTGTCCTCAACGTGCTCGTCTACGTGCTTGAGGTCACCGAGGAAGCCGCGATCTGGCCCGAAGCCCACCAGCGCCAGCGCAACTGGTTCGCACCCACGACTGCTGCCGACCTGGTCTCCGAACCCGAACTCCGCCAACTACTGCTGAACCTCGACGCTGGCTGACATTGTCGTGGCTCGTCAGCGGAGCTCTGGGGCAGCTCTGGGGACAGCCCCAAGCCGTGGCAATATTTCGGGTGATCTCACTGGCCACCACAACTCAGTGGCTGTCCCCAACGCCCTCCCCGGCCGCCCTCACAAAAAATTATACGGATCAATATCCACGCTGAGCATGATATCGCCAGGCAACTTCGGCAGCGCCGCCAGCCATTCCCTGAGATAGCCCTGGATGTCCGCCTCGCGCGGCGCCTTCAGCAGCAGCCGCCAGCGGAAGCGTCCGCGCACCACGGCAATCGGCGCCTCCGCCGGCCCCAGTACGGTGATGCGCTCGGCCGCTGGCGCCATCCGCGCGATGTCCCGCGCCACCACTTCCGCCACATCCTTGTCCCGCGCCGAAATCACAATCGCCGCCAGCCGTCCGTAGGGCGGCAATAGTCCAGCTTGCCGGATTTGGATTTCACGGTCGAGAAACGCCTCGCGATCGCCGCGGATGATCGCATCCATCACCGGATGCTCCGGACTGTAGGTCTGCACGAAACCGCGCCCGTTGGCGAAACTGCGGCCGGCGCGACCTGTCACCTGATGCAGCAGCTGGAACGTCCGCTCGCCCGAACGCGGATCGGCACCCTGCGCTAACCCGAGATCGCCATCGACGATCCCCACTGTGGCAAGATCGGGAAAATGATGCCCCTTGGCGACGATCTGCGTACCGATGATGATTTGAATTTCGCCGCGCTCGATTCTGTGGATCATCTCGCGCATTTCCACCAGCCCCGGAATGAGATCGGATGACATCAGCGCCAGCTTCGCATCAGGAAATCGCTCCGCCACTTCCTCGGCGATACGCTCGACACCCGGCCCGCACGCCGTCATCGATTTTTCCGCCTGGCAGTGCGGGCACCGCTCGGGGATCGGCAGCGAAAAGCCGCAATGGTGACAATTCAACCGGTTGCGGAAGCGATGCTCGACCAGCCACGCCGTACACTGCGGGCAGGCGAATTTGTGCCCGCATTTGCGGCACAGCGTCAGCGGTGCATAACCTCGGCGGTTCAAAAACAGCAGTGTTTGCTGGCCTTTTTGCAGCGTTTCCGTGATCGCCTCGACCATCAAGGGCGCCAGCCAGCGGCCCTTGTCCGGTTGCTGCGTGCGCAGGTCGATGGCTGTTATCTCCGGCAACTCCGTACCCGAGAAGCGGCTCGGCAGCACGATATGGCGGTAACGCCCGGTGCGTGCGTTGACGTGGCTCTCGATCGACGGCGTCGCCGACGCCAGCACGATAGGGATCTTGCCCAATGACGCGCGCACCACGGCCATGTCGCGCCCCTGATAGTGCACCCGATCGTCTTGCTTGAAGCCGGCGTCGTGCTCCTCGTCGACCACAATCAGGCCGAGATCGGCAAACGGTAGAAACAGCGCCGACCGTGCCCCCACGATCACCTGCGCTTCGCCCGACGCCGCCGCTCGCCACACCCGCGCCCGCTCGTTCGGTGACAGCGCCGAATGCCACTCCGACGGCGGCGCGCCGAACCGCTTCGAAAAGCGATCCATGAACTGCGACGTCAGCGCGATTTCCGGCAGCATGATCACCGTCTGCTGCCCCGCCCTCAGCGTACGCGCCACCGCCTCGAAATAAACTTCCGTTTTGCCCGATCCGGTCACGCCATCCAGCAGCGATGCAGAAAACGTATTGCCGTCGACTGCCGCGCGCAGCGTCTCCACCGCCTGCGCCTGCGCACCCGGGAACTCGACGGTCATGAAGTCGTGCGTCAGCGTGCGAAACCGCTTTTCCGGAATGGCCACTTCGACCAGCGCACCCGCCGCCACCAGGCCATCAATGACGCCCGACGTGCAGCCGGCAGCCTCTGCCAACGCCGATTTCGCCCGCACCAGGCCGTCGGCGGCGATCTCCAATGCCTTGATGCGCGCCGGCGTCATGCGCGGGGGCAGATGCCCGCCCTCGACGATGGCCACGCCGAAGCGCGGCTTGCTCGGCTCGAACACCGCTTGCGCCGCCATCATCATGCGCGCCACCATGCCGAGCGGCGCCAGCGTGTACTTGGCGATCCACTCCGCGAACTGCATCGATAAGGCTGGCAGCGCCGGCACGTCGAGCACCACGTCGATGGTCTTCATGCGCTTTGGATCGATCGGCTTGGCATCGCCCACCGCCTGCCGCCAGACGATGCCGATGCGGCTTTGCGGCCCGAACGGCACCATCACGAACTGCCCCGGCAGAACCTCCATGCCGTCGGCCAGCAGGTAGTCATAGGTCTGGTCCAGCGCCACCGGCAGTAACACCGGCGCCCGCGGCCGCACATCCGCCGCCACCGGCTGAGGGGCCGGCTTCGGGGTATCCACATCGCCGAATAGGTTGCTGCTCGTCATGCTCACTCAAAGGGCCGGGTGGCTTTCCAAATGTATCCGAAAAGCCCGCGAATCGCAGCGCTACACTAGCAGGCCCCATGCGGCAAACTGGGGGCAGGTAAAAACGCCGTCCAACATGGCCATCTGGAGCTTGGTCCAAGCCGCCACGCCGCCGCTGTACGAGCCCTGCCGTCTGCCTTGCCATCGCCATCGGCCTCCGCTAACCCCCCACCATGAAACTCTACCTTTCCTTCGCCACCGTCGGCGGACTGACCATGGTCAGCCGCGTGCTCGGCTTCGTGCGCGACATTCTGTTCGCCTGGGCCTTCGGCTCCGGCTGGGTAGCGGACGCCTTCAACGTGGCCTTTCGCTTTCCTAATCTGTTCCGCCGCCTGTTCGGCGAAGGCGCGTTCAACTCCGCCTTCATCCCCCTGTTCGCCAAGAAGCTCGAAGGTGAAGGTCCCGATGCTGCGCGCCGCTTCGCCGAGGAGGCCATGGCCGGCCTGCTGCTGGTATTGGTGATCGTCTCAGTAGCAGCCATGATCGCCATGCCCTGGCTCATGTACCTGCTCGCGCCGGGCTTCAGCTCCAACCCCGAAAAATTCGATCTCGCCGTGCTGTTGACGCGTATCGCCTTCCCCTATTTGGCGTGCATGTCGCTGGTCGCCCTGATGTCCGGCGTGCTCAACAGCTTCGGCCGCTTCGCCGAAAGCTCCGGCGTCTCCATCGTGCTCAATCTCACATTGACTGTGGCCATCTTCATCGGCTTCGCACTCGGCTTTCACAACGAACCCGGCGGCGGCATCGTCCAGGCGCTCGGCGTACTGATCGCCGGCTTGCTGCAACTCGCCCTGTTGATGGACGGCCTCCGCCGTGCCGGCTTCCGTCTCGGCCTGCGCCGCCCCAAAATGACCGACGACGTCCGGCGTCTCGTCTCGCTGGGCGTGCCCGGCATCGTTTCCGGTGGCGTTACCCAGATCAACATCATGATCGGCACCATGATCGCCTCCCTGCAACCCGGCGCCGTCTCTCAGCTCTACTATGCCGACCGCCTGTATGAGTTGCCGCTCGCCATCGTCGGCATCGCTATTGGCGTGGTTCTGTTGCCGGAAGTCTCCCGCCATTTGCGCTCCGGCAACGACGCGGCCGTCATGGACAGCCAGAACCGTAGCCTCGAACTCGCCATGTTGCTGACAGTGCCTGCCGCCGTCGCCCTTGCCGTCGTGCCCGTTGAAATCATTCGCGTGCTGTTCGAGCGCGGCGCATTCACCCCGTCGGATACCGCAGCCACCTCCGCAGCACTCGCCATCTTCGCCTGGGGCCTGCCGTCGTTCGTATTGATCAAAGTTTTCTCGCCCGCCTACTTCGCCCGCGAGGACACCAAGACGCCGATGCGCTTCGCCACCATCAGCCTGCTCGCCAATACCGCCGGCTCGATCTGCCTGTTCTTTCTGTTCGGATCCATGGGTCTGCTGCCGCAGCTCGGCATAGCCCTCGCCTCCGCGCTGGGCGGCTGGCTCAACGCCGGGTTGCTGTACGCGACGCTGGTCAAACGCGGCCAATTTGTCATCGACAGCCGCGCCCGCCGTTCGCTGCCGCTGATTGTCGCCGCCAGTCTGGTGATGGGTGCCGTGTTATGGATAGGAGCGCAGCTCCTCGCCCCGTGGCTCGCTTCCGCCCAACCGCTCTGGGCCAAGTCCGGCGTGCTGGCACTGTTGCTTGGCACCGCCATGCTCGTCTACGGCATCGCCATGCTTGCCACCGGCACCCTCCGCCCCAGCATGCTCCGCCGCCGCGCCAAAATGGTGGGGTGATTGGCATCAGGCAAACATGTAGGTTGGGTCAAGCCCTTCGGCGCGACCCGACATTGATCCTGCCGGACTTGGTTGTTGGGTCGCGTTACACTTGACCCAACTTACAGGTTTTGCCTACGTCGATAAAAAATAGTGCGACTGGGGACCTGCACATGCTCCGCGATGACCACCTCAACACTGCTGTCAAATCGGGCGTCATCACCGCCGAACAAGCCGCAGCGCTGCGCCAGCAGGCCGGCGCCAGCCCACCGGCAGAGCCCACCGACAGCGAGACACCGCGCGTCACGCGCGGCTTCAACGACGTCATGCTCGCGCTCGGTACCGCTCTCATCACAATCGCCTTGATCACACAGTGGGGCTTGCCCGGTACTGAGGTCGCGCCTGCAGTGTATGCGACGGTGCCCGTGCTGTGGCTCATCTCGGAACTGCTCGATGTCAGACGCAAGGCTGTCTTGCCCGGTATTGTCGCCGTCCTCGGCATATCTCTGGCTGCCGCCTACATCGGCATGCGCTATGGTGTGGTGCGGTCCGATCCGACCGCAGCAACCGGCTCGTTACGGGCTGCCTTTAATGTCCCCGTTGGTGTCGCTCTATCGATGGCATCAGCCGTCGCTCTGGCCAATACCGTCTACTACGCGCGATTCCGTCTGCCGTTCGCGCTACTGCCTCTCGCGCTCGGCATTGGTATCGCCGGCGTGCAGGCGCTCATTCTCCTCTTCGGCTGGGAACGAACGGCAGCCATTCCGCAAATTCTCGGACTCGTTTTCGGGCTTCTGCTGTTCTCTGTTGCCATGTGGTACGACACCTCCGATCCCTTGCGCCGCACCCGCAACGCCGATTGTGGCTTTTGGCTGCATATGGCGGCAGCTCCCCTGATCGTCCACTCTCTGCTCTCGATCTTCGGCGGCAGCGCGCTCGCCCGCAATGGTGCTGGGACGGGTTTGACGATGGCGCTCATCGCCGTCATGACGCTGGTCGCGCTCGCCATCGACCGCCGCGCCTTGATCGTCGCCTCGTTGAGCTACCTGCTCGCCGCCGTCGGCTATCTCGTATCGACGGCGTCGCAACTGCTCGGCGGGTCCACGTTCGCCAGCTTGATTGTGCTAGGCGTTGTCGTCCTCGTCGTCGGCATGGGCTGGCACCCGGCCCGCCGCGCGATCCTCGCGCCATTCCGCGGCCAACCCTGGCTAGCCAACTTACCACCCGTTAAGGCATGATCCCTGCGATGACAAACTTCTCACCCCGCGAAATCGTCTCCGAACTCGACCGCTACATCGTCGGCCAGAATGACGCCAAGCGCGCCGTGGCCATCGCCTTGCGCAACCGCTGGCGCCGTCAGCAATTGACCGGCGACCTCCGCGACGAAGTCATGCCCAAGAATATCCTGATGATCGGCCCGACCGGCTGCGGCAAGACGGAGATCGCCCGTCGTCTCGCCAAGCTCGCCAACGCTCCGTTCCTCAAGGTGGAAGCCACCAAGTTCACCGAAGTCGGCTACGTCGGTCGCGATGTCGACAGCATCGTGCGGGATCTCGTCGAAGTCGGTATCGGTCTCGCGCGCACTCAGAAGCGCCGCGAGGTCAAGGCCAAGGCCGAAAAGAACGCCGAGGAGCGCGTGCTCGATGCCCTCGTCGGCTCCACCGCGAAATCCGAAACGCGCGAGAATTTCCGCAAGCGCCTGCGCTCGGGCGAACTCGCCAACGCCGAGATCGACGTCGAAGTGGCCGATGGCAGTTCGCCCTTTCCGACGTTCGACGTCCCCGGCGGTCAGGTCGGCATGGTCAACATCCAGGACATGCTCGGTAAGGCCTTCGGCGGCCGCACCAAGAAGCGCCGCACCACGGTTTCCGACAGCTACGACCTGCTGATGGCCGAGGAAAGCGATAAGCTGGTCGATACCGATCAACTCACCCAGGAAGCGGTCAAGGCAGTGGAAAATGCCGGCATCGTTTTCCTCGACGAGATCGACAAGATCTGCGCCCGTGGCGAAGGACCGCGTGGCGGTGCCGACGTCAGCCGCGAAGGCGTGCAGCGCGATTTGTTGCCGTTGATCGAAGGCACCACCGTCGCGACCAAGCACGGTCCCGTCAAAACCGACCACATCCTGTTTATCGCTTCAGGCGCATTCCATGTCTCCAAGCCGTCCGACCTGCTGCCGGAACTGCAAGGTCGCTTGCCCATACGTGTCGAATTGAAATCGCTCAGTCGCACGGATTTTGTGCGCATTCTCACCGAACCGGAAGCCAGCCTCGTCAAGCAGACCATTGCCCTGCTGGCCACCGAAGGCGTCACCCTGATCATCACCGATGACGCCGTCGATGCCATCGCCGATGTCGCCGTCGAAGTGAACGGCAGCGTCGAGAACATCGGCGCCCGCCGTTTGTCCACCGTCGTCGAACGCGTGCTTGACGAAATTTCCTTCGAGGCCTCGGACAAGCCGGGCCAGATCATCACCATCGACGCCGCCTACGTCCGCGCCCGCGTCGCCGATCTTGCCAAGAACAAGGATCTGTCGAAGTTCATACTGTGATGCAACGGCGTCAGTCGGTTTTGTTCCACAATCGATGAGTGGCCGGCACTAGCCCGTAGCCCGCAAAGAACGCCCGCGCCGCATCATTGAAGTCCCACACGTCCAAGCTCATGATCTCGATGCCTTCGCGTGCTCCGTGCGCCTTTGCCGCGTCCATCATCGCCCGCGCAATGCCCTGCCGGCGTGCGGCCGGATCGACGGCGATGTGATGCACGTGCAGGTACGCGTAGGCATGATGGAACGGCGTCTCACCGCGTCGCACGATTTCAGCGGTCAGATACCCCGCCGGTCTGCCGCCCGCTTCGGCAATGAGTGCAAAATACCCGGGCTGCTCGAGAATTTTGCGCATATCGTTGGCACTTGGGCAGCTTGAACTAGGTTGCTTGAAACGCCAGGGGTACGTCTCGGCGTGAATCAATTGCACGTGCGCGTTCAACCCGGCAATGGCCGCGGCATCGGCAAGCGTGGCTGCACGAACGAGTATTGGCATGGGTCCCGGCAGGCGTTGGAAATTACACTGTAATACCGTTCCAGATCATCGATTTATCGCGCACTCTTGCCAACACAGCCGGGAAAGGCAAGGTTGCCGCCCAGATTTGCCCCATCACGAGGAACACCCATGAAGTTGCTATCCAGCCCCGCGTCGCCGTTCGGCCGCAAGGTCAAGATGACGATCATGATGAAGAATCTCAAAGACAAGGTCGAGGTCACCACGGTTGACGCCACTAAGGGCGACGCCAGCCTGTCTGCGGCCAACCCGATGGGCCGTATCCCGGTGCTCCTGACAGCCGATGGCCAAGCGATCCATGATAGTCACGTCATCTGCGAGTATCTCGACAGCGTCGGCACCGGCCCCGTTCTATTTCCGAAGTCAGGCCCGGCGCGCTGGGACACGCTGACCCGCGCCTCCCTTGCCGACGGCATCATCGAAGCCGCCCTTCTGATGGTCTACGAGGGCCGTTATCGTCCCGAAAACATGAAAGTGCAAAGCTGGCTCGATCGCCAGACCATGAAGATCAACGCGTCGCTCGCCGAACTCGAGAAGGCGCCACCCACCTGGCACGGCGCACCCGACTACGGTCACCTGACCCTGGCCGCAGCCCTTGGCTATCTCGATTTCCGCCACGCCGGCACCTGGCGCGCGAAACATCCGAAAATGGTCGCCTGGCTCGACACGTTTGCCAAGGCCGTCCCCGGCTTCGAAGCCAGCAAACCGCCGGTTGCGTGAACCGAATTACGACTGTCGCACTGCCGACTATTATGATGATTTGTAACTTCGTCGGATGATGCGACTGACACCGAAACAAATTTACAAATCTGCATCAAGCACGACAAAACGAACGGCTTGGGTCGTTCCGCGGTTCCCCTTAAACCGGCACGACCCTAGCGCGGTTTAGCTTGAATTAAAATCCGATTCGCGTGAAAAACCGCGCCAAATCAAAAGGCTAGAGCACGGTTTCGGTTCAATCTAAATCAAGCTTGTTCGAGTCAATGTGAGAACAGCGTCGGCACCGTCATCTGTTTGACGATATCGCGGGTGGTGCCGCCAAAGACGTATTCGCGCAGCCGCGTGTGGCCATATGCGCCCATCACCAGTAGATCGGCGCTGAAATCCGCCAACCGCGACAGGATCTCGTTTCCCACGCTCTGATCGGCCGCATAAGACGAGTGCAGTTCTGCCTTAACGCCATGCAGCGCCAGCGCGGCTGTGAGGTTGTCATCGCGCCTTATGGTGTGATCGCGACCGGTCGAAATTTGCAGAATATATACGACGGTCGCAGCCTTCAGGATCGGCAACGCATTGAACACGGCACGTGCCGCCTCGCGCCCTGGTTTCCACGCCACGACGACTGTCTTGCCGACCTCAGGGTACGCGCCAACGTAAGGGATTGTTAGAACAGGTCTGCCGCTTTCCAGAATAAGGCGTTCAGGAAAATCGAATTGCGACGACAGGTTTCAGTCCGGGTCGTTTTGACTGGCGACGATCAGATCCGCCGCGAACCCATGTTCCAGCACGCTGCGCCCGAGATCAAGCGTCTGAGCGTCGATGGCACGCCAACTCGCAGCAAACGGTTGCTTAGTTGTTAGGTCTGCAAACGCCGCCGCTAACTCCTGTTCGTTGTCACGCGCGGCGGCGATCTCGTCCTCGAGCACCACAGCGTTACCGAGGCTATCGACAGCGACTGCCGCTTGCAGGCGAGGTCGGACGTAAAGTCCGATCACGTGGGACGAGTGTTTACGCGCCAAATCGAGGGTCGGTTCCAGGACTGCACGGCAGCGTGCCGCGCGATTGAGGTGCACCAAAATGGTTTTGTAGGACATCACTCCCTCCATTTTTTGCCAATGCTATCACGCCAACCTGTCAGGATATATCCGGCAACCGTTTGATGGGCGTCAAGCGCGCAATGTCGCGGATTGGGACGCCGGTCCCGTTCGGCACAAAAAAGCCCGGTGGATCTTGCGATCCACCGGGCTGTCGTTTTTATCTGCAAACGGTGGCGCGCCGGTTGCTTTGTGGGCAACCGAAGGCGCCCGCGCCGGTTGCTTTGTGGGCAACCGAAGGCGCCAGGGAAGACTATCCCTTACATCATGCCGTCCATGCCGCCCATTCCGCCCATGCCGCCCATTCCGCCGCCATGGCCACCGCCTGCAGCACCGCGCTTCGGTGCTTCGGCGATACCGGCTTCGGTGGTGATCATCAGGCTGGCGATCGAAGCGGCGTCCTGCAGTGCGGTGCGCACAACTTTCGCCGGATCGATGATGCCCTTGTCGATCATGTCGCCGTACTCGTCGTTCTGTGCGTCATAACCGAATGTCGCCGACTTGTGTTCCGAGACCTTGCCGACCACGATCGAGCCTTCCATGCCGGCGTTCTCGGCAATCTGGCGGATGGGGGATTGCAGGGCGCGGCGGACGATTTGAATGCCGGCTTCCTGGTCGTCGTTTTCACCCTTGACGTTGATCGCCAGCGAGGCCTTCAGCAGGGCAACGCCACCGCCTGCGACGACGCCTTCTTCAACTGCTGCGCGGGTTGCATTGAGCGCGTCGTCGACGCGGTCCTTGCGTTCCTTGACTTCGATCTCGGTAGCACCGCCGACCTTGATGACGGCCACGCCGCCAGCCAGTTTGGCAAGACGCTCCTGCAGCTTCTCTTTGTCGTAGTCCGAAGTGGTTTCTTCGATCTGCGACTTGATCTGGCCGATGCGGGCTTCGATGTCTTTCTTCTTGCCCGAACCGTCGACGATCGTCGTGTTCTCTTTCTCGACGCGCACGCGCTTGGCGCGGCCGAGCATGTCGACCGTGACGTTCTCGAGCTTGATGCCGAGGTCTTCGGAAATCATCTGGCCCTGCGTCAGCACGGCGATGTCTTCCAGCATGGCCTTGCGGCGATCACCGAAGCCCGGCGCCTTGACCGCTGCGATCTTGAGACCGCCGCGCAGCTTGTTGACCACCAGCGTGGCCAAGGCCTCGCCTTCGACTTCTTCTGCGATGATCAGCAGCGGTTTGCCCGTCTGCACGACCTGCTCAAGCACCGGCAGCAAGGGCTGCAGCGACGACAACTTCTTCTCGTGGATCAGGATGTAGCAATCCTCGAGTTCGGCAATCATCTTCTCGGCGTTGGTGATGAAGTAGGGCGACAGGTAGCCGCGGTCGAATTGCATGCCTTCGACGACATCGAGTTCGATCTGCTCGGCGCTCTTGCCTTCTTCGACGGTGATGACACCCTCGTTGCCGACCTTCTGCATCGCTTCAGCAATTTTCTCGCCGATGACCGCTTCGCCGTTCGCCGAGATGGTGCCAACCTGGGCGATTTCAGCCGAGTTCTTGACCTTCTTCGAGCTCTTTTTGATGTGCTCGACGGCCTGGATCACGGCCTTGTCGATGCCGCGCTTCAGATCCATCGGATTCATGCCGGCGGCTACCGATTTCAAACCTTCACGCACGATCGCCTGGGCGAGCACGGTAGCTGTGGTGGTGCCGTCGCCGGCCGCGTCGTTGGTCTTCTGGGCGACTTCGCGCACCATCTGCGCGCCCATATTCTCGAACTTGTCTTCGAGCTCGATTTCTTTCGCGACGGTGACGCCGTCCTTGGTCGTGCGCGGCGCGCCGAAGCTCTTCTCGATGATGACGTTACGGCCCTTCGGACCTAGCGTGACCTTGACGGCGTTGGCGAGGATGTCGACGCCGCGCAGCATGCGCTCGCGAACGTCGGCGGCAAATTTTACGTCTTTTGCTGACATGTGGGGGTAGCTCCAATGGGAATAGGGGGAAAAGTGTTAAGCGAGTAGCGAATGGCGAGTAGCGAATAGGGAGTAGAATTCCGAACTGCAAACCAGCGACCCATTCGCTATTCGCAACTCGCTACTCCCTCGCAACTTACTTATCCAACACGCCCATGATGTCGCTTTCCTTCATGATCAGAAGGTCCTTACCGTCGATCTTGACTTCGGTGCCGCTCCACTTGCCGAACAGAACCTTGTCGCCTTTCTTGAGATCGATTGGGATCAGCTTGCCGGCTTCGTCGCGGCCACCGGGGCCGACGGCAATAACTTCACCCTGCTGCGGCTTCTCGCCGGCAGTGTCGGGAATGATGATGCCGCCAGCGGACTTGGTCTCGGCGTCGGCGCGCTTGACGACCACTCGGTCATGGAGGGGGCGGAATTTCATGTCAGTTGTGTCTCCGGAAATCGGGAGGGCGCGCAGGCCAGCCCGTCAATGAAAGAGTCTCGTGGATTTGCGCTGTTAGCACTCTAGCAATAAGAGTGCCAAGCGCGCACGCAGCATATAGGTGAGCACCCTATTCACTGTCAAGAGAAAATCAGAAAAAATTTACTAATAATCAGCAATTACAACAGCTTAGCGTTATATGGTCGTTTATGAATACACTCGCCAGATTGTCACGATTTGGCCGTTTCAAGCAAATTGTCGATCTCGCGGACGAGGTCCTTGAGGTGAAACGGCTTCGATAACACCCGCGCGTCTTTCGGTGTTTCGACGCCATTATTCAGCGTCACCGCCGCGAACCCGGTGATGAACATGATTTTCAGCTGCGGATCAATTTCGCTCGCTCGCCGCGCCAATTCGATACCGTCCATCAGTGGCATGACGATGTCGGTCAGCAATAGTGCGAATGGCTCCTGCTCGATTCGTTCCAAGGCATCCTTGCCATTGGCAAACGAAAGCACCTCATAACCGGCACGCTCCAGGGCCCGCTCAAGGAATCCGCGCATGCTCTCGTCATCTTCGGCGAGCACAATTCTCTTGGCAGGCAACTGCGAAGGCTTTGCTGTCATGGCAGTGCGTGGCTTTCGGCAAGTTGAAGCGCCGCGAGTTGGCGGTCGCATATCTTTGTATGATCGAACGAGCTCGTCGGGTGACGCAGTGGCCGAGACTTTACAGTCAATTCAAGGATGATGCCTAAATGTGCCGTTGATATGGTAAACGGCGGATGAATTTTTTCACCGCGGATGAAATTTGTCCCATCGCCGCCATCGTCACGCACCTGCAAAGTCGCTATGCTGCGGTTGGACTTCGGATGGATTGGGTTTCTGAACATCGCTTGTTGTCCACATCGCTGACCCCGTTCGCGTTACCAAGGCTACAGCTACATGCGCCCAGTTGCACTTTCAGATGAGATCGCTGTTGGAGAGATGCCCTCGGTTGACGAAATTGCCATCCTCGCAAAGGCCGGTTTCCGCTCAATACTTAATGTGCAGCCTGACGGCGAAGTCGAGCGCCTGTTGTCCGCTGTTGAAACGGGTAAGGGCGCCGCTGCCGCCAGTTTGAATTATGCCCATTTGCCGGTATCGAGCCGCCGCGTCCCGGACGACGTCGTCGCAGCATTCGCCAACGCGATGGTTACGCTCCCGCGCCCGATCTATGCCTGTTGTTATTCCGGCGCGCGCGCAGCAGCGGCCTGGGCCTTGGCTGTCGCCCCGACAATGGCACCCGTCGATATTGCTGGCTCGTGCGCCGCCGCCGGTTACGATATGTCTTCGTTACTGCCGGACTTGGAGCGGCGGCATGCCCCTCGATCCGCAATCCCCCCAGCAGTTGCGGCCTTAGCGACTAGCCCGCTTGCTCCTGATGCGGTTGTGGCCGGGCCGGCAACCCTCACGCCGCAAGTCCCCTCGCCGGCAACTGCCGTCGCTTCAGCGGAGCCGGCGCCGACAACGGCCGCCGCAGCCATATCTGCAGCCGAAAAGATTATTTTCCCCAGAGCTGCCGGCGCCGGCGGGTTTGCGGTGTCTGGCTGACGCCGATCGGCGACGTCGGAAGCAAGCACCCTACAGGGCGGCGCATTTGATCGGGTCATCACTTGGATACCTCAACGTCCGATCGGCTGACTCCGCCCACGCTCCGCCGTTTGTGGGCGCCAATTCTAGGCATCGGTCTCACCCAGATGATCGGTTGGGGCACGTCGTTTAGCGCGCTGACTGTGCTGGGCACGACGATCGTGCGGGATCTGCACATGGCGCGCGAAACAGTTTTCGGCGGCCTCAGCGCCATGCTGGTCGTCAGCGCCGTGATGGGCCCTCGCGTCGGCCGCATCATCGACGCCAAGGGCGCCCGCGACCTCATGCTGCCCGGCACACTCGCCGGCTCCATCGCCTTGCTCATTGTCGCCGCCGCACAAGGCCCGCTTTCCTTCTTGTTCGGCTGGTTGATCTTCGGGCTGACCGTCGCAATGATGTTGAACAATGCGGCTGTGCCCGCACTTGTACAGATCGCCGGCCCAAACGCGCGCCGCGCCGTTTCCGCCTACACCGTCGTCACTGGTGTCACCTCCGCAGTCTTCCTGCCGCTGACCGAGTGGCTTGCCAATCGTTACGGCTGGCGCATGACAATGCTGATCTTCAGCCTCATGTACATTGTCATCTGCCTGCCGGTACTTCTCTCAGTACTGCCGCACGGACGCCCCGAGCGGCAGAGCCTGGATGCCAGCAAAGGCGGTGAAGTGACATGGGAAGGGCACTCCCCACCTGCGGTCCGCCGGCTCATGTTTTGGCTCGTGGCCCTGTGGATGGCCATGCAAGGTGTGATCGCCTGGGGCTTCAACGTGCAGGCCGTCGACATTCTCACCGGCGTCGGCCTCACGCGCGAAGCGGCCATCGGAGTCTGGATGTTTTCCGGCCCGTCGCAGGCTGTTGCACGATTGGGAGATATGGCCAGCGGCGGTCGCTCCAGCGTCTTGCGACTGGCGATGCTCTCGGCCGCCGTCACACCACTCGGTTTCGTTATCGCCCTCTTTTTCGGTGTCTCGACGATTACCGCGACCGTGCTCGCCATCTGTTTCGGCGTCGGCCAGGGCCTCTATGCCGTCGCGCGCAGCCTGCTCCCTTTGCGGCTGTTCGGCCTGCGAACCTACGGCGCCACCATGGGCACGTTGGCGTTACCGCTCAATCTCGTCTGTGCCATCGCCCCGCTGATCTTCTCGACCCTGATCGTCAATGCGGGGCCCACAACGGCCTTCTGGGTCGCCTTCGCCGCCGGCCTCGTCGGCGTCGCTGCCCTCATCATCCTCGATCGCGTTGCCAAGTCCGCGTGAGACTACCCGAACAGCCGCAGCTGCCGTTCATCCTGGCCCTTGGTTTCCCGCGCGAGTTGCTCGATCCGATCGAACGGCACCTGCTCGGCCGTGATCAGCGAGCGATGCGCCTTGATTGCGCGCACCAGGCCTTCCTGCACGAGATGGAACTCGCCGACGGTCTGTCCGGGCAGCACGCTGGCAGCGTCTAGACCGCTGTCGGACTGGAACGCCGCCTTGAGTTTCTTCAGCGCGGTATCCTCTCGCACGCGCCCGATAAACCAACTGGTGATTTGGTCGCGGCTCTTATAGTCGAGATCACCCGGCGATTGCGTGGCCAGCATGATGCCCAGTCCGGCCGAACGCGCGCGCTTCAGCAGGCTCTGCAGTGGTTCAGCCGTCGCCGGTTTGGCGTTGGCCGGAATGTACAGATCGGCTTCGTCGAGCATCAGCACGGCCTGCAACTCGTCGTTCGGATTGCGCTGACAGAAGCGAAGGGCTTCCGACAGGAATTGCGAAACCCAGAACAGGATGTTTTCGTTGTCGCCGAGAAAGCCGGTGTAGATGATCGATAAGCGTGTGCGTCCGTCGCTGCGCGCATACGGGCCAATGCCCAGCAGCCGTTCCATGTTCAGCGTTTCGCCGCCCGCTTCAAAGAGCGAGGCATTGCGGTGGCGCAGGCTGTCGAGCTGCGCGACGAGATCGCGCCGCAATTTGCCCGACGGGTCCATGCGTTGCGTCGCTTCAGCCAGCTCCGGATCGTCTTCCTCGAGCAAGTGAATGAGATCAGCGAGCATGACCTGCGTCGAGAAGCGTTGGCCGAGCAGCCTGAGCGCGACCGAAAGCGTGCCGGACTGCTTCTGGTGCGTCGCCGAATTCTTCAGGTGCAGCATGTCGCCGAGAGCCGCAGCCGAAAGGCCGGCAAGCAACTGCTGCTCGTGCTCGGGCAATTCCTTGATGCCGGTGGGCAGCAAAGTAATCGATATTGGCCGTCCCGAAGATCGGCCCGGCGTGTAGACGGCGACGTCGATCTGATCGGCAAGCTTCTCGCGCTCGCCGCGACGGTCGGAATAATCGCCTTCGATGGCGCGCCAGACATCGGGGTTGGCGTAGCTGCACAGATCGCCCTTACGATCGATCAGGATTGCCGGAATGCCGCGCTGCAGGATCTGTTCGATGAGACAAAGCGCAAGCGTGGTCTTGCCCGAACCGGAACCGCCGAGAACGGCCGCGTGGCGCTTCAGCACGCCCTTATTGAGCGTCACCGCGGTGTTTGTTTTGATCATGCGGCCGGCAAGAATGCTGCCGGCGCCTTCGCCGTTCTCGTCGAGAATGACCGAAAGTGGCAGATCCTCTTCGACGACATCGGTTGATGCGGCTAGGTTCGACGTCGCGGCGACAGCGTCCTGCGGCAACGGCGCCCAACCCGTCCAATCGGCTACAGGCGATCCCGCAAAACCGCCGGGCGGCAAAAGCGGCGCCGCGCTCGCAACAGCCTCGCCAATCGTGTGTGCCGATTGGCCGATAGCACCAATCGGTTTGGCGCCGATACCGAACGCGGCGCTGGCAGCTTCGACGACGGCTGCCATATTGGCCTTCGAAGCGCCGTCGATCTTGCTGACGTTGCGATTTACCAGGTCGAGCCTTAGCAACTGCACGATGGCACTCAGTGCAGATAGCAGCTTGGCCTGCTCAAACCAGCGTTGGAAGCCCGGATCCTGCCGGTGATGATTGTGGAATTCGCGCACCGTCAGAATGCGTTCCCACTCGGCAAGCGGGATCAACAAGGCGCGGCCGCCACTCTCGCGGAATTTGCGGAAGGCCTGCGCCGTCTGGCTCTTTGTGTTGGGTGGATAGTCGCTGGCGCGCAACATGAAGCAAGTCTTTGTGCCCATGTTGGCGAGCGCGCGATCAAGCTGCCGCTTGAAGCTGCCACCCTGGATCGAGCGATTGCAGAGGAAAATACGACTTTCGGTGGTGAAGCCGGACTTGTGCTTCAGCGTCATGTCGATCGCCGGCAGGTCATCGGCAATCGACAGGCGTTCAAGCGACAGTTCAAGTGCCGCTGGCCATTCTTCGCGCGCCAAAGTAAGCGCCGATTGCAAGACGCCAAGCAGGCCGGTGTCATCGGCAGGTATCTCGACCTGACTGTCGGAGGAGAAGCGCTCCCAAATTTCGCGATATTCGACAGCCGCTCCAGTGTTATCTGAGGACGCCCCGGCGGCAGCGCTGCCGCCGAAAAGATTTCCACCCAGTGCTTGCACCAAGGCATCCAGAAAGCCGGGCTTGTCGGCTTCTTCGAGGCTGGCGTTCTTGCCGTGGTCGCGGCATCGGGTCTGCGCGAGCTCAAGCAAGCGCCGCGTCGACAGCCCGCTGAATTCTTCGAAGAAGCTTTCGCCGAACAGTGCATTCGGGTCCTCGACGCCATAGTCGAGTCCCATGGCCGCACCGTGATCCAGGCGGCGAGCGATTATCAACCGCGCTTCCTCTGCTGATCGGGTTTCGATCAGCGGCACGGGACCGGATTTTTCAATGCGGTCGATGTAGGACTGGGCCAAAACCTCGCGAACTTTGTCATAGAAATCGCCAAGAACGGAGATGATGACGATCGATGTCGGCAGTCGGTTGGCGATCTGGATGAGATCACGCACCGCTTTCTGGAAGCGCTCCTGGTAATCGTCGAAGAAGCGCAGATCTTCGACTTGATCGATGGCGAAGACAAACGCCGCGCGATCGACCGTCCACATTAATTTGCCCAGGCACTCGATGATTTCGAAGGCGCGACCGTCGCCGGTGTTTGGGTCAAGCGCGGCGACCGCCTGATGCGAAAGCTCGTTCAGCGACTTGCCGTGCAGATACTGCCGAATGCGCTGGTCGATGCGCGGATCGGCACGCTGCAGATAAAGCAGCGCGCGTACAATGTTGATATCGAGTTCCTGCTCAGCAAACTTGGGGCTGGCGACGATGTCGTCTGCAATCCGGAGAACCAGACGCGCCAGGGCCGCTTCATCGAGATCGTCCTCGCGCAGCGATTGCAGGCGGGCAGGATCAATGACGGCCGCGTCGCTGACCAATCGCCGCGTTAGGCGTGCCAATGCGCTTTCTCCGCCATGGTCGGGATCGTAGGGCTTTTCGAGCGAATTGATCAAACGCCGCAAGTAGTAGTCGGCATAATTGCCGATATCTGGCGTCATCTGCGCGTAGCCGAAATAGGCCTTGGACTGGCGATGCGATGATGTGCGCATGGCGCGAACCAGATGGGTTTTGCCAGCGCCAGACTGGCCGTGGAACAACAAAATTCGCGCCTGCGCTGCCTTATTCTTGGTCGCGCCTGTGACTTGGTCGAGCAGATCGGCGAATTTCGCGCGCGCCTTGCGATGCACAAGTTCGACGTCGACCGGATCCGAATTCCAGACGTCGTCTTCCCAGGTGATTGAGTGCTCGAACGCCTGGCTCATGCGGTCGAGGCTGGCATTGTTGGTTGTCGGTGGAGGGGGCAGCTGCATCGATTTCTGATCCTGGGCGGGAACTCGGCGACAAGAGATGTATTACGCGACAAAGGCCGTGCGCTTCCGGATTTTCGCGCAACACGCCACGGGTGCGTACATTCCTCCGGAAGCGGACTAATCGTCGACGCGCACGTAGTGAAAAATAGTATTCTTGTAGGCGATGGCACTGGCCTGGATTTCGGCGATCGAGCGTTGATCCTTCAGGTCCGCGTTAGCAAGCACGACTTGGCCGACGCGATGCGCTTCAGCGAGCATGGCCTTGAATTCGATCTCGCTCACCTGCCACTCCGGGTGGCGCGCATGCACGGCCAGCCACACTTTTGAGACGAACGCCTTGCGGTTGCCGAGCCAGCCTTCGGCGACGGTCGTCGCTGCGGCGCGCACACTGGCGACGAAGCTGGAAAAATCAGGCCGCACCGTCGATTTTACGGCTGTAGCCGAGGTGACGGGCGCGGGTACGGTGACAAGATGCAGCGCAGTCGACGTCACGCGCGACGCCGCGGCCGGCATAATGGTACTTGTAGTCCTGCGTGCCCGCGCCGGCTTTATCGACGGCGTCACCGAAGTCACCGCACCACGCGTCACATAGCGTCTGAGCAAGGCATTCTGCAGACTCTCATGGTCGGCCTTGGCCGCGCCAACGTGCTCAGTGGCCAATGCTGCGACCAAGCGGCTATCCGTCGGAAAATCACGCGGCGGATGCGCAAGACGGCCCGCCAAATTCCGGCCCGCCTTCGCGGACAAACCAGAGCGGCGATCGAGGCCCGTTGGTAGTGCATCGGCGAAGGCGCGCGACAAAGCGAGCTTGGCAAGTTCGACGCGCAACCGCGCCGGTGTCGGCACGCCGCGCATTTTCAGCTTGAAAGCTTGTTGCACAACGGCAGAACGCAAACCTTCCGCTTTCATTAGCGCCTTCACCCGGCGCGGCGGTTGTTGTTCCAAGCCGAGCGCCTTCGCAATCAGACGCCCCGCCTTGGCTTCCGTCCAGGTGCGCGGCAGCGCGTTAATGCCCAACACCAAGGCAGCGCGCTTGCGTCCGGCCTCGGTGGAAGAAATGGTGACGGGTTTGGCCTCGCACAGGCCGGCGTCGGCCAGCGCGCCGAAATCACGATCGAGCGCCGTTGCCCATTCTGCCCGCGTCAATAAGTGGCTCACGAGCGGCCACAGTTCACTCGCCAATTCTGCCCGCAGCAGCGCCTTTCCGCCCGTTGCAATTCGCACCAGCACGATGTCGCGCACGCGGCCAAAGTCCAGCTCTGGTTTGACAGCCGCTACGCGACACAGCGTCGGCACGGCGATAACGGAGGCGGCGTCCATGGCAAAACTCCCATGCAAGGTCACCCATGAACGGCTTTAGGCCGAATTGGACGCCCTGAACATCGGGCCGGACGCGCGAATCACCGGCACTTGATGGTGCACAGTGCGCATATTCTTGTCCGGCGCCAAGGGCTTGACATTGGGAGAGCGCAACTTTTTGAACCGCTTCGTGCTCAAATGATCACAAAATGCCGCTTGCAGGTGCAGCGATCGATAAACCGCTCACCGCGGCGGTGCGCGCATTCCGGCAGGCGTTGTCGGTTGCGGAGTGTTTTGCGTCAGCGATGACGTGACAGGAGGCGCCGCAATGTCAGATCGCAATTCCATGTCGACGGGATCGCCGTTGCTACAGGTGCGGGAAAGTGCCGGTTGACGCCGTCCAAGTGCCATCGGGGCTTGCGGCGACTTCTGCGCCTGAGGAGCGCGCTCAGCGTTCGGCGTTTGCAAATAAGCGCGCCGCCAGGCTGCCGCCATTGCAGCCGCACGAGATCGCTCAACGGCAGGCGTGGCGCAATAGATATTCTGATAACTGTCTTCGATCCACAGCCGGTCAGAAGGGCCGGCATTTTCGACAGCAAGCTTGCTCATCGCCAATGCGCGCGAGCGATCCTTGGCGATCTGCGGCGCGTAACTTCCCCGCCAATGTTGCTCGGCCATGAACGCCTGCGCCGGCGCATTGTTGGCTTGCACGAGGTTCTGAATGTAGTGCAGGCCAAGCGGAACATCCTTGGGAACGTAAACGCCCGCGAGGTGCAACTTCGCCATTTCGAATTGCGCGTCGGGCTCATTGAAGAACGTGGCGGCCTGCCGGTAATATTCGACTGCCCGCTCCGGATCGGCCTTGAGGCCGATCTCCGGCAGTCCACGCCGCACATAGCCTGCAATGGCCGTCACCGCCTTAGCGACGAAAGGCGCGCGGCGCGAGTCGTCCGGGTCCACGGCGTCGGCTTGCTCCGATATGCCTTGGAACAGCGCATAGGCGCGTGCGTGATCGACGAACCCCCCGGTATCGTCGCTATGGATGCGCGCGAGGAAGAATTCGGCGTGCAGCTTTTGCAACCCATCATCAGTTCGCAGAACGCAGTCGAACGACGGCATCGCCAGCTCGTACCGGCTCTGCGCGTAGGCGTCGAGGCCCTTCTGCACCATTTCGCCGGGAGCACCGCAAGGGGCAGCAGCGCTTGCCGGGGTCGGCGCCACAGGCGTGCCGGGGCTGGTGAGCCAGAGCCCCAAAGCCGCGATCGAAATCGCGGCCCTGAGACCATGACGCAATGTCCGCCCGCGGCGCCAAAGCCCGCGCTCAGATGTCAGCGTAGCAAACAACTTCAGCCTTTCCGCCGGCATGAGTGACGGCACCTTTACTGGCCGGCCCAACCTGGTCTGCGAATTTTCGGATCGCCCCGGTCTGATACGCATTGGCGGGGAGCTTCCAAACTTTGCGGCGCTTTTCCAGCTCCGCTTTGGAAACATCGACATCGAGTGTGCCTTTGATGGCATCGATCTTGATGATATCGCCATCCTTGAGCAGCCCAATCGGGCCGCCAACCGCCGCTTCTGGCCCCACATGGCCGATGCAGAAACCACGCGTGCCTCCGGAAAAGCGACCGTCGGTAACAAGGGCGACACGATCCCCTTGCCCGCTGCCATGCAGCGCCGCCGTTGTGGATAGCATCTCGCGCATGCCGGGCCCGCCCTTGGGACCTTCGAAGCGGATGACAATCACTGAGCCGTCCTTGATGCCGCCGTTCTGCACGGCCTCAAACGCATCCTCCTCGCAGTCGAAACACTGCGCGGGCCCGGTAAACTTCAACTTACTCATATCCATGCCGGCCACCTTGACGATGGCACCGTCCGGTGCGAGCGACCCTTTCAGGCCCACCACACCTCCCGTCGGAGATATGGGATTGGAGACGGGATAAACAACCTTTTGATTTTCATTGAACTTCACGTTTTCGAGATTTTGCCCGATCGTCTTGCCTGTGACCGTCATGCAGTCCTCATGCAGCAACCCGCCTTCGAGCAACGCCTTCATGATCTGCGGCACGCCGCCGATATCGTAGACGTCCTTGGCGACATATTTCCCGCCGGGCTTGAGATCCGCGATGTAAGGCGTGCGCTTGAAAATTTCGGCGACGTCGAACAGATCGAAGTCGATCCCGCACTCATGCGCCATGGCCGGCAGATGCAGCGCGGCATTGGTCGAACCGCCGGTGGCGGCAACCGCGACAGCGGCGTTCTCGAAGGCCTTGCGCGTGGCGATATGGCGAGGCCGAATCCCGTCGGCGAGCAAGCGCATCACAGCTTCGCCGCTCATCTGCGCATACTTGTCGCGCGTCAGATCGACGGCCGGTGCACCCGCCGACGACGGCAATGCGAGGCCCATGGCCTCGGACACCATCGCCATGGTGTTAGCCGTAAACTGGCCGCCGCACGCGCCAGCGCTCGGGCACGCCACTGTTTCAAGTTCGTGCAGTTCGCGATCGCTCATCTTGCCGGCGCTGTGCATGCCGACGCCCTCGAAAACGTCAACGACCGTCACATCCCGGCCCTTGAACCGGCCCGGCAGGATCGAACCGCCATACATGAAGACGGCTGGCACGTTGAGCCGCAGCATCGACATCATCACGCCGGGCAGTGACTTATCGCAACCGGCGAGGCCGACCATAGCGTCGTAAGAATGACCGCGCATGGTGAGTTCGATCGAATCGGCGATCACCTCGCGGCTGACCAGCGACGACTTCATGCCCTGATGGCCCATCGCAATGCCGTCGGTAACGGTGATCGTGCAGAATTCACGGGGCGTGCCACCAGCGGCGTTGACGCCCTTCTTGGCGGACTGGGCCTGACGCATCAGCGCAATGTTGCAAGGAGCGGCTTCATTCCAGCACGAAACGACGCCGACCAGCGGTCGATGAATTTGTTCCTCGGTGAGGCCCATCGCATAGTAGTAGGAACGATGCGGCGCACGCGAAGCGCCCTCGGTGACATGCCTGCTCGGCAATTTTGACTTGTCGAATTTGTACACTTTGGAATTGTCGCCGGCTTTTGGGGTAACCTTTTTCACAGCACCTTTAGCGACCGACGTGGTGACGGTCGTATTGAGAGGCGGGGTCTTCGCAGGCGGCTTTTTTGCCATGGCTGTTCGCTCGTCTTTCGGGATCGGGTTCGGGGTGAGTGGGGATGGAGAGTTTCGGTTCACGTGCTGCACCGATGCCTGCGCGCTAGCGCGCCGCATCTTTGTCGCCGTTGAAGCCCAAGCACTCTAAGCCGCGTTGCCGATCCTCTCAATGGAGCTGTTGAAACGCCCGTGTTAACTATGTCGTAGCCAAACTGTGGCGCCGACCGCAAATCACGACCTTACGGCGCGGATTTGTGCGCACGATTTGTGGCTCAACCGAGGCATGACGCGACAATTTTGTGTCGTCGCCGCCACACCCGGATGCGATTGATTGAGATTGAACCCCGCCGCCCTGGAACTGCCCGCCAAATCACTCCGATCGTTCGTCAACGCACGTATGGTGGCGTATCTGGGCGCGGCAATGGCCACATCGAGGCACCGCCGCGGCATGTGTAAGTCGGATTTTGGTCCAAGCGTCGTGAGATGGGTGCGTCGGTGACGCCACACTCCTGCCGCGGTAAAAGGCAACTAAGGAGGCTTGGGGTTGACGACGATGGATGCGGCAGTTTCGATCATGCCAGGGTCACATGCAGATGCCGCAGGAGCGGCAGCGGCTGCCGTTGTACGTCGCTCTGTGGCCGTACCGACGCCTGCGCGCGGCCTGTTGGCAGATGTAACAGAAAGCCGCGAAACACCGTTCACGTGGGAAGGCAGTCCTTGGCGCCTGCTTGGTCCCTGCCTGTTCAATGGCCTCATGACGCTGGCAACTGTCGGCGTCTACAGCTTCTGGGGGCGAACGGAGATTCGTCGCCGTATGTGGGCGTGTGTTCGGCTGGACGGCGAACCGTTGGTCTATCACGGCACTGGCATGGAGCTGTTCAAGGGATTTGCGGCGGCGCTGCTGATTGTGCTGCTGCCGATTTTTTTGTTGAGCACGACTCTCGTGGTCGTCTACGGGCAGGCCAGCCAGAGTTGGGCACTCTGGCAAACAGGATTGTTCGTCATCGTTTATCCGGTGTTGAAATCACTGGCCATGTATCGGGCGCGGCGCTATCGGCTCGCACGTACCTCCTGGCGCGGCATCCGCGGCAGTCTGGCGGGATCACCGAGTGAGTTCGCATTCCTGAGCTGGGCGACGTCCCTGCTCTATCCCATCACGCTCGGTTGGATCGCGCCTTGGCGCGCCATTTACGTTCAGCGGTTCCTCATCGGTGACACGATGCTGGGCGATCGCCGGTTGAAGTTCGTCGGCTCGACCACGAAGCCCTATCTGACATTCTCGTTACTATGGGTCGGCACTGCCATCCTGATTTTCCTTTCAATCTATGGGATCGGAATGATCATCGGTTCGCAGTTTCCCCAATTGAAGTCTCCGGCGGATTGGGCGCGCATCACAACCCAGCAATGGATCAAAGTCGCAGGCGTGGTTGTCGGTGCACTATTCGTTTGGTCGCTAATCAGCTCGTTCTATCGGTCGACCCTGTACAATCTAACAGCCAACTTCACGCTCGTCAGGCCGCCGGACGGTTTCGGCTTGCCGCCGCTGCGTTTCAAATTGACGACGCGCGGCCCGCATCTGATCTGGTTGTTCGTTACCAACCAGCTCCTCACTTACAGCAGTCTGTTCGTACTCAAGCCGATCGCGACCGCACGCAGCCTCAAATATTTTACGCAACACCTGTCCATCGTCGGTGATTTTGATGCCGCGACGCTGCGTCAAAATCCGAACGCCGCGCGGACCGAAGGGGAGGGCCTTGCACAGGCCTTTGATTTCGATGCTTTCTAGTTCAACGTCGGGATTGTCGGCCGCGGCCGGGGCTCCTGCCTTCGCGGCGCGATATGGCGACGGACAGTCAGCGAGCCGCGTGACGGCGCGCGTCATTATGCGTGACGACGGGTTGCAGATCTCGCCGTTTGATGCCGCGCCCGTGTTGTGGCCGTACGCCGATTTACGCGTGGCGGAGCCCATTCGCAGTCGCTCGATCGATGCGATCTTGACGTCGCGACAAGCGGAGCGGGCTTCACTTTACGTCGACGATACGTTGCTACTCGCTCAGCTGATCCGCACGGCGCCGCAACTTAAGCTCGGCAGCGAGCGCTGGCGCACGGCTCGACCGGGGCTATCCGTCGGCGCTGCGGCATTGGCAGCCACGCTCGCAATTTGGGCTTTCGATTTGTCGCCGACCAAAGGTGTCGCGCGGACGATGCCGGAAAAGGCGCGCGCCGCGCTCGGCGATTCGGTCATCCGCACCATGCCGGCGCAAAATCGGTGCACCGGAGTCGAGGGCCAAGCCGCTCTTGTCAAACTGATGCAGCGGCTCATGCCGAACGGGCCGATCAGCGGCAAAAACATCATCGTACTGGACTGGTCGCTGTTGAACGCATTCGCCGTCCCCGGCAATCGCATCGTGCTGACGCGTGGGTTGATCGAGCAGGCGCAAGGTCCCGACGAGATTGCAGCCGTGATCGGACACGAGGCCGGGCATTCCATCGAATTGCATCCCGAAGCCAGCCTGGTGCGATCCGTTGGTTTTTGGGCGCTGGTGCAAATGGTGTTCACCGGCACGCCCGGCGCGATCGGCAATATCGGCGTCGTGCTGGCCCAGCTCGGCTATACCCGATCGGCGGAACGGGAGGCCGACGGTCACGCCTTGCGCCTTTTGCGCGACGCGCGCATTTCGCCGAAAGGCATGGGCGATTTCTTCCGTCGCATGGACAAGCGAACTCCGTCCGCGAAACCGCGCGACGGCACCTCGGTCGGCGACATCCTGTCGTCGCATCCGTCTAATCCCGAACGTATCTCGCGCATCGACAGCCAACTGGCTTACGAAACGACGGCATCGCTGACAGACGACGATTGGAAGCGCCTGAAGTCCATTTGTTCCAACGCTCCGGTCGGCGCGCCCGCAAACAAACCGGCAACACCCGCGCAGCCATCGGGGCCGGAGACAGCTGCCAAACAACCTACTGCCGACATTGCGCGCGCGACTGCGGCAGCCGCCGCAAAGGCCGAAGCAGACAAGGTCGCGGCCGCGGCCAAGCTCGAGGCGCTGCGCGTCGAAGTGGCCAAGGCTGAGGCGATGAAGCGCGAGGCGCTGCGCGTGCAGGCAGCCAATGATGAAGCTGCAAAGGCTCGCGCGGCTGCGGCAGCGCAGCGCGAAGCCGACAAGACCGCAGCCGCGAAAGCCGAGCAAGCCCGCTTTGATACAGCGAAGGCCGAAGCCGCCCGGCAGGCAGAACTCGAGAAGCAAGCGGAAACGGCGAAAGTTCAGGCCGCCAAGCAAACCGAAGAAAAGAAGGTGGAAATTACGAACGCGCAAACCGCGACCGCGGCGGATACCGAGCCGGCTGCAAACAAGCAGACCGTTGCGCTCGCCACCGGTATCCCCACCGTGCCTGCCTCGACCCCGTCGGCCATTGATGTCCGCATCAAAGAGGCGACCAGAAAAATTTCTGCAAACGCGCAGGATACGGCGGCGCTTATCGAGCGCGGACAGGCCTACGTCACCAAGCAGGATCGAACGGCCGCGATCGAGGATTTTTCGCGTGCGCTGGCACTCAAGCCGACCGACGCGAATACGCTGTTCTGGCGCGCCTCGGTCTATGCACAGCAAGGTCTGCTCGACCAGGCCATCGGCGATTATAACGATGTCATTCGCCTGCAGCCGAAAAACTTCGCCGCTTACAACAATCGCGGCAGCCTTTACCGCGCCCAGAAAAAGCTCGATCTGGCGCTACGCGACTACACCGCCGCAATCGCCATTGACGGCAAGCAAGCGATCGCGCTGACCAATCGCGCGCTGATTTATCGTGAGCGCAGCGATCTTGACGCAGCAATCACGGATCTCAATGCGGCAATCACTGTAAACGCTGGCTATGCCAATGCTTACGCCCGGCGTGGCGAAACGCATGAGTTGAAATCGGCGCGCGAGGCAGCGATTGCCGATTATCGCGCCGTTCTGCGCTTTCCGGAGCCGGCGGGGAGCGAGTCAGAGCCGCACAAGACCGCACGCTCACGCCTCGCTGTGCTGGGTGTGAAATTCTGATGCTGACGCCGCACACAAATTACGTCGCAGCACTTATACCAGCGGTCATTATTCTTGACCGATGGTATGCGCGCGCGGGGTTGGTGGGGCGGCCGCGCGCAAACAAAGAATCTGATACCGACGGTCATTCTTTTTGACCGTCGGTATTATAGGTTCAAAGATCAGGTTAGCTCGATTTTGCAATTTTCGCGGCGCGCCCGCCGTCGGCATAAGCCAATACTATCCGCGCTGCAGCCACGCTTGGATCGTCGGGCACCATCAGTTTTTGCGGCACCAACCGTAGCGCTTTGATCTGTCGCGCGCGCGCTTCGGTATCATGTAGCAACGGCGACAGCGCTTCGGCCAGCCGTTCCCCGGTGCAGTCTTCCTGCTTGA
This sequence comes from Hyphomicrobiaceae bacterium, assembly GCA_025351355.1. Lineage (GTDB taxonomy): Bacteria > Pseudomonadota > Alphaproteobacteria > Rhizobiales > Hyphomicrobiaceae > JABFRJ01. The sequence continues at coordinate 32,022 of JANXWC010000134.1, forward strand.
ATTCCGGCACCGCGTTTTCCCCCAGCACAAGATTTGCAAGCACGATTGATTGCACCTTGAGGAGAAATCGGAATTTTGCCGCTAGCGCATCGACTTTGTACCCAACGACCATCGGCGTTCCCGCCAGTGCAAGTTCTAGCGTCACGGTCCCCGACGCGGCAAGTGCGGCCGTAGCCAGTTTGAAGGCACTCAGTTTGTCCGCTTCGCCATCGATCAGATACGGCGTGACCGGCCACGATCGCAAATGCTTTTCAACCAGGTCGAGCACATGCGGAACTGGAGGAATGATTACCACTGGATTAATGCCGCGCTCACGCAACAGTGTGACGGCCTCGCCGAACGGCTGCATCAGCCGTTCCACCTCCGAGCGTCGGCTGCCCGGTAGAACTAAGAGTACTGGTTGCCCGTCAGCGACCCCCAGCCGCTGCCGCAGCGCGTTTCCATCCACCTTCGCGAACTCGTCGATCCGCTCGATCAACGGGTGTCCGATATAGGTGCAGGGCGGCCCCCCGAGGCGTAGGTGCGCTTCCGGTTCGAACGGCAAAAGTGCCATGACGTGATCGACATAGCCGCGCATCCGCCGAGCGCGACCCGATCGCCATGCCCAAACACTGGGGCTGACATAGTCGATGATTGGAACATCAGGCAGTTTTTGTCGGATGCGTTTGGCGATGGGATGCGTGAATTCCGGTGCATCGATGATAACCACGGCATCGGGTTGTGCAGCCACTGCCGCATTCACAGTTCGGTAAACACGCCGCACCAGTCGCGGCAATACGCGTAGAATGGCGGCCGGCCCCATGACGGCCACATCGGCAAGCGGAAATTGCGACGTTAAACCTTGCGCGCCCATGTCGGGCCCACCGACACCCAGATAGCGCACGCGTCCCCGCGCCTCCTTGTTGATGGCCGTCATCAGCCGACCGCCAAGCGCGTCGCCGGAATGTTCGCCCGCAACCATGAACAGGCGCAATTCACGCTTACTCGACGAAATCGTCATGCTGCGGGCCGGATTGGGCTCTTGCTCCGTGCCACCTGGTCCGCGTTCTCGCTCGTCGATCGCCATCATGCGGTCTCGACATCTGGCGGCACTTCGTCAGCGTTGACCTCGACCAAAAACAACTTGAGCTTGTCCGCGGCCGCCACCGCCGTTGCTGGAACCGCAACAGTTGATTGTGTCGCGTGAGCAGACCGCGCGCGGACCACGACCACGCCGGCAAGTCCCGCCCCGTCTAGCGCCTCGATCATCGCCGTCACGCTCTCTGGATCGTCGATCGCGGAATCAAATAAGATTGCGGCGGCACCACGCCGGGAGCGCTTGCGACCCCACTGTCGGAGCGCTGCCACGCGCTGCGCCATCGCCACTGGACCTTCCGCTGCCGCAACACCCAAGACGTGATCGCGCACGACCGCCGCCGCACGTCCCGTCGCGAACCGTGCCAATCTTTGCGTCACCTCTGCTGCCGTCCGCGCATCGCGACTATCGGCCGTATTGGGTGCAAGTCGTCCCAGCATGTTTCCCGCCCGTGCTTGCGCGAGTGCACGTCGGCGCCGTTGTTTTGCGGCGTCGATATCAAGGAGCGTCGGTCCGCGTTCTATACAGTGGATCTTGATCGCGAACTCCTCGGCTCGCCGTAACATTTCCGCTCTCTCGAGTAACAGCGTCTTGCCGGCGACGATCACCAGTGCGCCGATCCGAGCCTGGCTCAAGGCGACGACCGTCTGTGCACCAACTGTTGGCATATCGACGCGCATATCTTGCCCGCTTTTTGGTCCCTTTACGACGACTCCACCTGGTCCAGCACGCCCCGGCAGCGTCGAAATTCGTGCGAGCATCCTGTCGGTACCCTCGACGCCTTCGATGGCCAAAATTCGCCCACCTTCGACTGCGATAGCTTGCCCGATGTCCAGATCCGCCAAAGCGTCCAAAACTTGAAAGCCAAGATCTGTATCGTCGGCCGCCTGCTTTTCGAAGTGCGGCTCTGCGCCCGCCATGCCGACGTCGGCGAGCAACTGCGGCGCCACGTCAGCAACACCTTTGACGGTCAGGCCCTGCGCTTCGAAAAAACGGATCAGCCGTGTCAGCACAGCGTCGTCGCCGCCGCGCAGCATCGCCAGCACATCCGGCAGATAGCGGATCAGACCGAAGTCGGGTTTCAGGCGCCGCAGATCCGGGCGGCTGACGCTGCCGGCGATCATCATCGTGCCGTTGCTTTCACGCTTCAGTGTGCCCAGGATGGTGTTGACGGCTCCCCACGTCACCCAGGAATGCGGATAGGCCTCGACTTCAGCTCCAGCTTCGCCGCGCACTGCTACGATATGCGCCCGTCCGCCGCGTTCGGCGATGCTGTCGGCAAGCAGCAGCGGCAGACGGCCCCCACCGGCCAGAATTGCGATCCGTTCCATTCCCGGGGTTCCGACCATCAACCGCCGCGCGGCAGGCACAGCGATCGCTCGGAGGGCGCCTTGATGAAATCGATGATCTCGCGCACATACGGATCATCAGCAACTTTTTCGCCTTCGATGTCGACCAGCCTTTCCGCCAGCGTGCCCTCGTTGGAGAACAGCAGGCGATAGGCATGACGCAGACTTTGGATCTGTTCGCGACCGAACTGCAGGCGCTTCATGCCGACGACGTTCAGCCCCGCCAGCCCTGCGCGATTTCCGAGCGCCATGCCATACGGAATGATGTCGTTTTCGACGCCGGCCAATCCGCCGACGAATGCATGGTGCCCGATGCGGCAGAATTGATGCACGCCGGCGCCGCCGCCGATGATGACGAAATCACCGACCGTGCAGTGCCCGGCGACCAGTACGCCGTTAGAAAAAATGACGTTGCTGCCGATACGGCAATCGTGCGCCACATGAGCGTTGGCGAGAAATGTACAGCGGTCGCCGACACTGGTCACCGACCCGCCGCCCCCCGTGCCCGGGTTCATCGTCACGCCTTCGCGAATGGTGCAGTCTGCGCCAATCTCAAGGATGACGGGCTCGCCCTGATATTTAAGATCTTGCGGCTCATGCCCAAGCGACGCGAACGGAAACACCCGCGTACGGTCGCCGATGGTTGTGCGTCCGGCCACGACGACGTGGCTGAGCAAGCGCACACCGGCGCCGATCGTCACTTCGCCCCCGACATGACAGAACGGGCCGATCTCTGCGCCCGCGCCGATCTGCGCGCCGGCTTCCACGATGGCCGAAGGATGTATTTTTGGACTTGCAGCTGGTGCTGCTTTGATCAGATCGGGCTGCTTGGTCTTAAGCTTTTTTGACATTGGTGCGGTCCACGATCATGGCGCTGATTTCAGCTTCTGCGGCGATCTGGCCACCAACCCTGGCTTCGCCCGAGAAGCGCCAGACGGGACCACGGCTGCGTATTTTTTTCACATGCAGGTGCAATTGGTCGCCCGGCACGACGGGCTTACGGAATTTGGCATTGTCGATGCCCATGAAATACACGATTTGCGGAATTTCCCGCTGTCCTGAATTATGGACACACAGCGCCCCCGCCGTTTGTGCCAGTGCCTCGATGATCAGCACGCCCGGCATCACCGGATAACCGGGAAAGTGTCCCTGGAAAAACGGCTCGTTGATCGTCACGTTTTTGATACCCGTCGCGCTCTCGTCGCGATCCATGTCGATGATCCGGTCGATCAGCAGGAACGGATAGCGGTGCGGCAACAGTTTCATGATCAGCTCGATATCGGCGCTGGCCAGCTGCGGCTTCGGGGACTTGGCGTCGTCCATGGATCTCATCGCTCCAATCGTGGTCGGCCGTGGTCTGAAGCCACGCTGCCGGTTCTCTGCAATAAGCTGATAACGTCTACTTTTTTGTCGGTTCGGGCTCGGCAGTTTCGTCGCGCGGCGTGGCTTCTTTGGATTTGGCAGCGTCCGTGTCGACCGCACCACCTGACGGCAGTCCGCCTGCAATCAGCCGTCGCATGGCAACTTGTTCTCGTCCCCACTCGCGCAAAGTGCGCGCCGGCGTGCCGATCATACGGACGCCGGGTGGAACGCTGTCCTTGGCGTGACTGGCCCCGGCGATCTGTGCGCCCGCCCCGATCGTAATATGACCGGCCACCCCGCCTTGTCCGCCAATCACCACGTAATCCTCCAGCGTCGCCGAACCGGCAATGCCGACTTGGCCGACGATGATGCAGTGCCGCCCCACGATGACGTTGTGCCCGATCTGCACGAGATTATCAATTTTCGTGCCTTCTCCGATACATGTATCCTTAAGGGCTCCGCGATCGATCGCACTGTTGGCACCGATTTCAACGTCGTTCTGCACAATCACCCGCCCGATCTGCGGCACCTTCAGATGCCCGCCGAGCCCCATCGCGAAGCCAAATCCGTCCTGTCCGATCCGCACGCCGCCATGGATTACGACGCGGTCGCCGATCAGCGCGTGAATGATCGAGGCGTTCGGCCCCACGTAGCTGTCGCGGCCGATGGTGACGCGGTATCCGATCACCGCACCCGCGGCGATGGTGGTACCCGCACCGATCCAGGCCTCGCGCCCAATCACTGCACCCGGCTCGATGCGGACGCCGGCTTCAATCCGCGCGCTGGGATGGATCAGCGGCTCCCCCGCCTCGCTCATCGCAGCCTTCGGACGCATGGCCTCCGGATAGAACAACGCCAACGCCTGCGCGAAGCCACGATAGGGCGCTTTCAGCTGCAGCGCGACAATGCCCGCCGGCACGCGACCAGCCAACGCCGGCGCGACAAGGCACGCACTCGCGCGCGAAGCCTGCAACTGCGGCAGATACTTCCGGTTGTCGATAAATGACAGGTGGCCACTGCCCGCATCGTCCAGGGCGCGAATGTCACTGAGCATCAGCTCGGGATCGGCGGTGCCCTGAATTTCGCATCCGAGTTGGGCGGCGACGCGATGCAACGGAAACGGGCCGGCCCGTTCAAAAAAGCCAGGATGTTCCATCACGGTCGCGGCACTCATCGGCTGGCGTCTGCTGGCATCGTCGGCCGCGCCGACGCGGATACAACCGTCCTGCACGAGCGGTCAGATCGGGTGTTTTTGCCATTCACGTCTAGGATAGTCGCGGCCACAAGGGAAGTCCAATCCAGCCGCCATGATCTGTCTTGGTCAATAGAGGATTCCTCACAGTGCAGAAAGCAATTCGGGCGACCGTTTGCGCGGTCGCCCAAAAATGACATCCAGATCTCGGATCAGAACTTGGTGGTCGCGCCGAAGCGTAGGATCTGTGTCTTGTCGCCTTCCGCCTTCTTGAGGGCTTGCGCGACATCGAGGCGGAGCGGTCCGAGCGGCGAATTCCACAACAAGCTCGCACCAACCGAAGCTCGGATGCTGGCATCGTCACCGGTCAGGCAGACGCCCGGTGACGAGTTGTCGGGGTTCTTAGGTGCGTTGCACTTCGCATTGAGGTTTTTCGCACTGGCACCGGCACCAAACAGCGAGCCGGCATCGGCGAATATGGCACCCGACATGCCCAGGTCATCGGGAATGAGTGGCAATGGGAAGCGCAATTCCGCAGTCGTCGTCCAATAGTTGAGGCCACCAAGGGCGTTGCCAGTCAGACTGTCGCGCGGTCCATAACCCAGGTTGTTGAACCCGCGAATGGTTTCACCACCCTTGTAGAACAGATCGAGCAGCCGGACATCCTCGCCGCCTAACCCTCTGATGGCGCCGCCGGCAGCGCGTGTCACCAGCGTCACCTTTTCTGAGATCGGGTAGTAAGCGCGGCCTTCGCCATTCAGGCGGGCGTAGTGTACGTCGCCACCGAGGCCCGCAACATCGACGCCGGTCTGGAAGAAGGTGCCGCTCGTCGGCGTCTTCGGGTGATTGCGGTTGTCGACAGTAAAGCCAACGCTACCCATCGACGTGTAGCGCGCGACACCATCACACGAGCCGTTGTTCGTGAAAGTCGGGATATACCCAGCTCCACCCGGCGCTACGCCATTGACGTCGTTGATTTGAGCGAACGAATTCGTAAACCCGCAAGCGTCCTTGATCGCCTGCGACGCGCCGTAGGAGTATCCGAAGGGAATATCGATCGTATCGCGCGACAGCGTATAAGCCGTGTTGAGCCAGATGTTCTCGGCCAGCGGAAATGCCGCGCGGACCGATCCACCCGTTTTCGAGGTATTGTAAGGCGTCGTGCTGTTCGCTGTCGTCGTGTTGCGGAATAGATCAAATCCGGCAGCCACGTTGGATCCGAGGAACCTCGGCTCAGTGAAGCTCAAATTCAGACCCAGCCGCGACTTCGAACCCGACACGCCAAGACGAAGATACTGACCGTTGCCGAGCAGGTTGCGCTCCGTCAGGCTGATATCGCCGATCACACCTTCAGAGGTTGAGTAGCCGGCACCGAACGACAGTTCGCCCGTTGGTTGCTCCAGCACATCAACGTCGAGAATGACCCGGTCAGGTGCGCCTCCGTTGCGCCGTTTAATGTCGACGGTCTTGAAGAAGCCGAGGTTCTGCAGGCGTTTTTTGGAGTTTTCGACCAACAGCTGGTTGTAGGCGTCGCCTTCGGCGATCTTGAATTCGCGGCGGATAACATAATCCTTGGTCCGCTCGTTGCCGTTGATGTTGATCCGTTCGATATAGATCCGCGGGCCCTCTTCGACGAGGTAGATCACGTTGATAGTATTGGTCCCAGCCACCCGGTCGGTGCGCGGACGCACCCGGCCAAAGGCGAAGCCCTGTTCGGCCACTTTAAGCGTCAGTGCCTCAGTCGTCTTATCTAGCAGTTGCGCGTTGAAGACGGCGCCGGTCTTGGTGGTGATTTCCTTGTCGAGCGCCGCGGTATTCACGCCGGGCAGCTTCGAATCGATGGAGACGGCACCGAAGTTGAACAGCTGGCCTTCTTCGACGACGAAGGTGATGAAGAAGCCCGAACCGTCGCGATCAAGTTCGGCATTGGCTGAAATGACGCGAGCGTCGGCGTAACCGTTCTTCAGATAGAACTGGCGCAGCAGTTCCTTGTCGAGGTTCAACCGGTCGGGGTCATAGATGTTGGTGCCCTTCAGGAAATCGAACAGGCCCGATTGAATGGTCGTTATGATGTCGCGCAGTTGGCTGTCGGAAAACGCGCGGTTTCCAACGAACGCAATACTTTTAACCTTGGTCGCCTGACCCTCGGTGATTTCGAACACCACGTTGACGCGGTTATTGTCGAGTTCGATCAGCTTCGGCTGCACGTTGGCAGCAAAACGGCCCTGCCGCTGATAGACGGCCAGAATGCGCTGCACGTCGGCCTGAGCCTTGGCGCGCGTGAATACGGCGCGCGATTTCAGCTGCACTTCAGCTTCCAGCGCCGCCTTGTCGACTTCGCTGTTACCCTCGAAGGCCACCTGCGCGATCACTGGGTTCTCGACCACGACGACCACGACACCATTGTTGGTACGGTTGATCTTCACGTCGGAAAACAGACCTGTCGAGAATAGCGCCCGAATCGATTCGTCGGCCTTACCGGCATCGTATGATTCGCCGACGGACAATTTCATATACGAGCGAACGGTTTCCGGCTCGAGGCGGCGATTACCCTCCACCTTGATCTCACGAACGACGGCGCTCTGCGCAACTGCCGTCGTGGAACCAAGCAACAATCCTGGGGAGAAGCCCAACGCCGCAAGTCCAACCGCTGGCGCGAGCGCCCGCAGTGTCATGCCCAGCAGTGCTTTTCGGGCCCCAGAAGGTAGCGCCCCTGATAATGTCGTCCGAATCATCCGCATGAGCGAGTGTTCGCTTTCTTGTTTTGCCGTCCCCCAAAACAATCCGGCGCTGTCGGCAGCAGCACCAGAAAGGGCTTACGCGCGCCGCATGGCATTTGCCATGCAACCCCAACGCTTCGGCAAAAGGTTGCCCCTTTCGCCTTGGACGCACTCAGCACGCGCTAGGTTTAACGATTCCGTAACTCTGTGGGAAGTGGCAACTTTACCCCACTGCCCCGGATTCGTTACCGCCATCCAATTGAAGTCGATTCTGCGGCAAAAAAACAGGGCAGAGGCCCGTGGAATGGGCGTCAGCCGCCCATCCAGCCTTTGACCACAAGTCGGTCGTTCCACATCACCAGCATGACCAGCATCAAGATCAATGCAAACCCCATGCGGAAGCCGACTTCTTTGGCATTATCGCTCAACGGACGGCCACGGATCGCCTCGGCGGCGTAGAACATCAGGTGCCCGCCATCGAGCGGCGGAATCGGGAACAGGTTGAACAACCCCACGCTGACGGAAACTAGTGCTGCAACGTTGAGCAGTGAGTCAAATCCCACGCTCGCGGCTTTGCCCGCTACTGCCGCAATCTTCAGGGGCCCGCCAAGTTGATTGGCATTTTCGCGACCACTCATCATCTTGCCGAGCGCGCTAAGGCTCGACGTGACGATAAAGACGCTCTCCTTGGCACCCAACACCGTGGCTTCGATCGGGCCATAGCGCCTGAAGGTTCCGCTTGTTGGCGTATTACTGCTCTTGATACCCAAGCGGCCCACTTGGATTTTGCCGCCCAAGCCGTCCGATTCTTCTTTCCGCTCGGGTGTAATTCTTACAGTCGACAACTTTTCGTTTCGCTCATAGGTAACCGCTAGCTCTTGGTCGGGATTGACGGATACGATCCGCAGCAGATCCGTAAAGCTGGCAATCTTTGTTCCGTTGACGTTGACGATCAGATCACCGCCCCGCAGCCCTGCGCGCGCCGCAGGCGAGTCCGCAACCACTTCTTCCACCCGCGCCGGAAACGTCCGCACGCCCCAGATCATGAACAGGCTGGCCAGCAATGCAATCGCCAGTAGAAAATTTGCAAATGGCCCGGCGAAGATAACCAACGCCCGCTTCCACAGCGGTTTGGCATGGAAAGAAACGGCCCGCTGCTCTGGTGTCATATTGGCGATCATGTCGGCGCTCGGCATGCTGGCGCCATTGGCGTCGTCCATGAATTTAACGTAGCCGCCCAATGGCATCCAGTTGATGCGCCAGCGCGTCCCCTTGCTATCGTTCCAGCCAAAGATCTCGCGCCCAAAGCCCATGGCAAATGAATCGACTTTGACGCCGCACCACCGCGCCACCAGGAAATGACCCATCTCGTGCACGACGACGACGATCGATAGGACGAAAAGGAATGCGACCAGCGTGAACAATCCCGTTCCGAGGCTTGTGAATGCGGCAGACAACTGTTCCATGAGGTATCCTGTCGATGAGTGCAGCAGCTCAAATTGTAAAAACGTAACCGTTGAAATCAAAGTGACCAGCGCAAAATCCGCGCCAAGGACGACGTCGGCGGGCTAAATCCGCCAACCTTTGATCCTGCACCTACGTACGATCAACCTTGCGCAGACATATGGGGTCTCAGCGGCCGTCCCCAAGTCCGGCTAACGTCTCGGCAGCAACTCGCCGCGTCTCACCGTCGAGTTCCATGACGGCGCCGACATTCTGCGGTTCTCCCAACAGTCCCCGTCCGTCAAGTAAGTCGAGCGACGCGCTAACTACCTGTGCGATGTGGCCGAATTTGCACCGTTTGGCAAGAAACGCTGCAACAGCAACTTCATTTGCCGCATTAAGTGCCGCAGTCGCACCGCCGCCACGCTGCATGGCTTCTCTGGATAAACGGATACACGGAAACCGCGTCTCGTCCGCCGCCTCAAAGGTCAGCGCTGGCGCCGTTGCTAGATTGAGCCGCGGCGTCGGCGTCGGCCGTCGCCGCGGCCAGTTCAATGCCAGCGCAATCGGTAGCCGCATGTCGGGTTGAGCTAATTGTGCCAGCACCGAACCGTCGCTATATTCAACCAATGCGTGCACGATCGATTGCGCGTGCACCAGCATGTCCAATTGCGCCGGTGCTAGGTCGAACAGGTGCTGCGCCTCGATCAACTCAAGACCCTTGTTCATCATCGTCGCCGAATCGATGGTGATTTTCGGCCCCATCGTCCAATTCGGGTGCTGCAGCGCCTGCTCGAGACTGGCCGTCGCAATGGCCTCTGCAGTCCAGGTGCGGAACGGACCTCCAGAGGCCGTCAGCGTGACTTTGACGACCTGATCCCTGTTGCGCGTTTCAAGCACCTGCATGACGCCGGAGTGCTCGCTATCGATCGTCAGCAGTTCGGTCTTGTGACGGCGTACGTTGGCCATGAAAAACCGGCCTGCCGATACCAGACACTCTTTGTTTGCCAGCGCAACGCGCTGACCACGCGCGACGGCAATCAGCGCTGGCGCGAGCCCCGCGACTCCGACAATTGCTGCGACTGTGCAATCAGCTTCCATTGCCGCGGCGACTTCAAGACCCGCCGGCCCCGCAGCGACGTCGATGCCGGTCCCTGCAAGTGTCGATTTGAGCGCGGCATAGGCGGCGGGATCGCTGACCACTGCAAGCTTGGCGCCATGTTTCTTGGCTAACGCTGCCAGTGCTACGGCATTGCTATTGGCGGTCACCGCTTGCACGGCAAATTGAGCTGGCTCTCGCCCGATCAGATCCAATGTACTGGCGCCGATCGATCCGGTAGCACCAAGGACCGAGACGCGCATGACGTCGCCGCGCGGCCAGGACGATCCGTTCACCATGACAAGAGTGCTCGCGCCGGCGAAACCATATCGATACCGGCGGCCCACGTGGCGGCGGTAATGGCTGCAACACCCAAACCGTCGACCCGATCCATGAAGCCGCCGTGCCCGGGAATGAGGCCGCTCGAATCCTTCGCACCGAAATGCCGTTTAAGCGCCGATTCGGCAAGATCGCCACCCTGCGCCACCAATGCCAGCGCACCCCCGCTGAGCAGCAGATGCGAAGCGACCGAGCCGGGGACCAACTGCGCGAAAATGAAACCGGTGATTGCCGCTGCGGTAACGCCACCTAGTAGCCCAGCCCACGTCTTGTTTGGTGAGACGCGCGGCCACAATTTTGGCCCGCCGATCAAGCGGCCACAAAAATACGCGGCGACGTCAGTCGCCGTGACCGCGAACACGATAAAATATACGGCCATCGCGCCGAGCGGTTCGTCCCTGCGTAACCACAGCAGCGAAATTCCCGGCAGACAGGCAAATAGCACGCCGATCGCCGACAGCACGCTATGCCGGCCAAAACTGAGCAATCCCGTCAGGATAGTGCCGATCAGCACACCGATGATGGCTGGTCCCGCCAGCCCGACGCCCGTCAGCACGACACCGGCGATCACTGTTGCCACATGCGCCGCCATCGCTGCATCCAGTTCCGCGCCGCGCACGATGCGGCCCCATTCCCAGGCCACGATTGCACCGATCGCCGCCAACAGCACTGCCAGCGGCAGCGGCCCGGACCAGATCGTCACCATCGCAATTGTAGCCAGTATCAGCGCCGATATCAC
>JANXWC010000139.1 GCA_025351355.1 Hyphomicrobiaceae bacterium
CGTACCAGGCCTCGAACAGTTCGGCTTTGGTGGTGGTAGCTGTCGGCGCGGCGATGAGGCGGAGCAACGGGTGGTCGTCGAGTTCGTGCACGCCATCGTAGAGACAGAGCGGCACGGAGGCGGCGGCTTCGGCGATCATGCGCACGCAGCGATAGACGACGGCGTTCTGCATGTAACCTTCGCGGGCGAAGGCTGAGTAGTCGCGCGGCGCCCAGGTGGCGCCGGACACGGCGTCGAACGAGAACCACGGCGAGACGGGAAAGGCGGCGGCAGATAAACTATCTTGTGATCGAACCCTGAACCACCTCGAATAAATCGAGCGATGCTACTTTTTCCAATAGCCTGTCAAGGTTGTCCGAACTATAACAAGTGCATGATAAAACCCAAGTATAACTACTGCTTGGAATACACCAACGATAACCATTGCCATCATCAAAATGGTTTAACCGGAGACTGAACGAATAGCCCCCAACAGAGGCGTCGCAATGGTCGCCGCCAAAAAAAGTTCCGTTAGAACAACGATATTTAACGCCTGAAAATTCTTCACATTGCTTCAGTGCAATTTCCATGTCTTTCGCTTTTATTCCAATGAAGATATGCGGTACTGGTTTTATCATTTGCGTGTTACCAGCGGATAGCCGGCTCCTCTTTTTTTGCCGGCGAGGCACGGACGTAAATCCGCGAAATGCGGCCATGCAATTGTAATAACTACGGAAGCTTGCCCATCGCATCCAACAAATTCGTGAATAATATTTCAGCGCCGGACTGAGTTCCACCGCGTTCACTATTGAGTTAAACGTAAATTTTATAACGATTCGGATAAACAGGATTTGTCACAAGGATTTTGTACTTATCTGACAAAAGATCAAATGAACCCCACTGCTCGATCGGATGGATTGTCCTGAAACTGAAGCTCATGCCTTCTTGATGAGCAATATTGCGAAGCAACTCCGCAACACGCGCCATTGTTGTAAAATTAATGCGCGCTTCACCGACCTGACTCGCCGTCAAGACGTTTGACCAACCCGAAGTATTCGCTTTCTGGTACATTTCTTTTCCTTTCATGCCTGCAATGGCTATCATTACGGCCACTCCAGAGGCTACACCAACAGTTTTCCATATTTCTTTTCCACTATTTAGCATGCCGTTGCCTTATGTCGCTTCTCATTTGCTGGTCGAGAAAATCGAATATTTTCGGTCCCTGCCACTCGTTTAGCATATTAAACCCGGGAATTTTATTATTTCCATACCCATATGTCGTTACTGACCAGGAGCCATCAGAACCCTGCTCGGCTCTACGCACGACTACGCCATCGTACAAAGCATGCAATGGTTCTGTCTGATTAACTATAGTCAATCCGTTGTCCAAAATAGTCGTTACTACGTACCCACCTGGCGCTAACGGCTCTCCGAGCAGTGTCGCTCTTGGGTCGCGCACGAACGTTCGGTCTCCATCAATTACAGGATTGGCAGGATCTCGGCCAGGCACGCTGTGGCGCAACATTGAGTCTGCCATATCTTGCGAACTGCAGTTTTGCTCTGCTGTGCAGACGGTGGTTGGGCCGGTTCCTACTGATGCCAGCCGAATTTATCGGGACTGTACCGATCCGCAATTTGCTGTGGTTTTTCGCTGTTGTCGCCGATTGGCGGGGTTTGTTCGGCTACCGGATCGAAGCTATCAGACGGGGTGTCAGTGTTGTCACCGAGTGAGCCGTCGGCGGTCCCGCCATCGCTGCTGCCGTTGGCTCCGGTGTTGCTGCCTCCGCCATCGCCCGGCTTGGTCCAGCGGCCGCCGCCGGGTTGGCCGGGTGGCTTGCGGATCTGGCCGGGGTTGAATTTCTGCTCAGCGGGTTTGGGGCCGTAGCCGACGGCGGCGCGTTTTTCGTCGTCGGTGAGGAAGGTGGATTTTTCGAGGCGGGCCCAGAGGGCGTCTTGTTCGGTGGAGAGTGCGGGGATGTCGTCGAGATCGGGTTGCAGCGAGACGTTGGACAGGCCATACGCCGGCGCCAACCACTCTCCCAGCGCCGCGGTGGTGCGTTGCACCAGGGGCAGAACGGTCTGGCGCCAGAAGGTGCGGTTGGCTTCCTGGTAGTTGGAAAACGTGTTGTCGCCGGGGATGCCGAGCAGCATCGGTGGTACGCCGAGAGCGAGGGCGATCTCGCGCGCGGCGCCATGCTTGGCTTCGATGAAGTCGAGATCCTTCGGCGTCATCGACATGGTCTTCCAGTCGAGACCGCCTTCGAGGAGAAGCGGGCGTCCGGCGTTCGCCGCGCCCTGGAAGCCGATTTCGAGTTCCTGCTTGAGGCGATTGTATTGCTCTGTTGTCAGATTGCCGTCGCGGGAGGCGTAGACGAGCGCGCCGGAGGGTCGCGCCGAATTATCCAGTAGCGCCTTGTTCCAGCGCGAGGCGGCGTTGTGGATGTCGATGGCTGTCGCGGCGGCTTCGATGGGGCTGAGGCCGTAGTGATCGTTGAGCGGGTGGAACAGCTTCTGGTGCAGCACTTTCCGCACGTTGGGCACGGCTTCGCCGTCGAGGCGGACAGGCGCGGTGCCGTCGACGGAATAGTCGTAGGCCTCGGCATAACCGTCTTCGCCGGGCACGATCTGGATGCGGTCGGGCCTGAGAATATGCAGCTCGCGCGGCTCGCCGCCGAGGGCTGCGACTTCGAGATACGAATTGCCGGACACCAGCAGGAAGCCGTACCAGGCCTCGAACAGTTCGGCTTTTGTCGACGTGGCCGTGGGCGCGGCGATGAGCCGGAGGAGCGGGTGATCGTCGAGTTCGTGCGCGCCGTCGTAGAGGCACAGTGGCACGGAGGCGGCGGCCTCGGCGATCATGCGCACGCAGCGATAGACGACGGCGTTCTGCATGTAGCCCTCGCGGGCGAAGGCGGTGTAGTCGCGCGGCGCCCAGGTGGCGCCGGAGACGGCGTCGAAGGAGAACCACGGCGAGACGGGGAAGGCGGCGGCGGTTTTGGTAGCGGGTGGCTGTGGTCGCGTGCGGGCGGCCTGGGCCGCACGCAGAATGCGATCGGCCACGCCGGCGATGAAGCCGCGAGGGACAAGATTGAGCTGGGGCATGTGGTGGGACTCGTTGAGTGCGTTCGACGTGGCTGACCCCGAGCGCCATTGTCATCCTGGGCCTTGTGCCCAGGACCCATGGTGCGGCGGGTGCGGAAGGTTCAATTGCGGCTGCGGTTGCACGACAACTTGGTAGCGCTGCGTGTGCGGAGGGCTGGGTCCTAGGGACAAGCCCTAGGATGACAAGTATGGGTGGGGCTGTTTTTGGAGATTAACGCGTCGTCGCAAAGCAAAGCCGCGCCTGGGTGGAGCGCGGTGTGGGGCAGGCGCGGCGATGCTGGACGCGTCAGGGATCGGGGAAGGTGTTGGGTGGCAGGTCTGCGTTGCGGACCCACTCAATGGATTCGGGAAGTTGGCCCTCGGATTCCATGAATTCTTTGACAGCGAGCCAGGCCTTGGGGAAGGGGATGAAGAGACCGACGGGGAGCGGTGTGTCGTGCAGCGAAAAGACAAGTTCGCTCAGTCGGCTCATGTCGCCTTTGGAGGTGAAGGCATCGCGAAAGCCAGGTGGGCCGATTTTGTCGTAGATAATCAGCACGCCGACGTCGGGGATGCCCCAGAGATCCAAATTTATATCCTTTCTACCGCGACCGAAAAGCTTCTCTTCGGTGCCTTCGAGGCCTTGCACAGAGAATCCCCAGGAGTCGTTTCCACCCCGAACCCATTGCGAACCGTTCGGCGCGAGAAAATGCGGTTCAAGCTGTGCGAGACTTGGCCAGAACTGACCTCTGAATCCGTGAAAATACACGTACTTGTTCATTCTGCAATCCTACTCCCAGCGGCCGTTACGTAGCGTGACCGTTTGCCGTAGATATCTGTGAAGCGAATAGTGGGATATCCAAGTTCGCGGGAGATCAGTGGCAATACTTTATCACAACTTCGGCACATTTCCCGATCGACATAAATGTCGATAACCCTTCCGCCCAAACTTCCGTCGTTCACTTTGGCTGCGCGCAATAATGCGGTCGCCTCAGCATGGTAGATGGCGTCGTTGGGTTTGTAGCCCGTATTGTCCCAACGCATAACGTCGGGATCGGCGATAATAAGATTGTCGCGCATGGCGTTCGCGGCAGCGCGATCTTCATTCGTATAGCCTGGAGCCCGCGAATTCACTCCGATGATTATTCGGGTATCGTTGTCGATCGTCCCAACCGCAATGGTGTCTTTGCCAATTGGAACGTCGAAGTTGTTGCGATAGGCATCCACAGCAAAGGGTGCCTGTGGCATCGAAAAGCGTGACGGTAGATCACGCCCGAGAGTTGGGCCGCCATTGCTGCCGATACCGGAGCGGGCGATTTCGGCGAGACGGGCATTGGCGGCTTCGGTCATGGCTTCTTGATGCGCGATCTGACCTTCAATGCTGTCGGTGAAGCTGGCCGGGCCGCGCCAGGTGGGATCCGACTCCATTACGCGACTGACGGCCTGTTGAGCTTGGCCGGTGGCGATGGCAAGACGGGCTTCTTGCGCGGGCGTGCCGGTGGGGCCGACTCGTCGACGGGAGACATCCTGGGGCTGCTCGCTGGCGTCGCCGATCGACGGTGTTCGCGGTGGGTCTTCGGTTGCAGCTGTCGGATCTGAGAGTGATGCGCTGCTGTCATCGGCGATATCTGTATCTGCGCTGCCAGCTGGTTGGTCGCTATTTCCAATGCCTCCCGGTTTCGTCCAGCGACCACCGCCAGTTTCGCCGGATGGACGGCGAAGCTGGCCAGGATTGAAAAGCTTTCGCGACACGTCGATGAGGATCTGCAGGGCGCGGATGACATGCAGGCCGGCGAGGTGCGACTTGGCGGCCAGCAGTGCGGTCTGGTGATCGATTGGCATGGTGGACGATCTGGCTGGCGTGAGGTCGCTGTTCTGCATATTTCAAAAGGGCGCGGAGCGATCTGGCGGTTGGAGATTGGAGCTGCCCCTCATCCGTCACTTCGTGACACCTTCTCCCCGTCGCGAAGAGCAACGGGGAGAAGGGAAAAAAGCACCGCGCCTGGGTGGGGCGCGGTGTGGGGCAGGGGCGGCGATGCGGGAGATGTCAGGGACCGGGGAAGGTGTTGGGGGGCGGGTCATCACGTCGGAGAAGTAACAAGCATGTAATGAGAGATGCGATCATGAAAGATATCAAAATCATATTCCAGGACTCGAATACGAGTTGCGATGTCACCACAATTGAAAATCCAGACAAGATCGTATAAAAAAATATGCGGCGCCAGGGAATATAAGCTTAAAGGAAGACAAAGGGCCATCGCACACAAAGCAGCAATGACCGATGCGCGACTAGCACCGAATGTCAACAATGCCGAGCCGATATAAAAAAAACCTGCTAATTCCTGTGCTAGAATAAACGCTCCAGTCAATGTCCCGCCTGCGAGCTCGGTTCCCCGGGTATCAAGCTGGTAGACAGCTATTATTGCGGCTGCCAACACACACAAGGTCGCATGAACGGCACGCAAACTTCGAAATGGTGCTATAGAAATCATGCTGCATTCCGTTTCGATCGTGTAGCGTCCAGAAAGACGATCGGCGAAGCACTGACCGCTCGCCGATTAATTTAGCGGGCGGCTCCACCTGCGATAGACCAAGGGACCGTGCCGATCTCCGGGTCGTCCCAAGTTATCCCGCGCCGGGACATCAACGATTTGCCCGTGGGCGTCTGCGCCCTCACCGGTTCCGATGAAATTACCATTGCGCCCGACAATCATGACATGCCCTGAGGCGTCAAGTTACTCGATGCGCTGTGCTACCACGTCGCCCGGTAACGGCGGTTCGGCAGAAGGCAGCACTCTCCAGTTGGGGATCGTATATGTAGGGTCCGCCCATTGACCAGCGGTGGGCGGGTAATCGTTGATCCATCCGTTCGGAAGTCCCGGATCGGCGGCGGCTCTACTCAAAACCTCATAAACGAATAAATTGCACTTATTTGATGGAGCAGGAAAATTACCCCGGCTCGCGCTGTCTTGCCAATCGAGCCTTCCCACCTGATTGTCGGCGATAGAGACGATATTCGAGCGGACTTCGTCTTCTGTCAGCCTGGACTGCGTCCCGGGCTGCCGGGCAACCGGGATAATATCGCTATAGCCGTCATCGGAACCGAGGCCATTGGTCCAACGTCCGTCGTCGTCGCGGGGCTGGTCGGGATCGAACTCTTTACGCGCGGTAAGGTCGATGAGGATCTGCAGGGCGCAGATGACATGCAGGCCGGCAAGGTGCGACTTGGCGGCCAACAGTGCGGTTTCGTGATCGGTTGGCATGGAGTGCGATCTGGTTGGCGCGGGACAGGTGCGGGTGGAGCGGTGGTTGGAGATTGCGGCTGCCCCTCACCCTGACCCTCTCCCCATCGCAAAGGGCGACGGGGAGAGGGAAGCTACAGGCGGCGGAGGGTGGGGATATTGTGCCTGACCAGCATGAGGTCGGTGAGGGCCCAGACGAGGGCGTCGAGGCTGTCGGGGCTTTTGCCTTCGCTGAGACCGTCGGTGGCGAAGTCGCACATCTGGCGTTCAAGATCGGGGAAGGTGCCGTAATGGGCGACGCGGCCTTCGGCGTAGAGCTGGGCAACGGGTTCGGCGCGCAACCACTTGCCGCGCGTGGCGCGCACTTTCTGCACGGGGATGTTCGGATCGACCTGGTGGATGACGGCGACGACGAGATCGCCACCCTGGTTGACCTCGGCGACGAGGCGGTCAGCTTCGAAATCGTGATAGGCCTGCACAGCAGCGCGGGCCCACGTGTCGGGCGTGCGGCCCTGGATGGTGCGGTCGGCGAGGATGATGGCGCGCCCGTCGATGGCAATGCCGGCGACGACGATGCCGCAACTGTCGGAGCCGGCGTTGGCTGTCACAGGTGGATCGATCGCGACGACGATGCGGGTCATTTCCGGGCGGTTGTCAGGCTGCTCGGCGCGCGGGCGTCGGTCGATGTTGGTCGCGCAGAGAGACGCTTCGTGTGGCTGATGACTTGTCGATGGGTGGATGCGGTTCTGCTCGATCCAGCTGCGTTTCCACAGACCATACATGCGTTCTTCGACGACTTCGCCGTCGAGTTCCTGGCGACCCATGGGCGTGCCGGCGTAGCGCTTGTGCATGTCGGCGATGAAGGCTGGCGCCAGATTTCGCGCATTGTCGGAGGTGCGCGAGTGCGTGACGATCAACTGCGGATCTTTCATGAGACGCTTGATGAACTTGGTGCCGCGCGGGGTGGTAGTGATGCAGACCTGCGGACACGCGCCGAGGCGCATGGTGAATTGCAGATTATCCCAGGCCCGCTCGGGGACGCGCCACTTGGCCAACTCGTCGCACCAGGCGGTATCAAACTGGGGACCGCGCAGGTTCTCGTATTCGTCGGCGGCGAACATCTGCGCAATGGTGCCGTTGGGCCAAGTGAGCTGGTTGCGAGAAATCTCGTAGACGGGTCGTTCGTGCGGGGCATGAACGGACATGAGGCCGGAGACGCCCTCAATCATGACGTCGCGGACTTCGCCGATACTGCGGCCGACGAGGGCGATGCGATGGGCGCGGTGCTCGGTCAGTTGCGGCACACCGAGCGCGCGGGCGCGAACCCATTCTGCACCGGCGCGCGTTTTGCCGGAGCCCCGGCCACCGAGAATGAGCCAGGTGCGCCATGGCTGACCGTCTGCGAGGGCGACGGGCGGCAATTGATCGTCGCGCGCCCAGATCATCCAATCATAGGCAAACTCAATCAGCTTGGCCGGCTCAATCGCCTGCAGCAGTTCTTTTCGCGCCGCTCTCGGCAACGTCGATAAAGCGCTGAAGACGCGCTGCAAGTTCGCTGCGGAGGCGGTCCGCCTCGTCGGCAAGCGCCGTGGAGGCGAGGCTGGCGGATTTGGCGGCGGCACCGCTGATCCGTCTGCCGTTGGGATGGGCATGATCATATTCCGTCACTTGCTCGAGGTTCTTGATGAGGCCGCCGATGCTGCGCGTGTCACGCTCGAAGTCGGCGGCGGTTGAAGCGGCGCGCTTCGTGGTCTTGGTGTCGTCCAGACCGGCCATCTCGCGGGCGAAACGGCGTTCGAGCAGGGTCAGCTTGGTTTCAATGGCGTTAGTGAGACGCTCGACGATGGCACGGCGTTGGGCGATCGGCGTCGGTCTGGTTTTGCGCGCTGGTGGAACAGGAGGTGTTGGCTCAACAGCCGATGGCAGCGCTGCAAATGGAACCGCGGAGGTTGATTTTGCGGCAGCTTTTTGCTGAGCCCTCTCGACAGCGGAGGGGCGGCTGACCCATTGGCCTTCGACGCGATGCTTGAGCAGGAAATGCGCTGTTGTTCCGTATTTCTCCAGCAGCTTTGGGATGGACAGCTTGCCGGCTTCGTAGTCACGGCGGACGTCCTCCCAATCGGGTTCAGCCGACATTGTGGAATTCCTTGTGCGTTAGGGCATACCGGCGCGCTGCGACCACCGCCGATAGCGATGAATTGCGTGGAGAAGGATGACCGGTGATACGGTGAGCCGTGGCGATTGATCAGCGCGGGGGATCGGCGAAGCGATGTCGTGTCGGCGTTCGCATACGGATCGGGTTATAGCAGAACTCTAGCACACCCGGGTGATGGGGGAATAACTAGGTAGTTACCGGGTGTTTCATGGCGCGCTGGCAGACGACTGAGTGCGCAGTACGTGCCGGCGCAGAAGCTCGTATCAAATCTTTCCCCGGACGCGGGATGATCGCAGCCTCCGATGGCTGACCAATGCGGGTGATGACAGCAGCAACGGGAGCGGCTATGCGAGACGATGTGAAGAATTGCAGGGAAAGACCATGTCGAAAGCAAAAACGGCGACGGTGCCAGCGAGCAAGACGGGCAAGGCTGCGAAGGCTGTGATGCCACGCATCGCCTATCAGGGCGAGCCGGGCGCCAACAGTCACATCGCCTGCAGCGAAATTTATCCGGAGATGGCGCCGCTGCCATGCGCGGCATTTGAGGATGCGCTGGCAGCGGTAAAATCAGGCGACGCGCAATTGGCGATGATCCCGATCGAGAATTCGATCGCCGGGCGGGTCGCCGATATCCATCACATGCTGCCGGCGTCGGGATTGCACATCATCGGCGAGCATTTCCTGCCGATCCGGTTTCAGTTGATGGCGATCCGTGGAGCAAAACTTTCGGGAATCACGGATGTATACAGCCATGTTCATGCGATCGGACAATGCCGGAAGATTATCCGCAAGCTGGGCCTGAAGCCGCACGTGGCCGGCGATACCGCAGGGGCCGCCCGGCAAGTGTCGGAATGGCGCGATGCGACGAAGGCGGCGTTTGCACCACGCTTGGCGGCGGAGGTGTATGATCTCGATATTCTTGCCGAGGACGTCGAGGATGAGAAACACAATACGACGCGCTTTGTGATCCTGTCGAAGACGCCGGCACCTGCAAAGCCGGGCGTCGAACCGGTGCTGACGACATTCGTTTTCGACGTGCGCAATATTCCAGCAGCGCTTTACAAAGCGTTAGGCGGATTTGCGACCAACGGTGTGAACATGACGAAGCTCGAAAGCTACATGGTCGACGGCAGCTTCACCGCGACGATGTTTCTGGCCGACATCGAAGGCCATCCGACCGATCCGCCGGTGGCGCGCGCGCTGGAAGAATTGAAATACTTTTCAACAGAGCTGCGCATTCTCGGCGTGTATGCCGCGAGCGCGCTACGGGCAACGCTCAATGGTGGGTGAAGTTTCGCTGCGCGAGCGGGCTGCTGCCAACACCCGCTTGGGAGCAAAGCTCCCAAAACCTCAGTACTTTTGAAATCAGAAGGCGGGCGGTTCGGAGGGCGTCCCTCCGAGCGGATCGAAAGGCTGAAGTCTTTCTCGCGAAGCGAAATGCAAACCGGAGACAACAAAATGCGCGGCATGTATTACGAGGAATTCGAAATCGGCAAACCGATCGAGCATACGATCCGGCGCACGGTGACGGAAATGGACAACACGCTGTTTTCTTGCATGACGCACAATCCGCAGCCGCTGCATATCGACCACGAATTTTCAGCCAGTACGGAATGGAAGCAACCGCTGGTCAATTCGTTGTTCACGCTTGGCTTGATGATTGGCATTTCCGTCAACGACACGACGATCGGCACGACCATCGGCAACCTCGGCATGACCGACGTCAGATTCCCAAAACCAGTGTTTCACGGTGACACCATCCGCGTGACAACAAAGATCGTGTCCAAGCGCGAGAGCAAATCGCGACCGGATGCAGGGTTGGTGGAATTTTATCACTCCGCCTTCAACCAACGCGGCGAAATGGTGGCCGAGTGCACACGGCAGGCGATGATGCGGAAGCAACCAACCAAAACCTGAACCGCTTCTGCGCACATTTGAGCTATGCTCCGTGTTTTTAAAAAACACCGAGCGTAGACCTTCCTTGATCTTAATTCTTTTTCATCGCGTCAGATGCTTTCTCGCCCAGAGATTTGGCTGTTTCCTTCACTTTGTCGGCGGCAGTCTTCAGCTTCTCTTCGACCGTCACCGCCATCGGCGTCTCACGCCACGCAAACTTCGGCGCCGCTTCCAGCTCTGATTTTGTCGTTTTCAATTTGATTGTGCGTTCGCCCTGCGGCCCGGTGCCAAAATTGAGCGCCGCATATGGAAAGCCGACGTTTTTTTCACCGACTCCGAGAAACCCACCAACGCCAACCACGACCGTCGTGATCTGCCCACTGGAGTTGACAAGCAGATAATTGACATCGCCCAAAGGTTCCGAAGCTTCGTTGACGACTTTGGTCCCGATCAGCGTCGATATATTCGACTCCGTTGACGCTTGGCTGGGAACGATCGTGGCCGTGGTCAGTTGCGCTGAACTGCTTGACGCGCCAATAATTGCGAGTCCCGCGGCCAGGCAAAGATGACGCGCATAAAACAACTTTTGGGTCATGGCACGTCCGATCAAAATGGTTGGGATCACCGACAAAGAACGCGCCGATAGTGGATTTGGTTGCGAACGCGCTGACACCCAGTCATCGCGGACCACCGGTTACCCCGAGGTCCCAATAAAGACCGGCCATCAAACGCAGTGCACTCTTGGCGACGGGCACCAGAATGTGTTCGTCGGGGGCGTGCTGCGAGCAACCCGGATACGAATGCGGCACCCATACCGTCGGCATACCCAAACCGGTCTGAAAGAGGTGGTTGGGAACACCGCCACCGGAGGACGGAATGACTGCAGGTTTTTCATTGCTGGTTTCGGTGAACGACCGCACCACCCACTGCGCCCAGGGATCATCGACGTCGGTGCGGGTGGCTTCGAAGCGGGCGACTTCGGGGAGGGCTACGATATCGACGTGCTTGAAACTGTGCTGGTCGAGATGGCGGCGCAAGGCCGGCAGCACAGCGTCGACTTTGGTGCCCACCACATAGCGCAGCTGGCAGCGCGCGCGAGCCGACGGCGCGATGGCATTGACCGGCGCCTCCGGATTGCCCGATGTCATCGCCAGCACCGCAAAACTGTTCCAGGCATAGACTTTTTCCGGTCCGCTCAAGCCGATCTCGCCCCAGGTCGGATCTTGTGTCGGCGCGTTCTCGCCGCCGTCGATGGTGATATCTTTCAGCGCGGCGCGGACGTTCGGTGCCAAGGGCGGCGGCAACCAGGCCCTCAGTTTCAAGCCGCCGCGCCGGCCGACGAACGACGCAATCGCGTGCGCCAGGATGATCGCGGGATCGGCGAGCAGTCCGCCCCAATTGCCGCTGTGATGGCCGCCGTCACGCAGGTTGCAAACGAGGTCGAAGGTGAGCGCGCCACGATTGCCGAGCACGATAGTCGGACGCTGAGCTGTCGCGCGTGGACCGTCGGAGGCGATCAGTACGTCGGCGGCGAATGCGTCCTTGTTGGCGAGCACAATTTCATCGAGCCCGGCCGAACCGGTCTCCTCGGCCATTTCGATGATGTACTTGCAATTGAAGCCGAGCTTGCCGCCGCGCTCGGCCATGACGGCCGCCAGCGCCGCCATGTTGATGGTGTGCTGGCATTTATTGTCGGCGGTGCCGCGACCATAAAGCCGATCGCCGTCGCGTTGCAGCTGCCAGGGGCCGTTGCCTTTGGTCCACTGTGCGTCCTGACCTCGGATGACGTCACCGTGACCGTAGCCGAGCACGGTCGGATATTTGGCGTCCTCGATGCGCGTAGCGAGTAGCACGGGACCTTGGCCGGCAACGGGATTGGCAAAGCTGCGACAAGTGAAACCAAGCGCCTCGAACGCCGGGATCATCTCGGCTGTAATGTAGCGGTCGAGCTCGGCGCGGCTGGCCGGCAGCGCCTGACTCTCGGTGCGGATGGCGACGCGACGCGCGAGATCGGTCTCGAAGGCGCCACCATCGAGATAGGCTTCGGCGCGAGCGAGCGCCCCGGCGCGCACGCCAGCGATTTTCGTGTTGCTCTTGGACATCCGATATCCCCCGGCTTGAATACAAATCAATTTGGCCGGAGCGAACCACGCACGCGCGATTTCAGCAAGCGTGCCCCGGTTAATTTTGGGCATACAACGCGTTTTGCGAAATTTCTCACCAACTTGCCGCTGCGTTGGACGGCCGGAGGTTGCTACGCTACGTTGAACTTGGGCGCACGTTTAAAACAAGCCTTGGAGCGTTTGCGATGATGCGATCTCGGTTGTTGACGGGAGCATTGAGTTCCCTGGTCGTCGCAGTCGGAAGTCTCGCCGCCAGCGCCGATGGAGTGCGTGATATCGCACCAACTGGTGCGCTGCGCGTCGCGATCGCCGTCGGCCCCGCCAATTCGGCTTTTTGGGCAACGCGCAATTCGGCTAACGGCAAACCGCACGGCGTGACTGTAGAACTCGCCAACGCCGCAGCCGACAAATTGAACGTACCGCTGCAGATCGTCGAGTATCTTAGCTCGGACGAGATCGCGGCCGCCGGCAGCACGGATGCCTGGGATATTTCCTTCATGCCAGCTGAGGCCCGACGCGAACAGTTCGTGGACCACGGGCCCGCCTATGTTGCCTACACCAGCAGCTATCTGGTGCGTGCCGGATCCGCAATTCGTTCGAATGCGGATGTCGACAGAAGCGGTATTCGGGTCGGCTGCATCGAAGGCACGGCCACATCGCGCACCATTGCCAAGACCCTGCAACACGCCACCCTCACCAAGTTCGTCAAAGCAGAAGTTGCAGCCGAGCTGATCGGCAACGGTCAACTCGACGCGCTCGCGATGGGCACGGAAGCGGTGGAGGATCTTTCGCGAAGACTGCCCGGCACAGCAGTCCTCAAAGAAGTCGTCCAATCCACGGGCGTTGTCGTCGTGTCGCCGAAGGGTCGACCCGCCGTCAAAGCGTGGGCCGCCCAGTTCCTGCAAGACGCCAAGATCGACGGCACCGTGCGTCGTGCCCTCGACGTAGGCGGTTCCGCCAACGCGAGAGTCGCGCCGTAGAATTTGATAAGATAATTTTCTCCGGTCTTCACCCATACGCGCTCATGCCTAAATTCCGAACAGAACCTGACAGCACGAACTGTTGCCGGGCTCATAGCGCATGACGGGTATGCAGGCATTTCGACCAATGGTGGGGGATCAAGGGTTGCGCACGCGCGCCGATGCAGCGAAAGTCGCGACACGTCCCGCAGCATTCCAAATGTTGTTTCTAATCCCGGCCACCTCATGCCGATTGCCAAGTCACTACCGTCGCCGTTTCTCGGCCGCAACGATCCCGTTGCCGGCGCCATGTGGATCATCTTCTCGATGGCCACACTGTGCGGGCTGACGGCGTGCGCGAAAGCGCTATCGATGGCCGGGGTGCATCCGTTCCAGGTGGTGTTCTTCCGCAATCTGTTCGCAGCCATCGTGTTCTCGCCGTTGCTGTTTTACCGCGGCATGGCCTTGTTCGACACCGGCCAGTTGCCGACCTACGGTATCCGCTGCGCAGTCGCGCTGGTGTCGATGCTGCTATGGTTTTATTCGCTCTCCAAAATCCCCATTGGCGAGGTGACCGCGATCACCTTCCTGACGCCGTTATGCGGCACGCTTGGCGCCATTTTTCTGCTGGGCGAGAGAGTGCGCGCGCGTCGCTGGACCGCCTTGGCGATCGGGTTTCTCGGCGCGTTGATCATCCTGCGGCCAGGCCTGTCGCCGCTTGGAGCGGGTCATCTCGCAGCCCTCCTGTCCACCATTTCCGGCGGCATGAGCGCCATCCTCGTCAAACAACTGACAGCCCGCGACGACCCCAACAAGATCGTGTTTCTTACACACGTCTTCCTGGTGCCGATGTCGCTGATCCCCGCGCTGTTCGTGTGGGGTTGGCCACCACTCTCCACCGTACCGTTGTTGCTTGGCATGGGCGCCTTCGCGACGCTCGGGCATGCCTCGCTGGTGCGCGGATATTCCATGATGGATGCCTCACTGGCCCTGACATTTGAATTTTCGAAACTGCCGTTCACCGCCATCGTCGCCTACATCTTCTTCAACGAAACGATTGACGGCTGGACCTGGCTCGGCGCGTTCGTGATCATCGGTTCGGCCACCTATATCGCGCGGCGTGAGGCGCAAGTGCGTGCCGAGGCAAAGGCGCAGCTCTTGGCCGCAGCGAACGCCGACGCGAGTGCAAAGGCAGCATCAGAGCCGGCGCGAATGGGCGCTCACTTGAGCGTCGTCGACGGCAACGGCATGCGACACGTGAAGACTGCAGCAGCGCGCCAAAGCGAGATGGCGCACAGCGCGCGCAAGGCTGGCGGCAAGGGACGCAAGCGGCCGCGCAGGCATTGAGTGCACTGGCTCACGCGAACCGGAACTCGGTGATCTGGCGGTAGAGTAGTCCCGGCCGCAGCACGGTAGTTGGAAAGTGCGGCAGGTTCGGGCTGTCGGGCACATGCTGCGGTTCCAGCGCAATGCCGGCACAAGCGCCGTAACGCACGCCATCCAACCCCGGAACGGCGACATTTACCTTGCTGCCGTCATAGACCTGCAACGCCGGTTCCGTCGTCCAGCATTCGAGACCAAGGCCCGAGCGTGACGAAGTCAACGTTGCCGCGTGCACCAATTCAAGTCCGGAGGTCGCATCGCTTTCGCACCGATCACGTCGCAGAAGGAACGTATTGTCGATTGCCGGGCGGCCGTCGCCGACGACAGCCCCACCGACAATGCGCGGCGTCCGAAAATCCAGATGCGTACCGGCAACGGGCGCGAGCGTTCCGTTGGGAATACTGTCGGCATCGACGGGCGCATAGAGATCTGAGCGCACCGTCAATTGATGATCGAGCGCATCGGCGCTGCCGTCGAGATTGAAATAGGAATGATGGCACGGATTGAGCACGGTCGGCGCATCGGTGAATGCCGAGAGTTCGACGCGCAGCGTTGTCGGCGCGAGCAGCACATAACGACAGCTAATCGTCAACGCGCCGGGATAACCGTTATCCCCTGCCCGTGAATGCAGAGCTAAAGTGACGGATGCGCCGTCTGCATGGAGCAGTGTCCACGGTATTTTGCCAAACCCGGTCGCCCCGCCGCCATGCAAGGCGGTGCGACCATTCTCGTTCAGCGGCAATTGATACGCCACGCCGTCGAGCACAAAGCGGCCGCCCCCGATGCGATTGCCGTAGCGCCCGGCTATGGCGCCCAAGTGTGGTGAATGCCGGCGGTAATCCTCGACCGAATTCAACCCCAGCACAACCCGCTGCATCGCGCCATCCAACCGCCGCACTTGCAGATCGCGAACGGTGGCACCGAGTTCGATGATGGAAACGGTCATGCTGCCATCGGCGCTACCGAGGACAATCTCGCGGATATCGCGACCATCGAGCCGGCCAAAGGAATGAACGTCAGGGGAATGGCTGGACATACAAAATTTCCCAAGGCCGCATGATGCGGACGACGATCGACGTCGCGATCATACCACGGTCGCGAATTGGCTCTGCAGGTTCGTCCCGAGCAGCGCGTCATAGACCGCAAGCGTATCCGACTGCAGCCGCACCAGCGTGAAATTTGCAATCGCGTGCTGACGCGCCCGCGCGGCAATGACGGCGTGCTGCTGCTCAGTCAACGCCAGCGCTTCCGCCAGCGCGCTGGCGAGCGCATCCGCGTCCGCAGGCGGCACCAGCCAACCGGTCTCGGTACCGGCCGCGACATCGGGCAGTGCCAGCACCGTTTCCGGCGGCGCGCCGAGCCGGGCCGCAATAACCGGCGAACCCGCCGCTTGCGCCTCGATCGCGGCACGCCCGAAAGCCTCCGGTTCCGTCGACGGCACCAATGTCACCCACGACGTCGCAAACGCTGCCGGCATATCCTCCACATGCCCCACCAATTTCACCACCGCCTCCAAGCGATGCAACTTTATCCGTTCGCTGATCTCGCGCACGTAGTCGTCACGGCCCTGCGCGTCGCCCGCCAGGATGATCACCGTTGCTGGCCCACTGCCGGCCGCGCCCGGGAAGGCCAATCCAAGCCTGGCAGCCGCATCGATGACGACACGTTGGCCTTTCCAGCCGGTCAGGCGCGCTGCGTGCAGAACGATGCGGGTGTCCGCGGATAAGCCCCAAGCGGCCCGCAACGTAGCGATACGCGCAGACGCAATAGTGTTTGGATCGAACAATTCCGGATCAATGCCGCGGGGAATGACTGCGATCCGCTCGATGGGCGTCGCGTAGCGCATCCGGATAAGTCGGGCCGTATAATTCGAGTTGGCAATCACGCGGTCTGCACGCGCCATGACACTATTGTACAGACGCTTAACCACTCCCTTCTCGCTATACGCGCCATGATAAGTCGTGACGAACGGGATGCCGGCGCGCCGCGCGGCGATCAGCGCACTCCACGCCGGCGCGCGGCTGCGGGCATGCAGCAAGTCGATCTTTTCGCTTTTAACGAGATCGACAAGGCGGCCTGCGTTGACAGCAATTCTTGCCGGGTTCTTCGTGGCCGCCGGAAAATCGATAATTTCGCCACCGGCTTGGCGAACCGCATCCGCCATGCGACCACTCTCGGCCGCTACGAGCGCACGCCCACCAGCGCCCGTAATAGCCGCACACATTTCCACGACCGTACGCTCGGCCCCACCTGTCACCAGCTTGGGAATGATCTGTAGAATGGTGGGGCGATGCGGCAGCAAAATCTGTGGGCTCACGATGGCAGGAATGACCAGCGCATCGTTACCCCATATTGCCGGCAATTGCGACCGCGACCGCGACCACACCAGCCTATTTCTTCAGATCGAGCAGCGTCGCAAAACCGCCGAAGAGCATCCGCTTGCCGTCGAACGGCATTCCCATGGCGCCGGGCTGCATGCGCGGATCGGCCATAACTTTTTTCATGCCGGCGTCGCGCACGGCCTTGGATGGCCACTCGATCCACGAAAATACAACCATCTCGGCGTCGCTTGCTTTGACCGCCCCCCAGAAGTCGGTCGTCTTTCCCTTCGGCACATCGTCGCCCCAACATTCGACGATGCGCAATGCGCCATTCTCAAGAAAAATCGGCGAGGTCCGCTCAGACAATTGTTTGTAGTCTTCCTTCCTTGCCGTGGGCACCGGAATTAGCAGTCCATCAACATAGGTCATTGCATGGCTCCTTCTGCTGACAAGTGAACAAACACGTTTTCAAGCCCCTTTCCGCAATCCATCGAAGCGGGCAATCACTGCGTAGGCCTCACGCCATCCTTGCTGACCTGCACGCGCGCGGCCACCAAATTCTCTCCAGCTTCTTTGCGCGCAAAAACAAATACAGTTTCACCCGGCTTGAGGTCCGCACGCGTGCCAGGCACAGCCTGCGACATTGCCGTTTCCGGCACGACCAGCGCTTTCACAGTTCCCGTCTTGTAATTGAGCGTCAATTCCGATCCGTCCGTACCGGCGACAGTGCCCTCGACGACGGCATTCGTCATCGTCGCATTGGGAGCAAGATCCCAATCTGACAGGCCTTGCGGAGCCGTTGCCGAGATGGGACGCACGTCGATGGCAACTCTGCCACCGTCGGCTCGCATGATCGTCGTCACGCCCAGTGTCATTCCCGATTTCACATCGGCCATCGAGAACGCTTTGGTTGCGGCAACTGGTGCGGCTTCCGGCACATCCACCACCACATCGCCGCTTCTCGTTTTAATCGCCAGCACTTTTCCGTCAAACGACGTGATGACACCACGCACGTTGACACGCGCCTCCTGCGCCATCGCGGGATGCAATTGAATAACGGCACCGATGGCGGCTGCAGCGCAAAAAGCTCGGACAAAGTGCATGGTCGATCCCGGGTGGCGCCGGTACGTTACCGGCGCCTCACAAAAGACCTTGAGGCGGCGCCTGTCAAACCCCGCCGCGCCCCATTCGGCGCAATACAGTGTCGCGCTTGAAATAGTGGTGCCAGAGCGCAGCGGCGATATGCACCACCACCAAGACTTGGAGAAAATGCGAAATGAATTCGTGCCAGGCTTCCCAGTACTTGGTGACATCGCGAGTCGGTACGGCATGAAAGGCTGGCACTTTGATAAAGCCTAGCCAGCGCAAATCCCAGTTGGCAGCGCGCGCCGGATTGGCATCCAATCGTGTCGGCAGGCTGCTCCACATCATGTAACCGGTGAAGGCCATGCACAGCAGCAGCAGATAGAGCGCCAAGTGCGCCGCGTGCGCTGCACCCGTCTCCCAGGCCGCGGTGCCAGTGGGTTGATGCGGCGTCTTTTCACTCAGCCGCCAGACGATCCGCAGTGCGAGTAGCAAGGCGAAGTAGACAGCAATCAGCGCATGCGTAGCGTAGTTCCATTGCCGGACTTCACGCGCGGCCAGATGCGTCATCCACCAGCCGTGTGTCAGCAGGCCGATAATGACGATCGCACTCAACCAATGCAGCGTGCGTGTGACGGATCCCCAGCTTTCCCGCGTCGATCTCAGTGTATTTGTCGTATTCGACATGCAAGCTCCCGCGCTATCTCGGCGCCTATTTGATTCTGTTGCCGCAGCAGAGACAGATAATTCAGCCGCTGACCACCCTTAATGCCCTTCAAACTGCATCAATGAGCGGACAGCAATCCCCTGTTGTTGCAGCAGCTTCGTTCCGCCCAACTCCGGCAGATCAATAATGAAACACGCGCCGACGATTTCACCACCGGCACGCAAAATGAGTTTGGCCGCGGCCTCCGCCGTACCACCCGTCGCAATCAGATCATCGACGATCAGGATGCGGCGGCCGCGATCCAGCGCGTCTTGATGCATCTCCACGGTGTCCGTGCCGTATTCGAGTTGATACTCTTGCGCATAAACTTTCCACGGCAGCTTGCCCTTCTTGCGAATGGGAATGAAGCCGCAACCGAGCTTGTCGGCCATCGCCCCGCCCATGATGAAGCCGCGTGCCTCGATGCCCGCGATGGCATCGATCGGTGCCGTGCGATACGGCTCCGTCAGTTGCGCAATCAGCGCCTTGAAACCCTGCGCGTCGCCGAACAACGTCGTGACATCGCGAAACATGATGCCAGCCTTCGGGTGATCCGGAATGGTCCGTATCAGGCGCTTGAGATCTGTGGTCATTGCGTTGTCCCGCTCTAATCCCAACCGCCGGGTTGGCGCATTTTCTTCACCGTGCTGCGCTTCTTCTTGCCTTCCACGCGGCGCTGCTTGGAGGCGAATGTCGGCTTGGTCTTGATGCGCTTCTTCGGCACCACGGTCGCCGCCTGGATCAATTCGATCAGCCGCTCGCGTGCATCTTTGCGATTGGCATCCTGGGTGCGAAAACGCTCCGCCTGGATGATCAGCACGCCATCCTTGGTCATGCGATGACCGGCCAGCCGCGTCAGGCGCACTTTCACCGGCTCGGGCAGCGATGGCGATTGGCGCACATCAAAGCGCAACTCGACAGCCGTCGAAACTTTGTTGACGTTCTGCCCGCCTGGGCCGGACGAGCGCACGAAGCTTTCCGATAGTTCGTCGTCGTCGATTGAAATGGTACCAGTGATTCGGATCATGCAGCGGTTATAGCAAGCCGCGCGCGAAGGCACAAAAGCGTTGTACCGGCAGCTGCCGGCTACATGTTGGATTGTAGCGCATCCAGCGCCAGTACCATCCCCGCCAACGTATCGAAACCCGAGGAATGGCCTATCGTCGCGAGCGTCGCGAGGTGAGCGGGAAACGATGCGACGTCACCGGCCAGGATGGCGTTGAGCGCCGCGTGCATCGCGGCAGCGCCAAGCCCATCGGCGGTTGCTGCCAGATGCGCCGCGCTGATCTCGACCGTCAGCAAATCCAGTTCCGGCTCCAGACCCGCCCACAATTCATCGCGCAAACGTGTCCGCC
The DNA here is from genome assembly GCA_025351355.1 of Hyphomicrobiaceae bacterium. Taxonomy (GTDB): domain Bacteria; phylum Pseudomonadota; class Alphaproteobacteria; order Rhizobiales; family Hyphomicrobiaceae; genus JABFRJ01. The sequence goes on from JANXWC010000139.1 coordinate 20,284, forward strand.
CCATCGCCGACAGCACCAGAAATACACCGCCGAGCAAGTCATCGCCGGATGGCGTCAAGCCGGGCCCAAGACCGAGCAGCAACGTTGCCGTGCGCAGAAATTTCGGTGTGGCACGATCGGCCGCCAGCGACGTCACAAAGTCTTTTCGCAAGTCCGCGACAAGGTCCGCTGCTGCGTGCGACGCGCGGTCGCCACCACGCCCCGCACCTAACACCAGGCCGCTCAATCCCTCCGCCGGACACAAAGGTGCGGCCGATCTCCGCAGCTCCAACAGGCTTTGCGCGAGCCGAGCTGGCGTGCTCACAATCCACGGCGGCGGCTTCCAAACAGATAGACCCACCAGACCAAGTGCAAACCGATCACCAATGTGCAGTTGACCATGCGCCACGCCACCTTTGGCCTCGCGCGTGATGCCCAGAGCGGCCCAATCGGGCGCGGCGTTGCCCGACGTCATCAAGACATTCAATGGCCCGTCACCCAACACCTCGATGCCGATGCAGGCAATTCCGCGCACCGTCGAAATATAGCAGCAGCGTTCAAAGACGGCGATAACCTCCACGTCGCCGTCGTGCTCGAGCAACCCGGCGGCAATGGGCCCCAAGCTGATCGGATGCACGGCGTTCGTCATGGCGTGTCCGGCACTACGTGCGTGCCTGTCTCACCCCGCAGCGCCGGCACCGCGTCGGACAGCTGCGCGATCACCGCATGCTTGCCGCCACCTTCGATAAAGCGAATGGCCGCATCGATTTTCGGCCCCATGCTACCGGGCGGAAAATGGCCCTCCGCACGCAAGGCCTTCAGCTCCGATAGCGTGACCCGGTCCAGAGCGCGCTGTTGCGGGGTGCCGAAATGCACGGCGACCTTCGGCACCGCCGTCAGCAGCATGATCGTATCTACCCCCAACACTTTGGCCATGTGCTGCGTGGTCAGGTCCTTGTCGATGACGGCCTCGACGCCATGGCGCACGCCCTTCGGCCCGCGGATCACCGGAATGCCGCCGCCACCGCCGGCAATCACAACTGTGCCGCGCTTCGCCAGCACCTCGATCAGCGAGATATCGCAGATATGCTTGGGGATAGGCGACGGCACGACATGGCGGAAACCGCGATCGCCGTCACGCTTCATGGTCCAACCGAGTTCGCGGCCAATCGCCTCGGATTGGTCTGCACTGAAAAACGGGCCGATGAATTTAGTTGGATTTTTGAACGCGGGATCGGCGGCGTCGACCTCCACCTGCGTCAGCAGACACGCCACGTGTCGTCCATTGTCCGCCTCGCGCAGCGCATTTTCCAACGCCTGCATCAACAGGTACGCGATACCGCCCTGGCTATGAGCCACGCAGATATCCAGCGACATCGGCGGAATGCGATCGCGCGTCAGCGCCTGCCGCATCAGGATCTTGCCGACTACGGGCCCGTTGCCATGGGTGATGATCAATTCCGAATTCAGCAGTGCCAGCGGCAACAGCGATGCAGCCGTCAGCCGCGCAATCTCCTTCTGCTCGACGGACGTGCCGGCGATATTTTCAGGATGTGTCGCGTTACCGCCGATGGCGATGATCAACCGCTTGGGCGTTTTGCTCTCGGGAACCGGATTGCTTGGCATCGCTGGCACTCTGCATGGCGTTACGGGCTGATGTGTTGGATCGCAAGCCGCACCGCCGCTGCATTAGATGGCGCAACCACGACACCGGCAGCACGCAATTTCGCCTGCTGTTGCGTTAATCCCTGCGGGTCCCCTGCCGTGCCGGTAACCGACGTGATCACCAACGGGTGCGGTTGTTGCGCGCGCGCCAGCACCGACACGATATGGCCGGCAGGATCGGCGTGCGCCCCATAGCCCAGCACCACGTCGATCAGCACCACACCGACGCCGGGTTCAGCCAACGCCGCCAGCAACGGCGCCTCACGCACCGCCGGTTCAATCATCGGATGCGGACGGCCCTGGGTGTATTCGTCATCGCCGAGATCGATCAATGTGTGGCCAGGCAACGACGCCGACAACGGCAGACTGCCGGGTATCGGCACGTTCGACGCGCATGCGAGGCCCGCTGACGCCAATACTACCTGCGCCTCCGCGCACAACGTGCCCCCCGCGAATAACCCGCGCATAAATTTACCGGCGGCGCCGCCGGTTTTTGTCACAGCCTCGCGTTCCAGCGTTTGCTTGAGCGCATGGCCAGCGGCCGCTTCAAGCGTCGCCACCATTTTAGCGTTGGACGGCATAGGCTCGTCCGTGCCGCCGATGAAGCAGATCGTATATGGCTTGACCGAATTGGCCACCCGCGCCAGCACGGCGCGCGCCACATCTGGCGCTGGCGGCTTCGAGATGATCACGATATGCCGCGTGCCGGGATCGCCGTCCAGCAGATCGATGGCCATCAGGGTCGTGATGCCGCCGACCTCCGCTTTCAGATCGCGCCCGCCGGTACCGATGGCGTGCGAGATGCCACCGCCGTTGTTGGCGATCAGGCAGCTGACTTCTTGGATTCCCGTGCCGGACGCGCCGATGATGCCGATGTCGCCTCTCGGGACCACATTGGCAAAACCCAGTGCCGTTCCATTTATAATGGCGGTGCCGCAGTCCGGACCCATCATCAACAAACCCTGCTCGCGCGCGAATTGCTTAAGTGCGACCTCTTCCGCGATCGGCACGTTGTCGGAAAACATCATCACGTTGAGGCCACGGTTCAACGCCTTACGCGCCTCGGCAGCAGCAAAAACTCCGGGCACCGATATCAAGGCAAGGTTTGCGGCGGGATCGGCGGCAACGGCGGCACGTATTGTCCGCGGCGTGTACGCAGCCCCACCAGACTTTTGTGCTTTCGGCGCGTCCAACAACGCGCGGGCCGCAGCCAGTGCGGCATCGGCGGCGGCCTGCGTATGCGCGGAGACGGCGATCACCAGATCACCGTTCGCAGCCCCCCGTCCACCATCGGCGAGCACACCGGCATCCTCCATGATGCGCCGGTTGGCCGGCGTGCCCATCATCATGCCGCATTCGATCACGCCATCGCCGCCAGCGATCGTCCTCGACATCCGCATCAGCGCCACCGAGTCGAAATATACCCCCCGGCGAACTTCATTGACGACGATACTGCTGCTCATGCTCTGCCCTGCACCTCTCGCCAGCTCAACACTTTATCTGCCGCTCACCCGTTCTTGTCGCCGCGCATCAGGCGCGCCTTGTCCCGCTGCCAATCACGTTTCGCAGCATCGGCGCGGCGGTCGTGCAATTTTTTACCCTTGGCCAACCCCAGTTTCAGTTTCGCCCGCCCCTTGGCGTTGAAATAGATCTCCAGCGGAATGAGCGTCATGCCCTCGCGATCAATGGCGATCTGCAGCTTGTGGATTTCCCGCGCCTTCAGCAGCAGCCTCCGCGGTCGGCGCGGCACGTGCTGGAAAAACGGCCCGGCCATCTTGTATTCTGGAATATAGGAGTTGAGCAGAATCAGCCCGCTCGCCTCCGGCGACGCATAGCTTTCGGCGATGTTGGCATGACCGAGGCGCAGCGATTTGACTTCGGTACCGGTCAGCGAAATGCCGGCCTCGAAGACCTGCTCGATGAAGTATTCATGCCGGGCCTTCCGGTTCTCGGCGACGATTTTGTGATCGGGGTCCTTGGCGGCCATCGACCGGGGTTCCTTGCTGAAAAGCTGAATTCGCCTCTCTCGCCGGGCGTCAAGCTGCGCAGTACATTAGAGCGGATTAGACTCCCGCCGTCCCGGGCGTCGCGGTTGGATCAGCTTTCGCATTTTTGATTAGCGTCGCCAACTGTTTCGTGATCGTCCGCCCCTCGATCTGGTTGATTGAGTACCCCTCCGCCTTCAGACGTTTTTTGACGTCGGTCAACGTTTCACATTCGCCCGACTTGGCGATCTGAAAGGCACGTTCCAAGGCGGTTATATTTTGGTCCATAGTCATAAGTATAGCACGGCTTAGCGCCTTCCGCACCTCGCTACTGTTCAGTTGCAACCGAGAACGTCACGCGAACGTCGCACCAATGCGTGAACATTCTTCTCCGGGCCCGGTTTGTGCCGCAATTCTGGGATTTGCCTGCTCATCCTGGTGCGGCACGCGTAGGGGTCAAAGATGGTTCGTTGGTTCGTGGCAACGGCAGTACTGACATTTGCGGTTCCCAGCATCGCAGCAGCGGCAACGCGTACGATGGGCGATTGCTTCGCCGATCTCGAGCGGGGCACTAAACCAGACATTGTCTGCAATTTTCCGCTGCGGCCGTCGGAAGCCGAACGGGCTGAATTGGAAAAACAGACGAGTGGCTTCGTCAAGGACATAATCTGCACCGTCGCCATCCGCATCGAACGTGCACTCATCCACTCGGCCATCGTCACGCCTGATTATCAATTCGAAGCGCCGCCGCAGCCGGTCGCCTGCAACGTCACCATGCCCGGGAAAACAGGCCCCAATCCAACACCCGACCAGATCATTTCGATCAACGGACAATTTGCACCCAAAGTGACGATCAAGGACGGCTTGGCCATTGCCGCCAGCCCCGGCTTAAGCGACGTCACCGGTGTGTCGCGCATCCTCTCGGTGCCGGTAGTGGCCTACGTCAATCGCGCCGGGTTCCTGCGCGAAGGCATGCTGAAGATCGTCAACGCCTGGATGGTCCACATGCGCAACGCCAAGGCCAAGGCTGGCTGATAAGGTTCACTTGCGCAGTGCTCACTTGCGCCTGCGCTGCTGCCACTTTATGCCTTCCGCAAATAGTTTCGGCGGAAGGACACTCCCATGGCCCATTACCTCAAGCGCGGCGCGACAGCTACGGAACTCAAGGCCGCCGACAGCCGGGTCCGCGAACAGGTCGAAGCCATCCTCGCCGACATCGAAGCGCGCGGACACCTGGCCATCCAGGACCTGTCGAAGAAATTCGACAACTGGGAGCGCGAGGATTTCCGCTTGAGCGCTCACGAGATCGAGGCGTGCCTCGGCCAGCTTTCCAAACGCGATCTTGAAGACATCCGCTTTGCTCAGACGCAAGTGCGCAACTTCGCAATCAAGCAGCGCGAAGCCATCCGGGATATCGAAGTCGAAACCCTGCCGGGCATCGTGCTTGGCCATAAAAACATTCCCGTCAATTCGGTGGGTTGTTATGTGCCGGGCGGCAAATACCCACTGCTGGCGTCGGCGCATATGTCGGTGATCACCGCGAAGGTGGCAGGCGTGCCGCGCGTCATCACCTGTGCCCCGCCGTTCAAGGGCAAACCGGCCGCAGCCATCGTCGCAGCGCAACACCTTGCCGGCGCCGATGAGATTTATTGCCTCGGTGGCATTCAGGCGGTGGGCGCCATGGCGCTCGGTACAAGATCGATCGCACCCGTCGATATGCTGGTCGGCCCCGGCAACGCTTTCGTGGCCGAAGCCAAGCGGCAGTTGTATGGCCGCGTCGGCATCGATTTGTTCGCCGGCCCCACCGAGACGCTGGTCATCGCAGATGACAGCGTCGACGCTGAAATGTGTGCCACTGATCTCTTGGGCCAGGCCGAGCACGGGCCGGACAGCCCAGCGATCCTGCTGACCAACTCCGAACGCCTGGGACGCGAGACGATCGCCGCCATCGAGCATTTGCTGACTATTTTGCCCACCGCCGAAATCGCACGCAGATCTTGGGCCGATCACGGCCAGGTCATCGTCTGCGACAGCTATGAAGAGATGGTGACCGAAGCCGACCGCATCGCCTCCGAGCACGTCCAGGTAATGACGATCGACCCTGATTTCTTCCTCGCCAACATGACCAATTACGGCGCGCTTTTTCTCGGCCCCCGAACCAACGTGGCCTATGGCGACAAGGTAATCGGCACCAATCACACGCTGCCGACCGGCAAGGCGGCGCGCTACACCGGCGGGCTCTGGGTCGGCAAGTTCCTCAAGACCTGCACCTACCAACGCGTCCTCACCGATCAGGCGTCCACCATGATCGGCGAATACTGCTCGCGGCTGTGCATGCTGGAAGGTTTCGCCGGCCATGCCGAGCAAGCCAATGTGCGGGTGCGCCGCTATGGCGGGCGCAATATCCCTTATGGCAAAGCCGCAGAATGATCGACGACACCGAATTAAGGTTAAATCGTATTATGGCGACACAAATCGAAAGAACCGGATAACCTTCTTGCATGTAACCGCGAGGAGTCCGCCATATGCGCGCTGTCCACCAAGCCCTGTTAACGTCGACGGCGTTGTTGCTGTCGATCACACCTTCGTCGGCCGCCTTCTGGAATTGCGCGGCACCTGAGATCGATGCACGCTCGGGAACGGCTGCCGTGTCCGTAATCATCGCCGTCGCGCTCGCCGTCCACCACCGTTATCGCGCGCAATAATCACCGAGTTCGCATAGCCCCCCGGAATCGGCCGCCACCTTGCCCGCCTCAACGTCTTTGGCATCAGGCCTTCAGCGTCCGGCTTTGAGGACCACCGCATGGCTCGCGCTGTGCGTCACCGAGATGCTGTGCGTTTCGCTTGCCCACTACCTGCCGCACGCACTTCCTCAGTGGCAAAATCCGTTTTTCTATTTCCGCGTCTTCGGATTGACTGCGCTGGCGTCGGCTGCGGTATTCGCGCTGATGCTCTGGCCGGCTCGCGAGAGGGCCATCGCACACTGGCTTGACGCACAGTACAGCCACAACTGGCGCTTGCCACTGACAACCAACCTGACGCTGTTCGGCCTGCTGCTCGCCGCCACGCTAAAACTCGGATCTGTTGCAGCAAGCGGCAACGTACCATCACTCGACCTGATGCTCGGCTACAACATGCTCGTTGCCGCGTCTGCCTTTTCATTGCTCCGCATCGACGTACCGGTCCGCACGCTGTTGCAGATCGTTTGCCGGAATTGGCAGACGGCCGCCGTCGCGCTCACCGTGGGCTGCCTGATCCGATTGCTGTCGTACTTTGCCCAGGATGGCTGGGAGACGCTCGCCGGCATGACGCTGCACGTCGTACACGGCGTCCTCGCGCTCTACGAAACCGACGTGGCCGTCGACCTCGCGCGCCGCGCCATCCAGGTCGACGACTTCGAGGTCACCATCGCCACCAACTGCTCGGGCTACGAAGGCATCGCCCTGACGACGGCGTTTCTCTCGGTTTACCTGTGGACGTTTCGCGCCGCCTTGCGCTTTCCGCGCGCCTTCCTGTTACTGCCAATCGGCATCGTCGGCATCTGGCTGCTCAACGCACTGCGTATCGTCGCGCTGGTGTCACTTGGCGTGCACGTCTCGCCCGCCGCCGCAGTGCAGGGCTTTCATTCGCAGGCCGGCTGGATCGCGTTCCTGATGGCAACGTTCGCGCTCATGGCATTGGCGCACAATTCAAAATGGTTCTCCAGCGTCGCAGCCCGCCCAAAACCCCAGTCTGAGCCGACGGCATTGGCGTTTCTCGCGCCATTCATCGCGCTGATGTCAGGTGCCGTGCTGATGGCTGCAGCAGCGCCACGAGAACACCCCTTCTATATCATAAAATTCGTCGCCGTCATGTTTGCGGTCTGGCATTTCCGCACCGTTTATCGCCGGCTGGCTTGGACTTTCTCGTATGAGGGAGCAATTGCCGGGCTGCTTGTAGGCGCCCTGTGGGTCGCAACTGATCCACATGCTTCGTCGGGCAGCGCGCTTGCCGATTGGCTCTCACAACAATCGCCATGGGTGGCAATCGGCTGGCTCATCGTGCGCGCAATCGGCAGCACCGTGCTGATCCCGATCGCCGAAGAGTTGGCCTTTCGCGGCTTCGTCTATCGCCGCGTCATTGCGCCGACATTCGAGACTGTTTCTTTTGGGCAATATTCCTGGCTCGCGCTGGCAATCTCAAGCGCAGCGTTCGGATTGCTGCACGACCGCTGGTTGGCCGCCGGTCTTTCCGGCGCTGTGTTTACGCTCGTCATGTGCCGGACCAAAACATTGTCCGCGGCCGTCGTTGCACATGCGGCCGCGAACGTAGTCATTTTTTGTTGGGCAGTCGTCTTTCGTCAGTGGTCGCTGCTCGGATGAGCGGCACTTGCCCGTTTATTTCAAAGGCACGTAGGCCGTTGGCTCGTCTCCGAGCTTAAATGTCACGCCAAGGCGCGCCACCCAGAATTTATCGTTCCATCGAGCATCACCGGAACATCCACCGCAAGCAGCATAGTTGCGATTGTCAGAGCCGAGATCGACGTACAGCGCCTCGGCGCGAAAATTCACGCGCTCGGAGTGCGCAAATTCCATGCCACCACCCAAAGTCCAGCCCGTCCTCCACGACGTGTCCGTCTGGCTGAATGCGAAGGCCGGGCTCTCGAGCGTGTGTGCGACATCCGCGAAAGCTAAGCCACCCGTTCCGTAGAGCAGCACATCGTCGCGCACCAACACGCCCAGCCGCCCACGCAAAGTTCCCATCCAATCAATCTTGCTGCGCAGAAAAATCGGATCAGGCCAGCTGCTGTTCGACTTGATCCCGAGATAACTCAGATCTGCTTCGATGCCGCTCACGACATTGCCGCAACGGATGCCATAGCCGATCACGCCGCCTGGCACGACCGCCGAACTACGCCCTCGTGCGCGGTCCGGCTCCCCTGGCGAACTCTGGCTGGCATCCAAACCACCAATTCCAAGTGTCGCGCCGACATACGGGCCGGAGAATCGTCCGGGCGAGCAATCGGCATACCCCGGCATCGCCGACCCGATCAAAGCCAAGCCGGCTGCGGCCGCTAAAGATAAGAATTTCATTTTTATGATCCTCTTCCAGGAGATCAAACTCCCGGATATCCGTGTTGTCGGTCGTTGGACGCAATCACAGGACGCGAAGACGAATCGCAGTTAGAATAACAAAAAACAGTTGTTTCGTACACCGAAGCGTAAATTTGCTTATGTGAGCCATTCGCATCGGTCGCGAACCACTTCAGCAGAAAACTGCCGATCTAACGCTCGAATAGCAACCCGTCGGCTATCCCGCGCGGCCAACCCTGGAACAACTTCATGCTTCCGATCACGCCGTCTTTTCGTCTCGATGGTCGACGCGCGCTCGTGACGGGCGGCAGCAAGGGCCTCGGCTTCGCCGCCAGCGCCGCATTGGCGGCGGCCGGTGCCGAAGTTACGCTCTGCGCACGCAACGTCGATGACTTATCGGCGGCGATCTCGGCCATCACGGCGTCCGGCGGAAGCGCCCGCCCACTCGTGCTCGATGTCGCCGATCTCACAGCGGTCGAGACCGCGATCGCGGCCGCGGCGCCGTTTCATATCCTCGTCAACAATGCCGGCACCAATCGTCCCCGGACGTTTCTCGATGTCACAGTCGACGACTTCGATGTCATCATGGGCCTCAACCTACGTTCCGCATTTTTCGTCGCCCAGGCGGTGGCGAAGCGGATGACGCAGGCGCAGATTGCCGGCTCGATCATCCACATCTCGTCGCAGATGGGCCACGTCGGCGGCGCCAACCGTACGGTTTATTGCGCATCTAAGGCAGCCATCGAGGGATTGACCAAGGCAATGGCCATTGACCTCGCCCACCAGCAAATACGCGTCAACACGATCGGTCCGACGTTCATCGAAACGCCGCTCACCCAGCCGTTTTTTGAGAACGCCGCGTTTAAAGCCTCGGTGTTGCAGAAAATCAAACTAGGACGCCTCGGTCGCGTCGAAGACATCATGGGCGCGGTGGTGTTCCTGGCGTCCGACGCATCGGCGTTGATGACTGGAACCTCCATGCTGATCGATGGCGGTTGGACAGCCGATTGACATCCACCGGCAGTGAAACATTTTTACAGCTGCTCGCCGGGCAACATCGTATTGGCAAGATACGCAACTTCGGTGCGGTTGCGCGCCTTGAGCTTCTTCATGATGTTGCGCACATGCACCTTCACCGTGCTTTCGCGCATGTTGAGTTCGTAAGCGATGATCTTGTTCGCCTTGCCCTTTCGAAGCGCCTCGATCACGGCGAGCTGCCGCGTTGTAAACAACGACGCTGGCTTCGGCTCGTCGCCGTTATGATCGGCATGCGATTTCTGTGAAGCGATCAGGCTGCTGGCCGGCACATAGAAGCCTCCGGCCCTGACAAGCCGCATCGCCTCGACGGCCACATTCAGCGGCAAGTTGGTCGGGATAAATCCTTTGACCTTGCTCTCGAGCGCCGACACGATGTGCGCCGGATCTTCGGAATCGGCCATGATCGCGATTGGCGCTTTCGCAGCCATTTCACTCAGTCTTGCAAAATCCGGGTCGCTTTCCATCGCCGCTCCCGTGCCACCGATGCAAAGGACCACCAGCGACACTGGCAGCCGCTCGCAAACCCGCAGCCACGCGTCGGCCGAATCGTATGCGACAACGCTCCATTCCGTCGCCCCAGTGAGCGAGCGAACCACACATTCCCGCATGAACGAACGGCGCTCAATCACGGCGACGCGTAGGGCCGCATCGCCGAGCGGTTCCGTAGGCACAAGTGCTGCAGCGAGGGGTCGTCGGATGGCTTGGTCGACAGCGACCGCGGCACCTGTTGAGTGCACGAAAAACTGCTCGGATTGGTCTGCCATTGATGCGCACTCTTCTGAAGAAAACTTACTAACACATCTCAGCCGAGGCATTTCCCCATCCGTTGCGACAACACTTTTATCTTCGCAAACTGCATCAAACGATCGATGCAATATCCTTTATCCGTAGGACTTATCACTAACGATGCATTAACTTGTGTTCGAAGGCAACCGTCTGAAACTGTAAGTCTCAGAAGATAGATAACATAGCAGGTTTGCAGCTGCTGCTGGCCATAATGGGTATTTGCGGCCACAGTGTTGCCAGCTTTGGCGGCTGCAGTAGATCGATCGGGGCGCATGCCGACGGCGATGCCCTGCCGAAGTCTTCATGAAAGCCGTCAAATGACTACCGTCCTCTGGAAATAACGCCTTCCGAAAATGAAGTGATAATCTAGGCCTGCTTATTCGAACGGTATCGGACGAGGCAAAAATGCGGGAGCGCGGATAATCACTATTCGACCAGCCAATGAAGCCGGTATTTACCTTGGCCAACGCGGCGCGCATGTCTGCCGTCGAGCAGGAAGGTTGTATACTGCCTTTTTCGCATGCTTAACCGCCATGGCCGGTACTGCTGGACATGGCGCAGATGGGGTTGGCGTGCCGGATCTGCCGGCTTCTCCCGCCATGGGCACGCAGTCGCCAATCGCTCAGTCGGCGGACATTCCTGCCAAAACGCTTTTCTCCAGCGTAAAAACCCCCGCCCCGCTTGAGGCGCGCGCCATCGGCACTTACGCCAAGGGATGTCTGGCAGGCGGCCAGCGATTGCCAGTTGATGGGCCGGAATGGCAGGCCATGCGCCTATCGCGCAATCGCAATTGGGGGCATCCGGCACTGCTCTCATACTTGGAAAGATTTGCCCAGGATGTCCGCCGCCTGGACGGCTGGCCAGGCTTGCTGGTCGGAGACTTGTCGCAACCTCGCGGCGGCCCGATGGAGTCGAGCCACAATAGCCATCAGATCGGCCTGGATGCCGACATCTGGTTCACGCCGATGCCCAAAAAGCGTCTGAGCCGCGATGAGCGGGAAACAGTATCGGCCTTCAGCGTGCTGCTCCCGGGCACCTTGAGCGTCGACCCCAAGATATTTACCGCAGATCGCATCCGTATGTTGAAACGTGCCGCTTCCTTTGGCGAAGTCGAGCGGATCTTCGTGCACCCCGCCATCAAGAAGGTTTTATGCGAGACGACCGCCAGCGACCCCGATCGCTCTTGGTTGCTCAAAATGCGACCAATCTGGGGGCACGATGACCATTTTCATGTGCGGATTAAGTGCCCTGAAGGCACCGTCGGTTGCCAACCGCAGGCACCTCCTCCGAGCGAAGACGGTTGCGGAAAGGAATTGACCGACTGGTTCGCTCTGCTAACCGCGCCTCGATCCACGACCCAAACGCCGCCGCCCAAGCCTTTGACGCTTGACAAGTTGCCCGCCGATTGCCGCACAGTACTTTCGGCGAGCAGAAATTCGGCCATACAACCGGCCGCAAAATAGCGGCTACCTCAAATGCAGTGCTCAAGCGCGCATGACAAACAGTTGATCGAGAATTCAGATGGCATTTCTTCGCTTCCTGGCCTGGCCTTTCCTGCTGGTTGCGACCGTGGCCCTGGTGGGCGACATAACGCACAGCGCCAACCACACAGCCAATGCTGTTACTTCCGCCCACAGTTATTGGAAAATTGTTTCGCCTCAGTCACTTGCCGCAACAGCGGCGTTCATCCAACGCAGTCTCCACCCATGGCTATGGGACCCGCTCGCGCTCCGCGTGTTATTATTGCCGGCATGGCTGCTGATCGGCTCGGTTGGCGTCATACTGGCGGTCCTTGGCCGTAAGAAACGGCGTGTCAACATCTTCGCAAATTGACCTGCCGACGCCATGTAGCGGGAACCAATGCACATATTGGCCCACCGAAGGGAGATACCGCTGATGTTCATGTCCCGCAAAAAAGCCGTTATGCCGACCGCGAAAACTGCGTTGAAAGGTCGACCTACCGCCATTCCAACCGCCAAAACTCACTTCATCAATGGCGCAAACTTGGCCGCCCCCTACCCTGACGGCACGGAGTTGGCGATGTTCGGCCTTGGTTGCTTTTGGGGCGCCGAGCGGAAATTCTGGGAGGTCGGCGCAGGCATTCAAGTCACCGCTGTAGGCTATGCCGGCGGCTTCACGCCAAACGCCACCTACGACGAAGTGTGTTCTGGTCAGACCGGGCATAATGAAGTGGTCCTGGTAGCCTTCGACCCGAAGCGGATTTCCTATGAAAAACTGCTGAAAACATTCTGGGAGAGCCACAATCCGACCCAGGGTATGCGACAGGGCAACGATGCGGGCACTCAATATCGCTCGGGCATCTATACTTTTACGCCGGCCCAGAAAGCGGCTGCCCTGGCCTCCCGCGATGCATTCGCGAAGGTGTTGGCAGCCAACGGTTTTGACGCCATCACCACTGAGATCGTCGACGCGCCGCCGTTCTACTTTGCCGAAGACTATCATCAGCAATACCTGGCCAAGGTGCCAAACGGCTATTGCGGGCTCGGCGGTACCGGATTGTCGTGCCCGGTGGGTACCGGCGTCCCAGCAACAGCACCGTCCGCGTGACCGAACCCGAGCAGAGCGGGCTGATCGAGCAGCTGGCTCTCAAAGGGTACGCAATTGCGCCGGATTTTTTCAAGTACGAGTTATGCGCGTCGCTCCAACAGGAGGCCGACGCGCTTTCTCTTGACGGTGGCGCCCACGAGGCCGGAATTGGCCGCGGGCCCGATCAACAGATCGAGCGCCGGGTGCGCCGTGCCCGCATCCAGTGGTTTGACGGATCGACACCCGGCCAGCTCGAATTACTCGCAGAAGCCGAGAAATTACGCATTCATATCAATAAATTACTCTTTCTTGGATTGTTCGAGTTCGAGGCCCAGATTGCGCTGACGCCGGTGGGTGGCTTTTATGCGCGCCATATCGATAGCTTTCACGGGAGCCGCAGTCGCATCGTTTCCCTGGTCGCCTACCTGAACGACGATTGGGCAACCGCTGACGGCGGTTGCCTGCGCATTTGGCCGCCAAGCGAGCATTCGCACTCCCCGCCGATCGATGTTGTCCCCCGGCGCGGCACGTTGATTTTGATGTTGTCCGAAAAGGTCGATCACGAAGTTATGCTGTGCCATCGCGCACGCGCCTCAGTAGCCGGCTGGTTCCGGCTCCGCTCGGCACAGCATTAACGCTTGCGAAACAGAATTCATTAAAGCCAGCAGTGTATGATCGCCTGACGATGCCGAGTGCGCACGGCAAATCGAGTGGACGGGCTTTCTTTCGTTGCAATTTTCTGTTTGGCATGCGGTTAACGGGGCTAATCGCCCGCATGTGGCGGGAGTGAGGGGGAAGCAGGGGATGGCAAGAGCTGCATCTTCCCTGGCGGCTTACAGGTCGCCGGTCAGGTCTGCATTGCGCCCATCGCGCACCGTGCGGCTGACATTGCTGCTGTCGAGCGGGCTGATCAATATACTGACACTGACCGGCTCGCTGTTCATGATGCAGGTCTATGATCGCGTGCTCGGCAGTCAAAGCATCGAAACGCTGATCGCACTCAGCCTGATTGCGTTGTTTGCCTACGTCATGCAGGGCGTGCTGGACGGCTATCGCGGACGCATCCTGACGTTGCTGGCCGAGCGGTTCGATGCCGAAATCGCGCCCAGGGTCAACGCGGCCAATCTGGTGCTGGCGTTGCGCACCTCCAACGGCGCGGCTGAACAACAGCGCAACACGCGTCATGTGGAGGCCGTTCGCGCCTTCATTGCCGGCCCCGGTCCCATCGCGGCGTGCGATCTGATCTGGCTGCCGATCTATTTGACGGTGGCCTTCATCCTGCATTGGAGTCTGGCCGTAACCATCGTGGTGGCGTCGCTGTTTTTCGTCTGGCTGACGTTCATGGCTGAACGTGTCTCGAAGGTACCAGGCCGCAAAGCCGTCGAAGCCATGATCCGGCGGTCGCTGGAAGCCGAAAGCGCGTTACGAAACGCCGAAGTCGCTCAATCGATGGGCATGCGCAAGGTGTTGGCCCAACGCTGGCAGACGCTGAACGACACCTTTCTGCTCGCCCAGCGCAAGGTATCCTATTCGGTGTCGGGTTACGTCATCACTTCGAAGACGTCGCGCATGCTGCTGCAATCGCTGATGCTCGGGCTCGGTGCTTTTCTCGCGATCAAAGGCCAGATTTCAGCTGGCGCCATCATTGCCGCGTCGATCATGTCGACCCGCGCACTTGCACCCATAGATCAGGCGATCGGCGCCTGGAAGCCGTTTGTCGCCGCGCGCGACGGCGTCCGTGCGCTTGAGGAGTTGTTGCGCCGGGTCGGGATCGAAGCGGAGCCGTTTGAATTGCCGGCGCCGAAGACCTCGCTGGCGGTCAATGATCTCGTGGTCGCCATCCCGCCATTCGTGCCGCCACATGGCCAGATGCCGGCAACCGCCGTACTGCAGGAGCGCATTGCCCTTCAGGGTATCCGCTTCGCCGCCAAGGCGGGCGAAATCATTTGCGTCATGGGGCCGTCTGCATCGGGTAAATCTACGCTCGGCCGAGCTCTGGTCGGTGCCTGGCGCGCCCGCTCCGGCACCATCAGGTTGGACGACGCGCCCATCGAGCAATGGTCGCCCGACAAACTAGGCCCGCACATCGGTTATCTACCGCAAGACGTGCAGTTGTTCGACGGCACCATCGCCGAAAACATCGCCCGCTTCGAACCCGGGGAAACTGACGCCAAGGTACTCGCCGCCGCGATATCAGCCGAATTCGACCGGCACGTGCTGGCCATCGGTGGCTACGATCGGCGTGTCGGTCCCGGCGGCACTCATCTGTCGACCGGACAGCGACAACGCCTTGGCCTCGCCCGCGCACTTTATGGCGACCCCTTCCTTGTCGTTCTCGACGAACCTAATTCCAACCTCGATACGGAGGGCGAGGCGGCGCTGCTCAAGGCGCTGGAGGGCTTGAAGCAGCGCGGCGGCATCGGCGTGGTGATCGCCCACAATCTCAAAGTGCTCGAAGTGGCCGACCATGTCCTCTACCTTGATCGCGGCACCGCAATCGCATTCGGCGCGCGCGACATGGTGCTTAAACACCTGAAACTCGACAGCCTCATTCCAAAGAAAACTGCCGCACCTGTCACGACTGTGACCGATGCAGGTGAGGACGGCACAAGTGCTGCACCGCGCTCCCAGCAGCCGATGTTCCAAAGTCCGCGGCTAGTCCTGCAGCGCGGCACGGAAAGGGCGAAGTGATGCTCGACACCGACATACTGCTGCGTCGACAAACGCGCCGCACCTTGCTGATCGCCGTGGTATTCGGCATCGGCACGTTCGCGTGGAGTGGCTTTGCCCCCCTCGAAGGGGCGGTCGCCGCCAACGGCATGCTGGTGCTGGAAAACAACGTCAAGAAGGTCCAGCACCCGAGCGGCGGCGTGATCGGAATGCTCAACGTCTACGAAGGCAAACGCGTGACTGCCGGCGAGCTGTTGCTGCGTCTGGATGAAACGGCGACGCGCGCCAATCTCGGGGTCATACTCAATGACTTGAATGCCGCGCTGGTTCGCCGGGCGCGTCTGTTGGCTGAGCGCGATAGTGCCGAGCACATGACGTTTCCGCCGGAGTTGACGGACAAGGCGAAGTCCGAGCCGGACGTGGCCGCAATGGTCGAGAGCGAGCAGAAAGTTTTCGGCAGCCGCACCATTGGCCGTAACGGCCAGAAATTGCAGCTTTCCGAACGGATCGGCCAATTGCGTCGCGAGATTGAAGGCCTGGAGCTGCAAAAAACCTCGATCGAAATTCAGCTTTCTGTCGCCCGCAAGGAGCGCGACGAGTTGCAGGAACTTGCCGAAAAAGGTTTGGTGCCCAAGACACGGATGACGACGCTCGAACGCGAGATCGCTCGCAACGACGGCGTGCTCGGCGAGATGATCTCGCGCATCGCTCAATCGCGCGGCAAAATCTCCGAAACTCAGATCCAGATCGATCAGGTCGATCGCGAAAAAGTCACCGAAGCGAATAAAGACCTGCGTGAAACCGAAACCAGGATTTCCGAATTCCGCGAGCGTCGCATCGCTGCCGAGGATCAACTCAAGCGCGTCGACATCCGCGCGCCGATCAGCGGCACGGTCCAGCAGCTGACCGTCCACACCGTCGGCGGGGTGGTGTCATCGACCGACCAATTGATGATCATCATCCCCGACACTGATCAACTCGTCGTGGAATCGCGCGTCACACCACAGGATCGCGACCAACTCGTCCTCAACCAGCCGACGCGGGTTCGCTTCACCAGCTTCAATCAGCGGACGACACCGGAAGTTCAGGCAACCCTTTTCCGCATCAGCGGCGATGTGATCCGCGACCAGCAGACCGGGGCCTATTATTACAATGTCGGCGTGAGAGTCGCCGATGACGAAATCGCCAAACTCAATGGCATCAAACTGGTGGCGGGCATGCCGGCCGAGGCGTTCTTCAAGACCAGCGATCGCACACTGTTGAGCTATCTATTCAAACCGCTCACCGACCACTGGCAAAAATCTTTTTCCGGTCGCTGATCATCGGTGGGCGAACACGGCACCAACGAGATACCCGCCTTGCAGGCATGTCAGCGTTGCCAAGACCAAGGCGAATATCACGCTCATCGTAGCGCCGGCAGGAATAGCCGAGAGACACAATGGTCCGACGACGATCGCGGACGTCGCCGCGATAGCCGGCGGACGAAACCACAAACCGATCCCCATGCCGAGCAGGGCGAAAGCTGTCATCAACGACATTGACATAGGCTCCGCTCCCACTTTGATCCGGCGAAAAATCCCGCCAACCGTGAGAATCGTAATTAACAGAGCGACCCGTCGCGTCTCAAGCACCGAAGCGTGATTTGCGTCGGCATAGGGACTATTGGGCAACGACTGACCAATCGCCCACACCAAACAACTATCTGAACTGCAGTATTTATCGGCAAAGTCACCGATCGGGCGGCTATCGGCCCGATCGGCGCAATGTTCGTCAGGGGTTAACGCCGCGATCCCGGCAGCTGCCCGCTCATTGGCAAATCCAGAAGCGACCGATGCGTCTCACGGTGGACATCGGCTTGGCTCAGGCCAATGTCGGCCAGCATCCGCGCATCGAGTGACAGCAGAGCCATACGCTGGCGACGCACATAGAGCGCTTCCGCGATAAAGCGCAGTAACTGGCGCGCGCGCGGCTTGGCGGATACTTCGCGATTGTCAGCGTAGGATGAATTTACAGTGTTTAGAGTGGTCATGCGAATTCTCGTTTTTTCTGGTGTGAGCGAGGAACGACAGCGCTCGATGAACAATTGATCGCACACCCTCTTGCATAACAAAATCGAATGTTTTTAATATATCGCATTGCAAACGCTTAAGTATAGATCCATTGAATCATGAAGCGTTCGTGAATGGATGGGTGCCATCCCCCATATTTTCGAAACCCCGACCTGCAGGAGAGTTCAGGTGAACCGCGATATCGACATTGCCCTGTTACGAGCCTTCACATCGGTGATCGACACCGGCAGCGTCACAGCCGCCGCGCGCCTGCTCAACCGCACGCAGGCAGCCGTCAGCCTGCAAATCAAACGGCTTGAAGACGTACTGGGACAATCTCTCTTCCAGCGCGAACATCGCCGTCTCACGCTGACGCCAGCCGGCGAGCGACTGCTGGCGAACGCGCAGCGACTGGTCGCCTTGAACGACGCTGTGTTCGGCCAGATGACGACACGCGAATTTGAAGGTGAAGTGCGTTTTGGCGTCCCAACCGACATCGTGCGCACCTATATTCCACCGATACTCAGGCGCTTCAACACCGCTTGGCCCCGCGTCCGCGTGACCTTGCAGCTCGGCAATTCCAGCCGCCTGCTCGACGCCTATGAACGCGGCGAGATCGACCTCACGTTGACGACCGACCAGACCGCCGACGCCCGTTCGGAAACGTTGCGCGTGGATCGCTTGGTCTGGGTGGGCGCTCCACAAGGTTCAGCCCACAAGTCCGATCCACTGCCGCTCGCCATTGGCGATCAGACGTGCCGGTGGCGACCCGTGGTGCTCGAAGCCTTGCGCAAGGAAAACCGCGAATGGCGGCTGGTCCTCGAATTGTCCAATCAGGTCGCCCAGGACGCCACCGTCAGCGCCGATATTGCCGTCAGCACGGAATTGCGCGATTCTGCTTCGCCATCCCTGACGGTCCTGTCACCCGACAGCGGATTGCCGCAGTTGCCGGAATTCATGATCAACATGCACGCGCCGATGCCCGGCTCAAATCCCATCGCCGACGCCCTGGCCGCCCATATTCGCGCCGAGTTCAAACAGCGCTTCGGCGAAAAACCGAAGCCAAAGCGCATCCGTGCGGCAGTCAAGCGTGAACCGGCACCAACGGTTTGATCGAGCGTCATCGCGGCTGCCATGCGTACAGATGGATTTGCCGGACCGTCATATAAACGCTAATTGTTTGCCAACACCGCATTCCGGTTTCGCGGGAGAAAGCATCACATGATCTCGGCCAATACGTTCGCACTTTTCACCGTCACGTGCTTCGTGCTGGCACTGACGCCGGGACCTAACATGAGCCTGATCGTCGCCAACACCTTGGCCGGCGGATTGCGGGCGGGGCTGACTACGCTGGCCGGCAGCTCCACCGGGCTCGCCATTCTGGTGTCGGTCGCAGCCGCCGGGATGGGTTCGGTAATTGTGCTGATGGATCGCTGGTTCGACAACGTGCGATGGGCCGGCGCGCTCTATCTCATCGCGCTCGGCGTGCGTCAGCTGTGGAACTGGTGGCAACGGCGAGATGGCGTGCCCGCCCGGGTGCCGTCGGGGACGACCACCTATACCCATGGGCTGCTGGTCTCGCTGTCCAACCCGAAAGTGCTGCTGTTCTTGGGCGCGTTCCTGCCGCAGTTCGTCGACACCTCGCGTGAGGCATTACCCCAACTTGTCACTCTTGCGATTATTTTCTGGGCGACACTGCTGTTGACCGATCTCGCCTATACCGTCGCCATCGCACGTGCACGCGCGTCGATCGACATGCGCAAGCTGCAACTGCTGGACGGCCTGGCGGGCGGGCTATTGTTGGTCGGCGGACTGGTGCTGGCAACGGCACGTCGCCCAGGATAATTAAATACGCAGCTGCAAACCCTCATCGTCGGGAACCGGACGCCATGGATCTGACCGCCCTTCGCACACCGGAAAGCCGCTTTGCCAATCTGCCCGGCTTCGACTACGCGCCGCACTACCTCGATGCGCTCAGCGGTTTCGAGGGGCTACGCATGCACTATGTCGACACGGGTCCGCGGTCGGGCCCGGTGGCGCTGTGCCTGCACGGCCAGCCGACATGGAGCTACCTCTATCGGCGCATGATCCCGCTCTTGACGGCGGCAGGTTATCGCGTGGTGGCGCCGGATCTGTTCGGCTTCGGTCGTTCCGACAAGCCCGCCGAACCCGCCGCCTACACGTTCAATTTCCACCGCGACAGCCTGCAGGGGCTGATCCGCACCCTCGATCTCAAGGATATTTTGCTGGTCGTGCAGGATTGGGGTGGCTTGCTCGGGTTGACGCTGCCGATGGACGACCCAACCCGCTTTAGCAAGTTGCTTGTCATGAACACGGCCTTCGCGACCTACGATGGACCGCTACCGGAAGGCTTCCTGGCGTGGCGGGCGTGGTCGAACGCCAACCCTGATATGGCCATTGGCAAACTGATCAAGCGCGGCGCGCGTCACCTGTCCGATGCCGAGGCCGCCGCCTACGATGCGCCGTTCCCCAGCGTCGAATACAAGGCCGGCGTGCTGCGTTTTCCCAACCTCGTGCCGGACAATGCGGACGCGGAGGGAGTGGCCCTGTCGATGCGCGCGCGCGATTGGTGGCAGACCAAATGGCGGGGCAAGAGTTTCATGGCCATCGGCGGCGCCGACCCCGTGTTCCATGAAGCCGGCATGCGCACCCTTGCCAGCCATATCAGCGGGTGTCCGGTGCCGCTTGTCATTCCGGAGGCGGGCCATTTCGTGCAGGAATGGGGCGACAAAGTCGTGGCTCCCGCGCTGGCCTCGTTCAACAAGTGAACAGACAAAACCCGGCAACCGTTGCCGATAAATTTACCTCGCTAGCCACATGCTCTGTCGCGCGTTGCACCCCGCGCGATAGTCTCGCGATCCATCATCCCAACAGGTTGCGCACACCATGAAACGCATCGGCTTTTATTCCGGCTCTTTTGATCCCGTCACCCTCGGCCACATGGACGTCATCGCGCGCTCGGCGCGGCTTGTCGATGTGCTGGTGATCGGTATTGGCATTCATCCCGGCAAGGCGCCGCTCTTCAGCGTTCAAGAAAAAATCGCCATGCTCGCCCAGGAAACTGCGGCATTGGCCAAGCGCACCGGCTGCCGGATCTCGACGAGCGAATTCGACGGATTGACCGTTGACGCAGCGCGGTCGTGCGGCGCTCAGGTCATCTTTCGCGGGCTGCGCGACGGTACCGATCTCGATTACGAAATGCAGATGGCGGGCATGAACGGCGCCATGGCCGCAGACATCGAGACGGTGTTCCTGCCGGCCAGTCCGGGCGTCCGGCACATCACCGGCACGCTGGTGCGTCAGATCGGTTTGATGGGCGGCGATGTCTCGAGCTTCGTCAGCAAAGACGTCGCCAAAGCGCTGAAGGCGAAGGTAAAGTTAGTGAAGAAATAACGCAAAAGGCCGTTCCAGCATCGCCGAAACGGCCCTTTTTGATTCCAAGTCTGACGTCAAATTACATCTTCTTCGGCATGCCCATCTTTTCCATCTTGGCCTTGTCGGCCATGCAGGATTTACGGAACGTCTTGCGCGGCTTGCCCTTCAGGTTCTTCGCGTCGGCGTCCGCAGAGCACGCAATTGATATTGCGCTGCGCGGCTTAGCCGAGACGGCGGTCTTCGGCGCCTTCATCTTCTTCATCTTGGTCATCGGCTTCGTATCGGTCATCTTCGGCGCCGCTGCGGTCGGAGCCGTCGGCGTGGTCTGGGCGACGGCTGCGCCGGCGAACAGGGCAACGGCCATCGCGGTCGTCGTCAAGAGGGTAGTGAGTTTCATGGTTGTCATCTCCAGTAGCGACGCTCGCTGGCGTCATGAATGTGCCGTCACGCGCTAACATGCACGGTTGGCAGTGAGGTAGATAATTCCCGCGGCGAAAAAATACCTCGATTTAAGCTATCAGTTTCATCCGCAGCATGTAGACGGATACCAGGTCACTTTAACGTCAGACCCGACCGTTGCGGCACAAACGCACCATGCCGGATGAATGTTCCCGTAGCAACCTGCTGAAATACAATGTCAATTCATTCATGTTGCAGAATTCGCTCACATCCAGAAAACCTTCGGGCATCGTTAGTGTTGGACAGCTCTGCCTATTAACCAAAGGCACAATTAGAGCGCGTTAGTTGCATCCGCTCCACACGCTCAGCCGCCGATTTTGGAAAAATCGGCAACTCCCATGGTCGCCGAGCGGATCTCTGCAAGCAACCGCAGACGAGTCTCGCGCAAGGCCGCATCGTCGGCGTTGACCGTCACATGCTCAAAGAACGCATCAACCGGCGCTCGCAACTCTGCCAGCGCGTTCATTGCCCCGGTGAAGTTTTCGACGTGTATCGCGGCCAGCGTATCGCTGCGCACGCTCGCCAAAGCCACCGCCAGCGCCTTCTCGGTCGGCTCCTGGATCAGCTTCGGATCGTGCACGCCAGCATATCGCTTCTTGTCCTTCTTTTCCTCGATTGCGAGGATGTTGGCCGCACGTTTCACCCCCGCCAGCAGATTGGCGCCATCGTCGGTCTTGAGGAAACCGCCCAGCGCATCCACCCGCTTGACGACAAGTGCGAAATCATCCTGTCCCGCCAGCGCGAACACCGCGTCGATCAGGTCGTGACGCGCGCCTTTGTCACGCAAGTAGACCTTGAGCCGATCGGCAAAGAAGGCCAGCAGGTCGCGCCGCACCGGACCGAAAAAGCCTTCAAACTCCAGCATCCGCTGACCGTCGAAAAATTCCGCTTCCTGATCGCCGCCAGGCTGGCCGCCGCCGGCGTTCTCGCGGATCACACTGGCGAACAAAGCCGCTTCGCCAAAGGTCTTGTGCTGGCCGGGAACGCCTTCCTTGATCTGATAACCGGCGAGTGCCTGCACCACACCATTGGTCGATTGATGGTCCGACTGGTCGGCGACGGTGGAGAAGTAAGCGGCATAGACATGATCGATGATGCGGGCCAGCGGCAATCGCACGTCGTTTTCGAGCAGGATGCGAATGACGCCAAGTGCCGCGCGCCGCAACTGATAGGGATCGCCGGAGCCGGTCGGCTTTTCGCCGATCGTCCAGAATCCAACTAACATATCGAGCTTGTCGGCCAATGCCACCGCAATCGCCACCGCATCGCCGGCGTCCGCCCGGGGTACGCTGTCGCCGGCCCCTTTCGGCTTATAGTGAAGCTCGATGGCGCGCGCGATTTCTGGCTTTGTGCCCGCCTTCTCCGCATAGTAGCGCCCCATCAAACCCTGTAATTCCGGGAATTCCCCGACCATGCCTGAAACAAGGTCCGCCTTGCAGATTTGCGCCGCACGCCGCGCGTCGTCTTTGTCGGCATCCACCGAGCCGGCAATCTCATAGGCAATTTCGGCGATGCGCTCGACGCGGTCGCGTTGGCTGCCGAGCTGTTCATGAAAAGTGATACCTGCCAATTGCGAAGCCATCTCGTCGAGCGGCCGCTTCAAGTCCTGATCCCAGAAAAACTTCGCATCTGACAGGCGCGCACGGATGACCTTCTCATTTCCTGCGATGATTTGGTCGCCGTTGTCGGGGGCGATCAGGTTGGAGACCAGCAGGAACCGGTTGGTCAACTTCTTGCTCTTCGGGTCACGCAGCGAGAAGCACTTTTGGTGCGCCTTCATGGAGGTGGTGAGGCACTCGCCGGGTACATCGAGGAACGCCTTGTCGAAGGTGCCCATTAGCACGGTCGGCCATTCGGTGAGGCCGGCATTCTCCGCCGTCAGCGCGTCGTCGTCGACCAACTCGAGCTTGTGCGACTTGGCCTGCGCGCGCGCCTGTTCGGCGATCCAGCTGGCGCGTTCCGAGGCCGGCAACAGCACTTTGTGATCCCTCAGCTTGACCCCATAGTCCTCAAAACTCGACACCTCAAATGGCGAATTGCCATGAAAACGATGGCCACGGGTGACGTTGCCCGAATGAATGCCCGCAATTTCAAACGGCACCACTTTGCCGCCGAACAGGCAGATGATGGACTGCAACGGGCGCACCCACTGAAAGTCACCCGCCCCCCAGCGCTGCGACTTCGGCCACGGGAACCGGCGCATGACGTCGGAAACGACCTCGGCGATGATGTCTGTGGCCGCGCGTCCGGGCTTGTCGATTTTTACGACGTAGTAGTCACCCTTTTTAGGATCGGTGGCGATCTCCGCCTCGGCAATGGACCCGAGACCGGCGCTTTTGATAAAACCGGCCAAAGCCTGCTCCGGCGCGCCGACACGCGGCCCCTTGCGCTCCTCTGACAGGGCCGGGGATTGGCGCGGCACCGCCGCCACATGCAATGCCAACCGGCGTGGCGTGGCGTAGGCGTGGGCCGCCCCCACCACCAGCCCCTGTGCGCCCAACCCATCCACAATAAGCCGCTGCAGGTCCTCAGCCGCGCGCGCTTGCATGCGGGCGGGGATTTCCTCGGAAAAAAGTTCGATCAGCAGTTCGGCTGTGGCGGCAGACTTGGACGCGGGCATGGGGGCGCTCTGACACTGTGACATGGAGTGCCGTGTGTAGCCGGTTCCTGGGCAGCCGCGAAGGGAGAAGTTTCCAGCACCACGTCAGGCACCCAGCCGGCGATCGGGGTCTTGCACAATTGGCGTGCTTCGTGATCATAACACGTGAGCAAATGGGCGCGATGCGTTCCGGGCGGGAGTGACGGCATGAAGCTGGCGACAATACGCGACGGGACGCGCGACGGTTCCCTTGCCGTCGTCTCGCGGGATTTGCGATTGGCGACCCGGGCAGAAGATGTCGTCGCGGGTCTCAGCACCCTGCAGGCGCTACTGGATGATTGGGACGAGTTGTCGCCGAAAGTCGAGCGCATCGCTGCGGAGCTGAACGAAGCGGCCGAAGGCGGCAGGCACGCCCCGTTTGCGACTTTCGCATTCGACCCGGACAAGGCGATGGCGCCGCTGCCGCGCGCTTATCAATGGGCCGACGGTTCGGCCTATGTGAACCATGTGGAACTGGTGCGGCGGGCCCGCGGCGCCGACATGCCATCCAGCTTCTGGACGGATCCGCTGATGTACCAGGGCGGCTCGGATTCACTGACTGGCGCGCGCGAGGACATCGTCGTCGCGGATGCCGCGTTCGGGATCGATCTTGAAGGAGAAATCGCCGTGGTGACGGGCGATGTGCCGATG
This sequence comes from Hyphomicrobiaceae bacterium, assembly GCA_025351355.1. Taxonomy (GTDB): domain Bacteria; phylum Pseudomonadota; class Alphaproteobacteria; order Rhizobiales; family Hyphomicrobiaceae; genus JABFRJ01. The sequence goes on from JANXWC010000139.1 coordinate 45,218, forward strand.
GGCGTTGCTGCCGACGAGGCTGCCGGCCACATTCGCCTGTTGATGCTCGCCAACGACGTCAGCTTGCGCAATCTCATTCCCGGCGAACTCGCCAAGGGTTTCGGCTTCTTTCACGGCAAACCATCAACCGCTTTTGCCCCCGTGGCGGTCACCCCCGACGAGTTGGGGCCAGCCTGGCGCGCGTGTAAAGTGCATCTTGCCTTGCACACCTCGATCAACGGCACAGGTCTCGGCGCGCCCAATGCGGGCCACGACATGACATTCTCGTTCGCCGATCTGATCGTCCACGCGGCGAAGACGCGGCGGCTATCTGCCGGCACCATTGTCGGCTCGGGGACGGTATCGAACAAAGGCGCCGACGGCAGCCCGGGACTGCCCATGTCAGAGGGGGGCGCGGGCTACACTTGCCTCGCCGAAGTCCGCACGGTCGAAACCATTCGCCACGGCAAACCGCTGACGCCGTTTTTGAGCTTCGGCGATCGCGTACGGCTTGAAATTTTGGACGCTAACGGTGCATCGGTATTCGGCGCGATTGATCAGAAGGTAGTACGCTATGAAAGCGTATGAGACGACGCTCTTTGCGGCCACGCTGTTGATCGTGCCGGCGCTGGCATGGCTGGTTGGTGGTGTTATGGGGCGGCGCGACATGCGGATCGGCAGCGTCATTATTGCCGGCGGCTTGATGGCGCTCGTCCCACATCTGGGTCGACTGGCGCTGCTCACTTTGTTTGATGCACGACCGTTTGCCGATGCCTTCCTCTATCAATTGAGCCGCACGCGGGAAAATCCCGAAGTCGGGCTATTCTTTGCAGCCCTAGGCGTGTTCATGACCATGCTGGGCTGGACCGCGACGCCGGTGTTGGCATCGAAATCCTGAGCCGGCGACGCACATCGCAAGATTTCTGGAGACTACCTATGACCAAGTCCGGCTTCGCTTCAACAGGCGACATGAGCGAAAAAACGGTCAGCTTCTCGAGCCTCGGGGCGGGCCTTTATGCCTACACTGCCGAGGGCGATCCCAACACCGGCGTCATCGTCGGCGACGACTGCTGCATGGTAATCGACGCGCAGGCCACGCCGACGATGGCCAAGGATGTGATCGCCCGCGTCAAAGCGGTGACCGACAAGCCGATCAAGTATGTGTTGCTATCGCATTATCATGCTGTGCGGGTGCTTGGCGCATCGGGTTTTGCCGCCTCCGAGGTGATCGCCAGCGAAACCACGCGCAAACTGATCGTTGAACGCGGTGAACAGGACAAGGCGAGCGAGATCGGCCGCTTTCCACGCCTGTTCCGTGGCGTCGAGAGCGTGCCACCCGGCATGACCTGGCCAACGGTGACCTTCAACGACCGCATGACGCTATGGCTCGGCAAGCGGCGCGTCGACATCATCCACCTCGGCCGCGGGCACACCGCCGGTGATACCGTCGCATGGGTGCCGGACGCCAGCGTCATGTTCTCCGGCGATCTCGTCGAATACAAGTCTGCATGCTACTGCGGCGACGCCCATTTCCGCGACTGGCCGGCAACACTAGACCGCCTGCAGACGTATAAACCGCATGCATTGGTGCCCGGCCGGGGCGACGCCTTGGGGGGGGCTGCCAAAGTTGCCGAGGCCATCAAGCTGACGCGCGATTTCCTCGCCGCCACATTCGAGCCGGCGGAACTGGCTGTGGCACAGGGCAAGTCGTTGAAGGAAACCTTCGCCGCAGTGCGCGCGGTGATGGACAAGCCGTTCGGTAGCTACGCCATTTACGAGCACTGCCTGCCGTTCAATGTCTCCCGCGCCTACGACGAAGCCCGCGGCATCGACTGGCCCACCATCTGGACCGACGTGCGCGATCGCGACATGTGGGCGGCGCTGCAGGGGTAAGACGGAGCAGGCGTGCGCGATCGAAAATCAGGTTGCATAAAACGGCCAGCTTGTGGTGCTCGTGTCCTTGCCACCGTCACTATTATGCAGGTTGGTACGCCTCCCGCAGCGCTTAACCGCTCTTGCTCTTCTTGACCTTGTTAGCCGTCGGTGCTGGCGCCGGCACGGGCTCCGCCACCGGTGGTCGCAGCACCTGCACCTGACAGCCATCGCCGCCTTGCGCCCAGCCGATGACGTCGGTCCGTACCGCATCGGCCAAATCCTTGGGCAACTTGATGTTGGTCATGCTGACCCGCGTATCGGTGCCGCCACCTTCGGGGGTCAGATCGATACGGAAGGCGCGTGGACCCCACGGGTGTTTCTGCGTGGTGTCACGCTCCTGAAGCACGATTTCGGCCTGGCCACCTGTGGTCGGCGATGCGGCGTCGGCATGGAAAATATACGTGTTCTTGAGCGGTCCCTGGGGACCCATCCAGCATGTGAGGGCTTTCTGCGCGATTGCCGCGTACACCACCGTCGGCGGTTGGGCGGCTAATGCGGAATCGGCGGCAGGCAACGCAGCCGGTAAAGAGGCGGTCGTCAGCACATTGCTCAACACCGCACTGGGATTTCCACTGCAGCCCGTCAGTAGCAGCGCTACCGCTGCAATTGCCCCTTGGCCTGTCCATGTTCCGGACGCCGGGATCAACGATATTTTACGCCCATGGCGACGATCAGATTTGAGATTTTGCATCGGACCTGTAGGCCCGAAAGAGGCGCCAATGTCTAGACGGCGACCGAACAACAATGGGCATAAATTACAGCGCGGTGCAAAAACTCGCAACTGTTGCAGAATCAACCGTAGGCGACGCCATTGCGCTCGATCTTGCCGATCATCCGAGCGTTGTCTCGGGCTTCATCGGCTTCAAGTGCCGCCAACGATTCGCGTGCCAGTTCGTGCGCGGCCATCGCAACGTCCAACTGAGCCTTCAGATCGGCAACTGACACAAGCAACTTATCGCGCCGGAGGGCTGCGGCCTTGGCAAAGGTTGAATAGGAGAAATGCGCGGCATCTTTCACGCCGGTCCGCTCTTCCTCGGAAACAATCTGGCGCTCAAGATCAGCAGCCATGTTCTCGAAGTCCCTGATCATGGACCTGAGATCCTCAGCCTTGCGCAATCTCTCAGCCACGTCGAAGCGCTTGGCGCGCAATGCCGAATCTCTGGACTTCATGACGCGATACCCCTGCAACTCGTTCTGGCAAGTAAAACTAGATCAACTATCGTGCCAATTCCTTCGGCCATCAGCATACCGCCGGCCTTTAGGTAATGATGCGTTGCGGACGATCAGCCCGATTGCGCCTCACCTGAGTGTATCATCTGCCATTAATCATTTAAGTTGCGGTAAAGCAACGCTGCATCTTCTAAATAACTATCCAGGCCAGATCTGCCGAATTTGCGACAATTGACACTTCCCCGCCGAGTCGCAAATCAGTTAACGATGTCACACGACTTCGGGTGGCGAGCTGGAAAGTCAGACGTCTGCATACACTCCATGGGCCCAAACCCATGAAGTGCGTGCGTTTTCAGGCTTCGCCTCCAAAGACAGCTCAACAATGTACGGGATTGATTGGGCGTGCCGTTTTGATACCGGCATGGTCAAAAAAATGTGCCGGAATGGGGAAGATTTTTCAGTCCTTCCGCAAAAGTTAATTAGGGTTTGTTAACTTTTGACAGTTAACGTCGTGGAAATAGAGCTCAGTATTCGTTGTGGCGTTCTCTTTGCGAACTAGGGCAAGCGGCCTGTCATCAGGCAGGGGACGAGAGGAAAGACATGCGAGTTCTTCTAATTGAAGATGACAGCGCCACAGCGCAAAGCATCGAACTAATGCTCCAATCGGAAGGTTTCAATATCTACACCACCGATCTCGGTGAAGAGGGTGTAGATCTTGGCAAGCTGTACGATTACGATATCATTCTGCTCGATATCAATCTGCCCGATATGAGTGGCTACGAAGTCTTGAAAACACTTCGGGTCTCCAAGGTTCAGACCCCGATCCTCATCCTTTCCGGATTGATCGGCATCGAGGACAAAGTGCGCGGCCTCGGCTTCGGCGCCGACGATTACATGACCAAGCCGTTCCACAAGGACGAACTGGTCGCCCGCATTCATGCCATCGTGCGGCGCTCCAAAGGCCATGCCCAGTCGGTCATCGAAACCGGCGACCTCAAGGTCAATCTCGACACGAAAACGGTTGAAGTACACGCCCAACGTGTTCATCTGACCGGCAAAGAATACCAGATGCTTGAGCTGCTTTCCTTGCGTAAAGGCACGACACTGACCAAGGAAATGTTCCTCAACCACTTATATGGCGGCATGGACGAGCCCGAATTAAAGATCATCGACGTGTTCATCTGCAAATTGCGCAAGAAGCTGCAAGCTGCAACCGGCGGCAAGCATTACATCGAAACGGTTTGGGGCCGCGGCTATGTGCTGCGTGATCCCGGCGACGAAGGCAATGTGGCGGCCTGAACCAACCGACTAAGCTGCATTCGAATTGAACAAGGGGATCTCCAGAAGGTCCCCTTTTTCTTGTACGCCAGTTCACCCTTGCCTCCAAACCCCTCCTTTTAATCATTCTAATTCAAAAACATAAGCTTTGACAGCGCGCCGTTGTTCTGCAATTTAAAAAGTCACTGCAACCGATGGCAGGGCCTTGAACCCTACAGATTGGGATGACCTCGAGATGACTTTTTCTGCGATCCTCACCGCGAACCGACCGTGGCATGTTTTGACTATTGCCGCACTGATAACATTTGCCAGTACCAGCGTTGGTGTGGCGCAAGAAGCCAGCCACACCCTGACTATCCGTGATGGCAAGTTCGAGCCAAGCACGTTAGAGGTCAAGGCAGGCGTTAAATTCAAACTGACAATAACCAACGCAACCAAGAAGTCGGCTGAATTTGAAAGCGCCGAACTCAATCGCGAGAAAGTCATCCCCGCAGGCGCGAGTGGTAGTGTTTTCATTGGCCCGCTGCAACCTGGCAGTTATCCTTTCGTCGATGACTTCAACAAATCGGCGACGGGCCAGATCGTGGCCAAGTAGGTCATCTTCCAGCCGCAGGCCCTCGAGTGTAACATCCCGAAATCCGTGTTGAAACGAGCAACATGTTCGCTACCGCCCTGATCGTCTTTCGCGAAGTCCTCGAAGCTGCGCTCATCGTTTCGATCGTCATGGCGGCTTCCAAAAGTGTCGCCGATCGCGGCGTTTGGGTTGCGGGCGGCATCTTCGGAGGTGTGGTCGGAGCCGCTCTGGTTGCAATTTTCGCCGGGTACATTGCTGACGTTGCAACTGGAATTGGCCAGGAACTGCTCAACGCCAGTGTCCTCGCGCTCGCGGTCGTCATGCTCGGCTGGCACAGCATCTGGATGGCCACCCATGGCCGCGAGATGGCGCAAAATTTGGGCGCGATCGGCGCGGCCGTTTCCTCGGGTCATCGCCCGCTTTATGCCTTGGCGCTCGCGACGGGATCGGCTGTGCTGCGCGAAGGCTCGGAGACTGTGTTGTTCCTCAATGGCATCGCCGCCGGCGAACACGATGCCGCGTACGCTTTATTGGCTGGCGGCATGATCGGGTTGGCCGGTGGCATCGCTGCTGGCGCGGGCATGTACTTCGGCCTGTTACGTATTCCGGTTCGCTATCTCTTCAGTGTTACCAATTGGATGGTTCTGCTGTTAGCCGCGGGCATGGCTTCGCAAGCCGCCGGATTTCTCGTGCAGGCAGGCCTTGTGCCCGATCTCGGCGCACCGATCTGGGATACCTCATGGCTGCTGTCTGAAAAGAGCCTGTTCGGCAGAGTGATGCATGCGCTCGTCGGCTACGTATCCCGCCCGGCCGGCATTCAGGTACTCCTGTTCGTGGCGACTTTGCTTGGAATTACTGTCCTGACGCGGTTATTTGGCACGTCGCAACATGCGGCGCGCAAATCTGTCACAACGCCAGTTTGATCCGTGGTTGCTTGGCCGTCGAACACTTATGCTGGTGTGGCGCGGGGCACGAACACTTCATGCGTGTCGTAGCCGGCGTCGGCCGGAATGGAGATGCGAATGCCGCCTTCGGCTTTCGCAACTGCCGGCGTGATTGCCACAATACGGCTGGCACGCGCGTGCGCAAACGCTTGTTCGACGTTACGCGCCTTGCCCAGCTTCTCAAGGTTCAGCGTCGTCGCCGGCACCAACGTTCGCTTGCCCGCTTCCGCCTCGGCGATTGCCTGCAGCGGATTGATCCACACACTTTCGACGGTTTCGCCGCCGTCGTGCACGGCATGTTGGCCAACGGGCGCCTCGGCGAGGAAAAAGTGCGTGTCAAATCGCTTAGGCATCGTCGCGGGCGTTATCCAGTGGGCGAAATGCACCATCCGCTGAGTGGCAATCCCCAGGCCTTCCGCAGCGATCAAGTCGGCAAACCCACGCGTCCCCGCGGCAATGTCTTTTTGCGCGGCAGCGGTGATGCGGATCGCCTCGGTGGCTTTTACGGGTTTGCTGTCGGCGCGATGGTCGGCGATGAGCAGGCCGGTTTCCTCGAACGTCTCGCGAACCGAGGCCACCCAGTAGGAACGTTCCGGATGCGAGACACTCAGCGGCGCCAACTCGCCCCACGCTGGATCGCGATCGCTTGCATCGACTTTGCCGCCCGGAAACACCAGCGCGCCGGACGCGAAATCGACCATCCGGTTGCGCACCAGCATGAAGACCTCGATTCCTTCCCGACCGTCGCGCACCACCATCACCGTAGCCGAGGGGATGGGTGTCGCCTGTGGCTTGGCGCTTGGGGAAGAATTCTGCGTCATGGTACGTTTTCTCCGGTTCACCCCGAACTATCAGGTCTCTGTACCCCCGTGGCAAGCAGTGGCTGCGGCGTCATGGCCAATTTTTACTCTGGCTGCCTGTCAGCCCCATGGACAGCATCGGGGGTTTTTGATACGATCGTCCCAAGCTGGCGCGAAAGTTCCGGCGCTCCCGTGCTATGGTTACGACATTGCCCCTCAGCGGTGTCCTTGCCGAATGCGCCTGGAACGTCCCGTTACGAAATTCAGTCTAGTTTCTAAATTCATCGGTCTGCCGGTCTGTTGCCGGCTTTGTCCTGTCAACAACCAAGCGAGGTTTACCCGGGTGCTCGTTCAAGTCCGTGACAATAATGTCGACCAGGCGCTGAAAGCGCTAAAGAAGAAGTTGCAGCGCGAAGGCGTCTTCCGCGAGATGAAGCTGCGCAACCATTTCGAGAAGCCGTCGGAAAAACGCGTCCGCGAACAGGCGGAAGCCGTCCGTCGCGCCCGCAAGCTGGCGCGCAAGAAAGCCCAGCGTGAAGGCATCATGCCGAACGGTCAGCGCGGCAAGGCTGCGGCGGCCAAATTGATGCCGGGCCGTGGCGGTCCAGGCCGTGGTGGCCCCGGCGGTCGTGGCGGCACGGGTGGCGCTGGCGGCGAAGGCGGCGGCTTCGGCGGCGGTGGTAGTGGTGGTGGTGGCTTCGGCGGCGGCGGCTTCGGCGCCCGCTAAAATCCAGACCAACGAAATTCTGGTTTACCCAGTCCGATTTATCAAGCGCCCCGGCTCCCAGGTCCGGGGCGCTTGTGTGTCACGGAGTCGGCCTCACTCTAGGGCAGGCCAATGATAAAATTACGCATTGCGCCCAAACCATCGTTGCCTTCGCTAAATAGGTTACTATGACCGGCGTTGGGTAGTTCGACGAGTGTCTTCGGTTCGTGCGCCAATTGCGCCAGACGACGCCCCATCTCGATCGGCACAGTTTCGTCCTGCGTGCCATGAATGATCAGCAGTGGCACCCCGATCCTGCCGATGATGGCTTTGGTTTCATAGCGATCGCGCATGATCAACCGCACCGGCACGTACCAGAACCGGCGCTTGGCAACATCGGGAATAGACGTAAACGGCGCATCCAGGATCAGGCCAGCGGGCCGACGGTCTAAAGCCACCTGGTTGGCAACGCCGGTTCCCAGGCTCTCGCCATAAAGAACAATTTCATCCGGCCGCACCCCGAGTGACACCAGCCGATCGAAGGCGCGGATGGCATCGGCGACATTGTCGGTTTCGGTCGGCATGCCACTCGAACCGCCGTAGCCGCGATAGGTCATCATCAACACACCCCAGCCTTCGCCCATGAAGCGCTCGAAGCGCGGCCTGCGATCGGCCAGCGAACCGCCGTTGCCGTGAAAATAAAGCAGTGTCCGCTGGCCCGGTTGCGCCTTGCTGTACCAGGCGATCACCTGCGCTCCATCCGGCGCCATGATCGTCAATTCCGTGACCACTGGAAGCCCCGCTTCGCTCGGCAATACATGTACGGGATCGATCAGGTAAAGCAGGCGCCGCTGCAGCGCGAAGCCCCCCGCGAGGGCCAAGCCATACGAAATTGCCAACCCTATAAGCAGCTTCACCATCGCCGCCTCGCTCTCGCTCTAACGGTTGCCGCGCTTGCCGCGGCTCGCGAAGCGGACGGCTTCCTCAGCTGCCCGGAACAGGGCCGCGGCTTTCATGATGCACTCCTGTTGCTCGGCCTCGGGAACGCTGTCGTTGACCACACCAGCCCCGCTCTGCACATGGATCATGCCGTCCTTGACGATGGCCGTCCGCAGCACGATGCACGTGTCCATCTGGCCATCGGCGGAGAAATAGCCGACGCAGCCACCGTAAGCACAGCGCTTCGATTTTTCCAATTCGTCGATGATCTCCATCGCACGAACTTTTGGCGCGCCCGATAGCGTGCCCGCCGGTAAGCCCGCCATCAGCGCGTCGATTTCGTCATGCCGCGCGCGGTCGAGCATGCCGTGCACCGTCGACGAGATGTGCATGACGTGACTGTAACGCTCGATCTCGAAACTCTGCGCCACATGCACGCTGCCGATCTCGGACACGCGACCAACATCGTTGCGACCGAGGTCGAGCAGCATCAGATGTTCGGCGCGCTCCTTCGGATCGGCAAGCAGATCGCGCTCGAGTTGCAGGTCTGCCTCTGGCGTTGCCCCGCGCGGGCGCGTCCCGGCCAGCGGACGGATAGTGACCTGCCCGTCGCGCACGCGAACCAGGATTTCCGGGCTGGAACCGACGATGGCAAAGCCGCCGAAATCGAGATGAAACAGGAATGGCGACGGATTGGTGCGGCGCAAGGCGCGATAGAGTGCCATCGACGATAGGCCAAACGGCGCCGAAAACCGCTGCGACAGCACGACCTGAAAAATATCGCCGGCGGCGATGTAGTCCTTCGCGGCCACCACCATCGCCTTGTACTCGTCCGGCGTGGTGTTGGAACTGGTGGCCGGCAATTCCAGCGCTTCAGGCCCGGCGATTGCCGTGTGCGGCGTCGGCTGATCGAGCGCATCGATCACTCCCGCGAGGCGCCCGAGCGCTGCATCGTAGGCAGCCGTCGCGTCGAGCGACTTGCTCGGGTAAACCGGCGTCACGACGATCATTTCGTCCTTGATGCTGTCAAATACCACCATCGTCGTCGGCCGCATCAGGATCGCATCGGGAATGCCGAGATGGTCCACCGGCGCGTGCGGCAATGTCTCGATCAGCCGCACCGTATCGTAGCCCATGTAACCGATCACGCCGGCGGCATTGGGCGGCAAACCCTTAGGCAGGTCGATGCGGCTTTCTGCAAGCAGCGCGCGCAAGGCCTCAAGCGTCGGCAATTTCTCAGTCTTGAAACGCTCGGGGTGTTTAGACGGGTTGCGATTGATTTCGGCCTCGTTGCCGTGCGCGCGCCAGACGATATCCGGCGCGACACCGATAAAGGAATAGCGGCCGCGTACCGCACCACCCTCAACCGACTCCAGCAGCGACGTCATCGAACGGCCATCGGACAGTTTGAGATAAGCCGAAACCGGTGTTTCGAGATCGGCGACCAGCCGGGTCCACACCACCTGCGCCTTGCCGGCGTTGTAGGTCGCGGCGAAGGCAGCCTGGGTCGGCTCGGCGATCACGGAGAAGTAAGCATCGGGAATACGGGGCATCATGGTGTCCGTCGATCACATTTAGGCGCGCGCGCCGTGCGCAGTTGATTGCCGGCCATGCCTACGTCGCCGCGGCCGTTCTTGCAATCGCGCCGCATGCGGGCGCCAGATGCCGCCTTGACCGCGCCACGACCATGTGGCGGTGATGCCGGTTACTTTTTGTAGACCAGCAGGATCTTCCGACAATGTCGCCATTGCATGTCTTTGCCCGTGCCACCTCCGTCGTCCTGTTGCTGACGACCCTGATGGCTAGGGCGCACGCCCAGGAGCCTGTAAAGTTTGTCTCCAAGCCGCCCAATTGCCAGAACACGTCCGGCCCGTTCGACCGTTGGTTGCAGGGCGTGCGGCAGGAAGCCCTGAAGCGCGGCATTCACCAACCCACGCTGACAGCCGCGCTTGACGGGCTCACCGAGGACCGCGACATCATCCGCATCGATCGCGGCCAGAGCTTCTTTGCGCAGAGCTTCCTTGATTTCCAGGCCAAACTCGCCACGTCCAACCGCGTCAGTTCCGGCAAGGAAAAGATGCGTCAGCACGCCGCGATCTTCCAGCGTGAAGAGGCGCAGTTTGGGGTTCCCGCCGCTGTCATAACGGCCTTCTGGGCACTTGAGAGCGACTTCGGCTCCGGCATGGGCAAACGCCCGGTCATGCGCTCGCTGGCCACGCTGGCCTGGGATTGCCGCCGCGGCGAGATGTTTCGCGAGGAACTGTTTGCCGCCTTGCAGATCGTCGATCGCGGTGATCTCATGCCATCGGAAATGATCAGTTCGTGGGCCGGTGAACTCGGCCAGACGCAGATGCTGCCGACGCTGTATCTCAAATACGCTGTCGATTTCGACGGCGACGGCAAGCGCAACCTCTTCAAGAGCGCACCGGATATCATCGGCTCGACCGGCAATTTCATCAAATCGCTCGGCTGGACACGCGGCCAGCCTTGGCTGGTTGAAGTGCGCGTACCTAGCAAATTCTCGTGGGAAAAAGCCGGCCTGGACATTAAACAACCCACGGCGGCATGGGCCAAACAAGGCATCACACTTGCCAACGGGCAACCGCTGGCCGCCGATCAGCTCGAAGCCTCGCTCGTGCTGCTGCAGGGCCGCGGTGGCCCGGCGTTCCTCGCCTACCCAAACTTCAAGGTTTTCACCGAGTGGAACCAATCGTTGAACTATGCCGTGACGGCCGCCTATCTGGCGACCCGCATAGAAGGCGCCCCGCCGTTGAACCGTGGCCCGGCGCCGGCAACTCCGCTGCCACCTGAAGCGATCAAGGACTTGCAAACTGTACTGATCCGAGCCGGCCACTCCCTTGCTGAAGCCGACGGAAAACTCGGCTATGCGACGCGGGCAGCGATCCGTCAGGCGCAATTGACAGCCGGCTTGCCGGCCGACGGCTACCCCTCGCTTGACCTGCTCGACCGTCTCCGCGCGAAGCGTTAACACACTGAATTGTATCAATTTGGCACATTCACCGGATGCCAATTAAGTTATTGTCAACCATCCCTCGCTGGCTCTAGGGTTGCCCCCAGGGCGCGCACGTTTCGCGCGCTTCAAGCAGGGCGCGCACGTTTCGCGCGCGGCGGGAGAGTTTGCGTATGCGTTGGATCAGCGAGCGCCACGTCACAGGCGCCATCTTCACCGGCTTTCTGGCTTCCGGCGCCGCCGCCATGACACTAGGCTATGTCATCCTCGGCCGCATGATCGTCGACGCCAGCGCGGGCGAAGCCGGCCCGTTGATCGTCATCGCCAGCGGCGCGATGGTTGGCACTCTGACGGCATTTGTGATCCACGAAATCGGCGGCGTGCTTCCGGATGTGATGGCGCGCCTGCATCGCGGTTGATCGGCTACTGCAGATCTTCTCTCCAGAACTTGGCGAGCGCAGCGCGCGCATTGACAATGTTCGGCGCCTTGAGCAGCGCCGTCATTTCAGATTGCTCGCTTGGATGCAGATCCCATGTGAACGTTGCGCCGTCATCAAGCTTGAGCGGCTCGAATTCGACCGTCTGCAGGAAATCCTTGTCGTCCTGGCATTCACTCCCCACCGCCTTGCGAGGTCCCGCTACCCGGTAATTGCGATAAAGATCCTGCAGCGCACACAGTTCGCGGCGATTGCGAAAAAAATTCGTCGTGCTGCGAGCGTTGGCCACGCCCTCGATCGGTGTCGTGAGCCACGCGAAGGCGTTTGTCCATTTCGCTACCAAACCCGGCTTGACCGGTGCCAGCGGCGCGGTATCGCCGGCATCCTGTGGCCAGGCGCGGATCTGCACAACCATGACGCCGGACGTGCAACGCTGCAGCCATGACTTGATCGCCGGTTCGCTCAAATACGCCACCGCAACACCGATGCCGAAATTGTCGTAATAGCCAGCGTCAATTACCCGATAGGGCGGACTGGTCGGCAGGCGCACGCCCGGTGAGATGAAGGGAAACGTCGCACTCATCCTGACGGCGGTCTGCACTTTGACGGTTGCCTGCGTGCCCGGCAGCAGCTTGAAGAGTTCAATCGCCTCTTTCTTGTCGCGATAAATCGTATCGAGATCGAGATTGGAAATGAGCAACGGCAAGCCCGTATCCGCCAAAGTCGGCGACACGACCATTGATGGCCGGATGCCGCGGGCCTCGCTGTCGCGCAGCGAGCCGAAATTTTTGTCGAGTGTTTTCCAGTGGCGCTCCAGTTCGCGGCCACGATCATCCTCCCGCCCGAACGGCAGCAAGAATCCCGGCATATCAACCAGCACCATCTGGCGCGCAATCGCCGAGAGCGAATCCCAGTCGCTGGCCAGCGGATTACGAATGATCGACGAGAACGGACGTCGCCAATCGGCGCGATTGTCGAGTGCAGACTTGATATCGTCGCGAATTTTCAAATCCAGCGCGGTCCGCGCCTCGTCCGCAGGATCTTCGACGGCGAAGTAGGCTGACGCGACCATGCCGCCCGACGCGCCCGTCAACAGGCGGATGTTGCTGCGAAATCCCGATAGTGGGCCGCCTGGACGATCGTCCGCTAGCAGCATTTCGATCGTCCGTGCGGTCCAGTACGTCGCGCGATAGGCGCCGCCCGAAGTGGCCATCAGCACCATTTTCGGCTGTCGCAAAGCCGCACCACCACGATCGGCCGACGGCGGCACAACATTTTGATACCATCGTTGCAGATTGGCGATCGGATCGATCAGGCCATGTCCCAGCGCATTGTCGGTAGGACGGCAGCCGAGGGCTTGTCGCCGGTCAAGATCCAAAGCGTTAGTAACGCGATGATTGTCGTTCCAATACGAGCGCAGGGTGGGGCGCTCATGCAGCTTCTTGCTGTAATGCGGAACCATCTCCGGAAAACCGTACTTCTCGGAACGGAAACTATTGACGCCACCGGCATACAGCAGCGCGCCGCCTAGAATAACGACACGGGCCGTCGGCCCGACCAGCTGCAATGCCGTATACACCACGATAAAGCAGGCCAGGATGATGAACAGCAGTTTTGCCGGCAGTACGACAGGAATGTGCGCGGCGATGGCGATAACAAAGCAGCTGATGCTGAGGGTCGCCGAAATTTTTCCGATTTTGAAGCGGTCGCCCAACCAAAATGCAGCTTTACTCGTGACGTAGAACACGCACAGCCCGAGCAGATAACCGACCAACGGCAGCAACAGCATGAAGATCGACGTGCTGGTGTCGTAGATGATCTGTCGGGACAGTTGTGTAAAGGCCGCCAATAGCGGCACCAGCCCCAACAGCGCGACGCCCGGTAAATAGTGAAACACCCGCGATTCGTTTGGCAGGTAGGTGCGGTTGAGGCGCGCGAACTTGTCCTCCAGTAGCAGCGCCGTTGTCCACAACAGTCCCAAGAGGGCGGTGGCGTAAACCTGCGTCTCGAAATAGGCGCTGCCGAACATCCGCAACGGAATGAGCCACGCACTGTCGCCGCTGAAGGAGGCATCAAACGGAGTTTTCTGGTCACGGAACAGGTATTGAATGCCGAGCCCGCGTCCGAGCAATCCGGCAACGGCCATGGGGACGATGGCGAGGATCGGCAGAAAAACTACCCAATGGCGACAGATGACAGTGCCGTAATAGGCGAGAAATCCAGCACGTTTTCTGAAGTTGCTCATGAGCTTGGCTCCGAAAACAATAAAAAATTGGTGAAAGATTAGGTAATGCGCAAGATCAGCTATCGTCTCATTTGGCCGCCGGGTCGGCAACCATTTTTCCTTGTCCATTTTTCCATGACGCGTTTTCCATGACAGGCTTGTGTGTACGCGCGTTGACGCGGGAGGACGTGCTACCTACTGTGCGCGCCCACGCTCACGACACGCGCCCGTCGATCCGGACGGGTAAGTTGCTGCCTCGTATTATCCTGGATTACGCCTCATGACGCCTCTCGATCCGACCATCTCCACGGCCCTCGCCGATGCTCGCGCTTGGCCGTTCGAGGAAGCACGACGCTTGATAGCGCGGCTCGACAAGATGCCCGGTGGCAAAGACAAGACCGTCATCTTCGAGACCGGTTACGGGCCGAGCGGGCTGCCGCATATCGGCACCTTCGGCGAGGTCGCACGCACCAGCATGGTTCGTCACGCGTTCGAAGCCTTGACCGAGGGTAAGCGGAAGACGCGCCTGATCTGCTTTTCCGACGACATGGACGGATTGCGCAAGGTACCCGACAACGTGCCGAACAAGGCGATGCTGACCGCCTATCTCGACATACCGCTGTCGCGGATACCGAATCCGTTTTCCAAGGCGCCAGATGAGACGTCGGCATCCGAAGGCGCAAAGGAGAATCCGTATCCGAGTTTCGCGGCCCACAACAATGCGCGTCTGCGCAAGTTTCTCGATCAGTTCGGATTCGAATACGAGTTTTTCTCGGCCACCGATTGCTATGCGTCGGGCATGATGGACGCCACGCTGCTCAAGATGCTCAGCGTCTATGACAAGGTAATGCACATCATCCTGCCGACGCTCGGGCCAGATCGGCGCGCCACCTACTCGCCGTTCCTGCCCATCTGCCCGACCAGCGGGAAGGTGCTGCAGGTGCCGATGGTGGAAATGCACCCGGACAAGGGCACCATCGTCTACGTCGATCCGGTCAGCGGCAAGAAGGTCGAAACCAAGGTCACCGGCGGCGCCGTGAAGTGCCAGTGGAAGGCCGATTGGGCGATGCGTTGGACCGCGCTCGGCGTCGACTATGAAATGGCCGGCAAGGATCTGATCGAGAGCGTCACCTTGTCGTCGCAGATCTGCAAGGCAATGGGCGGCGCGCCGCCGGAGGGCTTCAACTACGAACTGTTCCTCGACGAGAAGGGACAGAAGATTTCCAAGTCAAAGGGCAACGGCCTGACGATCGAAGACTGGCTCAAGTACGCCTCGCCTGAGAGCCTGTCGCTGTTCATGTTCCAGAAGCCGCGCAGCGCCAAGAAGCTGTTCTTCGACGTGATCCCGCGCGCTGCCGATGAGTACCTGCAGTTCATCTCGGCCTATCCGCAGCAGGAACCGAAGGCCAAGCTCGACAATCCCGCCTGGCATATTCACGGCGGCACGCCACCGCACGCCGAATTGCCGATTACGTTCGGCTTGCTGCTCAATCTGGTCGGCGTGTCAAACACCGAAGACAGAAACGTGCTGTGGGGCTTCATCCGCCGCTATGCGGCCGACGCCACGCCTGAGAAGTTTCCCATCATGGATCATCTCGCCGGCTACGCGATCAACTACTATCGCGACTTCATCAAGCCGACGAAGAAATTCCGCGCCGCCACACCGGAAGAAGCGACGGCCTTGCGTGCGTTGGACGCGTTGTTGGCGGCGTCTCCCGCCGGTGCGACGGGCAGCGAACTGCAGGACCTCGTCTACGCCGCCGGCAAGGACAACGGCTACACCAAGGAAACACTGCGCGGCTGGTTCCAGGCCATCTACGAAGTGCTGCTCGGCCAGAGCCAAGGGCCGCGCTTCGGCAGCTTCATCGAGCTCTACGGCGTGGCGGAAACGCGTGCACTGATAGCGCGTGGGTTGAAGGGGGAGTTGGCGGCGGCGTGATGCTTTTTCCCTTCTCCCCGCGCGCGGGGAGAAGAGAAGTGTCGTGACCTTCCTAGTAAAAATGTAGTTTGGGTCAAGCGCCTGCGCGACCAAACAACCGACCCCTGGCTGCAATCGTTGGGTCGCGCTACAGCGCTTGGCCCAACCTACGCCTCTAACCATGACAAAGGCCCCGCTCGGGTGAGCGGGGCCCCATGGCCCACCGGCGAACCGGCAAGCGTCTCAGTTCATCAGACAGGTCAGTCGCGATTGCCGATGAGGCCCAGCAGCGACTGGAACATGTTGATGAAGTCCAGGTAGAGGTTCAGCGCGCCCATGATGGCGGACTTGGTCATGACGCCGCTGTCGTGGGCGACGGCGTAGAAGTTGTCCTTGATCTGCTGCGTGTCATAGGCGGTGAGGCCCGAGAAGATCAGCAAGCCGAGCGCCGAGATGGCGAACTGCAGCGCCGACGACTGCATGAAGATGTTGACGAGGCCGGCGAGGATCAGACCCACGACTCCCATGATCAGGAACGAGCCGAAGCCGGAGATGTCACGCTTGGTGACGTAGCCCCAGGTGCTGAGCGCGCCGAAGGCGGCAGCGGTGATGAAGAACACCTGTGCGACGGACTGTCCCGTGTACCGCAGCAGAATGGTCGACATCGACGCGCCCATGACTGCGGCGAACAGCCAGAAGCTCAACTGTGTCGCCCCGACGCTCATTTTGTAGACGCGGAACGACAGGAAGAACACGAACGCCAGCGGCGCGAACACCAGCACCCACATCAGCGGTGTGCCATAAAGCATCTGCCCAAAGGGCGTCAGCAATTTGTTGCCCATGCGCCCGACGGCTTGCGAGCTATCGGTGGTGACCGACAACTGATTGATGGTGTATGCCACAAGACCCGTCAGCGCGACGCCGCCGGCCATGTAGTTGTAGACGCTGAGCATGTAGGCCCGGAGCGCCGTATCGAACGTTGCAGCGGGGCCAGCAGCATAGCCGGGCCGCGCATACTGTTGGTCAAACTGAGCCATTGATTTCATCCCGTGGTTGTAAAGCGGACGCCTTTGAAGGTGAACGGTGCGGCACTATGACTGTGATTGCCTGCAAAACTCAAGCCCCATGCGTCAGCTTGGCAATCAATTGGTGAAGCACCCAACAAGTTTCAAGTAGCGCGCAAATACGGCACGGCGCGGGCGGCCAACACTCGCCAGGTTCCAAGACCACCGAATAGCCCCACCAGCGCCAGTGCAACGCCCAAAGCCTGCACGACGGCCATCGGGCCAAAGGTAAACTCCAGTTTCATGACTTTGGTTACTACGATCCAGGCACAGACCCCACCCACCAGCGTGGCGATCAGCGCCGTGCACACCGCCAGGATGCCGTACTCGACGAAATGCGTCGTCAAAATACGACGGCGGGTGGCACCCAACGTCTTGAGAATGACGGCTTGCTTGATCCGGCGGCGCTGCGCGGTGGCCAAGGCGCCAGCCAGCACCAGCGCCCCGGCCGCCAGCGTGATCGAGCCGGCCACCCGGATCGCTGTCATGATCCGCACGAAGACGGCGGTGAACTGGTTGATCGCATCCTTGACGCGAATAGCCGTTGCGGCCGGAAACGCCTTGCCGATCTCGCGCGCGAGCGTCGCTTCCAGCGCAATCGGCGCCTCCTTCGGCAGCGTCAGCGTCGCCAGCAGCTTGTGCGGCGCGCCGGCAAGCGTATTCGGCGTGAACACGAGCACAAAATTTAACGCCAGGCTTTCCCATTTGACGTCGCGGAGGTTGGCGATGCGCGCCTCAACGTTGCGGCCGAGAATATTGACGGTGACGGTATCGCCGATCTTGAGGTTGAGACCGCGTGCGATCTCACCTTCGACCGACACCAGCGGCGGACCGTCATAGTTGGCGGGCCACCAGCTACCCTCGGTTACCGTCGAACCCTCCGGTACAGTGTCGCCATAGGTCAGCCCGCGATCTCCGTTCAACACCCAGCTGACTTCGGGCTTGGCCTTGGCCTTTTCGGCTGGCGTGCCGCCAACCTTGATAATGCGGCCACGCAGCATCGGCGCGGTATGCATCTGGGTGCCCGGCGCCACTTTCTGCACCAGCGACGTAAAGTCCGGCAGCTCGGATTTGGCGATGTCGAGCACGAAATAGTTGGGACTGGAGACGGGTACACGATCCTCGATCTCGGCAACGATGGAGCGATCAACCAGCGCCACGGCGACCAGCAGCGACAATCCCGTGCCGAGGGAGAGCACGACAGAGCGCGTCAATCCGCCGGGAGCGCCGATGTCACCCAACGCCAGCGCCAATTCCGGGCGAGCGGGACGTGGGATACGACGGGCGGCCCAGCCGAGTGCGGTTCCGAGGCCCGCAAAAATAGCCAGCGCTCCAACCACCGCGAGACAATAATAGACCACCAGCATCTTGGCTTCAGCACCGACGACGGCCAAGCCGAACAATGCAGCGACCGCCAACGCCGTCGCCGCGATGATCCGGTTAGGCGGCCGCCCGCCATCTTCCGACACCTCGTCACGAAACAGCACGGCCGGGCGGATCAGCTCGGCGCGCCCCAGCGGCCACAAAGTAAACACCAGTGCGACCAGCAGGCCATAGGCTGCAGCTAGCAGCAAACTTGTCGGCCGGATGGAGATATCCGCCTCGATCGGCAGCACCTCGGCATAAACCGATGAAATCAGCAAAGGTACCAGCGCTCCCACCACCAGGCCGATGGCCGTACCAACAGCCGCAAACAACATGACTTGCGTCAGATGTACGTTGAAAATAACGCGCGCCGTGGCCCCCAGGCTTTTCATGGTGGCAATCACTGCCCGGCGACGATCGATGTAGGTCTCAACCGCATTGGCCACGCCGACGCCGCCGACCAGCAGGGCAGTCAAACCCAGCAGTGTCAGAAATTGCCGCAGCCGTTCCAGCGTACGCGTGACCTGCGGCGACGGATCGCGCCGGTCGCGCAACGTGAAACCGCCTTCCGGCAATGCCGCCTCCGCTGCCTTGCGAAAACTTTGCAACCCCTGCGCGCTGTCGGCCCGCGCGGCGGACAGCGCGGCATCGCTAAGGTTGATCGCGTAGCGCCAGGTCACCAGGCTGCCGGGATCGATGAAGCCGGTGGCGGCCAGATTCTTAGTCGCGATCAGAATGCGCGGGCCAACGGACATGCGATCGGCAATTTTGTCGGGCTCGGCGAGAATAGAGGCGCGGATGACGTGCTCGGTGCGGCCGAGCTGGATGCGGTCGCCGATCTTGAGATTGAGCCGGTCGAGCAGGATCGGCTCAAGTGCCACGCCATCGTCCTTGAACAGCACCTGCCCAAGACTGAGCCCATCTGACAGTCGCACCGCGCCGACCAGCGGATAACGCTCATCGACGCCTTTGATCTCGACGAGCGCCTGCTCCTGACCATCCGGCCGTCGCGCCATCGCGCGCACATTGGCCTGTTCGCTGACCACACCCTGCCGCGTGAGCCACGCGCTTTCTTCGGCGGTGGCGCGCGCATGCGGTCGCGCCAACGTCACATCGCCGCCCAGCAGCGCCGCACCCTGCCGCTCGAAACTGGTGCGGATGGCGTCACCCAAGGCGCCGACCCCGGTGATGACGGCAACCCCCAATGCAATGCAGGCGACGAACACCGCGAAGCCATTTCCGCCAGCGCGCAATTCACGCAGCGCGATGGCGAGGACAAGCGGCAGGCGGCGGGTGGCGGGAGCGTTTGCAGTCATGGGGCAGCGGTTTCCAACGGACGCGAAGCACGGTACGGCGCACTGCTCCGTGTTTAAGGCCATGCCATGACGCTGACCAGCGTCGCGTGGTCTCAGGTGTGGTGGCGCGTTAGTAAGGCCGTAAGGCCATGGAGATGCGTGGTGCGACACGCAAGTTGTCGAAATGGGTGACATCGCGGGCGCACCCGAAACGCGAACCGGCGGGCTTTGCGCTTTGCCTCGGATCGCGACAAGACCTAAGCTTGAGTGGCAACGGTGCTATTGGACCGGTGCCTCATCTTCCATCGCCTCAGCGATATGGAGCCAATTTGAACCGAGCACTGATCGCTGGAACCGCATATTTTCTGGCGCTGTTCGCGCTAGGCTTTGCTTTGGGAGCAATCCGGGTGACCTTCATCGCACCGCGGTTTGGACAGCTCGCGGCAACATGCGTGGAAGTGCCGCTAATGTTGACAGCGGCATTTTTCCTTTGTCACTGGGCTATTCAACACTGGCAAGTGCCACGCACGCCTGCGATCCGCTGGGCAATGGCACTGTGGTTCCTTGCACTGTTGCTGATTTTTGAAACGCTGCTGGGCGTGACACTTTTCGCACGAACGCTGGCCGAACAATGGGCGGCGCTGGCGACGTCAGCAGGGTTACTCGGACTGTCTGCCCAGACCATCGCCGCGCTTTTGCCGGTATTTGTCGGCAAGAGTGAACGGTAATGATATCAACAACGCGTCGGCAGTGGCTTGTTGGTACCGGTGCCGTTGCACTGCTGGGTGCAGGATATGCTTGGTCCGGTTTTCGGCATGCGTTAGCAACAGCAGAAAAGCGTGTCTCTGGTCGAAGCACGACCATAATGACGCCATTCGGCACGCTCGAATATGCGGTCGCTGGTACTGGCGCGCCGTTGCTAATGATCCACGGTACCGGAGGTGGTTTCGATCAAGGACTGCGCTTCACATACGCGCTTCAGCAGCAAAACAATAAGATCATTTCTCCATCCCGATTCGGCTATTTGCGCAGCAGTTTTCCCGCTGATCCGTCGCTAGCCAATCAGGCCGATGCCTTTGTAACCATGCTCGATCATCTCGGCATCGAACGGCTTCCGGTGATGGGCGGCTCGGCAGGGGCATTGTCTGCCACGGCTTTCGCGCTTCGACATCCGGATCGATGTACCGCTCTGATCCTGCTTGTTCCTGCAGCCAATGTAAGCGGGAGCGATCCCGTCGAAATGACCGCTCTGCAACAAAAGGCTGTGCGAAGTCTGCTAAACTCGGATTTTATCTATTGGTCGGCGCTCGAATTGGCACCTGAAAGACTAATCGGCACGCTACTAGCAACCGACCCCCGCCTATTGTTGAAAGTCAGCCTCAGTGAACGGGCGCGGGCCTTTGCCATACTGTCCGAAATTATGCCGATCCATGCGAGAGCAAACGGCATGATGAACGATGCAAGGCAGGCAGGGCATCCATCAAAAATGGATTTTTCACGCCTCAACATGCCCGTTCTCCTCATCTCGGCAGAAGACGACCGCTTTGGAACAGCCGCAACTGCGCGCAAGATCGCAGAGATTGTGCCGCATGCGCAATTGACCATTCTTCCAGATGGCGGCCATATTTGGCTGGGTCATGACGACGAAGTTACGCGGCGCATACATGCATTCGTGAGCACTGGCAGATAATCTGCTGTTTGCTTTTGCTCGACCAATTGCCGGAAGTGGAGCCTTTCACGTTCGCACCATGAGCGTAGCATCCGGCGGCCTCGGTCCGTTCGTCACCCGGTCGTGATGGGGCGCCGACGTGCCGGCGCCAATCGCTCCACAGAAACCCACCCTTGCCATCGGCGCGAGTTGGCGGCATGACCGGTATGACCGCCAGCACACTCAGCCGGAGTTCACGCCATGCCCCGTTTCGCGGCCAATCTCTCGTTCCTGTTTACCGAGTTGCCGTTTCTCGATCGCTTTGAGGCGGCGGCCAAGGCCGGCTTCAAGGCCGTCGAGTTTCTCAATCCGTTCGACGCGCCGAAAGCCGAGATTGCCGCGCGGCTGCAAAAACATAATCTGACGCAAGCCCTGTTCAACATGGCGCACGGCGACTTCAGCAAGGGCGAACGCGGCATGAGCGCCATCCCCGGCCGCGAAGCCGAGTTCGAGAAGGCGGTCGCCGGCGCGCTCGACTATGCCCGCACGCTCGGCTGCCAACGGCTGTTCGCCATGGCCGGCCTCCGCCATCACGGCGCCGAACGCAAGACCTACGTCGCCAATCTCAAGACCGCGGCGCGCATGTGCGCTCCCCTCGGCATCGACGTGATCATCGAGCCTATCAATACCCGCGACATCCCCGGCTATTTCCTCAACCTGACGGAAGATGCCCGCTCGATCATCCACGAAGTCGGCGCGCCGAACGTGGGGCTGCAGTTCGACTTGTATCACCGGCAGGTCATGCAGGGCGACGTCGTGATGGCCATCCGCGAGTTCGGCCATCTCGCGCGCCACTATCAGATTGCCAGCCCGCCCGATCGCGGCGAACCCGATGATGGCGAACTCAACTTCCGCCACCTGTTCCATGAGATCGATCGCTCCGGCTACACCGGCTGGATCGGCTGCGAGTACAAACCGCGTAACGGTACGCTGGCGGGACTGGGGTGGGCCGAACGTTGCGGCGTCACACTCGGGTAAAACGGCCCTTTCCGCACCCCGATAGCGTTAATGCGAATGCCGCCATGAATTTAGCCGCAGGCGGCTTGCACGCTTTGTGCGCCACCCAACCAATCCCCTATTGGTAAACGCCGCCTACAGCCCATCCTTGTTCGATTTGCGACCGTTACGCGGACAGACCGCAGGCCGAATTCCGTTCGACCCACCCGCCGACAGGCATCACCCCCGCCTTAACCCTTTCTTAGCCACGTCAGGAAGTTACCGGCCCCGGTTAGGCCGATCTTAGGCCCGCGCGTGCTGAATGCAACCGTCGTCCAACGTCAGGCCTTGTCGTGCGTCTCCGTTCCCTCAGCATCCGTTGTTTCACAGCAACTGCCCTCGTGGTGGTGGCCGCAACTGACGCGTCCGCGGGCGGCAGCGGCGGCTCGCACGGCGCCGGCGATCTCAAATCCTCGTCCGGCGGCACGGGATTATCGAAGAGCGGCGGCAACGGCGGCACCGGCGTGCCGACCACGGCAATCCAGCCGCTCAACAATCTGCAAGCGACCTTCAAGCCTTCCCATGTCACAGCGCCGCCACCTGCCGGCACGCGCCCCCACACCGATCTGGCCGCCGCCGAAAAACGCAACAACCTGAGCAGCCAGGACCTCATCAAGCACAGCACGCTGTACAATAAGATCGCCGCCCATCCTGGCGACCCCATTCTGGCGCCGCCCGTGCTGAACAAAATCGGCGGAACGGTCGAAAGTGCCCGCAGCTTCCATTCCGTCCCCGGCTTCACTGCCGAAGAATCCAAAGGCAACATCTATCCCACCCACGGCGGCCGCATCGGCAATGGTCGGCCCATGGGCAACCTGTCCAGCGCGGGGCTCGCCGGGATGGACGGCGAACTCGACAATGATGCTGCGGAAGAACGCGCAGCCCAACGCACGTTCAGTGCGTGGTTCGACACGTTGTTGCTGCTGCTCGCAACACTGGCCACCGGCGGCATCGGCTGGTGGCTCTTGCAGCAGACGCCGAAAGGCCTGCGTCCGACACTACCGGCGCTGGCGAATTCCACCGCGCTCGCCATGCGCTGAAATCCGCCTCTCAACATCTGCTCCGAGCAGACGCCTCACCCGTGCGCCTTGACCTCGTCGGTGATCTTCTTGGCGGCGTCGGCAAGGTTGTCGGCGCTGGTGATCTTGAGCCCGCTCTCGGCCATGATCTTCTTGCCCAGCTCGACGTTGGTGCCTTCCAGACGCACCACCAGCGGCACCTTGACGCCCAACTCGCGCGCCGCCGCCACCACGCCTTCGGCGATGATGTCGCAACGCATGATGCCGCCGAAGATGTTGACCAGAATGCCCTTCACGTTGGGATCGTTGAGAATGATCTTGAAGGCTGCTGAAACCTTTTCCTTCGATGCGGACCCGCCGACGTCGAGGAAGTTGGCCGGCTCCAGGCCATACAGCTTGATGATGTCCATCGTCGCCATGGCAAGTCCGGCGCCGTTGACCAGGCAGCCGATCTGGCCATCGAGCTTGACGTACGACAGATCATACTTGGAGGCTTCGACTTCCGCCGGGTCTTCTTCCGTCAGGTCGCGCAATGCCACGATGTCCTTGTGCCGGAACAGCGCGTTGCCGTCGAAATCCATCTTGCCGTCGAGGCAGGCCAGGTTGCCTTCCTT
>JANXWC010000145.1 GCA_025351355.1 Hyphomicrobiaceae bacterium
AACTCGGTACAGGATTTTTCCGTCGAACTGGCGCCTGGGCTGATCGCCGGCCAGAAACTCGTGCCGTGCAACGTCGCGGGCTGTTATGTGCCGACCGGCCGATACGCACACATCGCATCGGCCTACATGTCGATTGCAACCGCCAAGGCGGCCGGCGTGAAAACCGTCGTTGCGTGCTCGACGCCGTTCAAGGGCGAAGGCATTCACCCCTATGTTCTCTACGCAATGAAGGTTGCCGGTGCCGACATCGTCATGACGCTCGGCGGCGTGCAGGCCATTGCCGCCATGGCCTACGGTTTGTTCAGCGGCAAGCCAGCGGACATCATCGTCGGGCCCGGCAATAAGTTCGTGGCTGAAGCCAAGCGCATGCTGTTCGGCAAGGTCGGGATCGACGTCTTCGCAGGACCGTCCGAGGTCGCCGTCATTGCCGACGACAGCGCCGATCCGGCGATCGTGGCATCTGATCTCGTCGGGCAGTGCGAGCATGGGCATGAAAGCCCAGCATGGCTGTTCACCAGTTCGCAGGCATTGGCGGAAATGGTAATGGACTTAGTTCCAAAATTGATCGCGGCGCTGCCACCGACTGCGCGCGACGCGGCAACCGCTGCTTGGCGCGACTACGGTGAAGTCATCGTATGTTCGAGCCGAGAAGAATTGGTAGAAGTGTCCGACCGCTATGCCTCAGAGCACCTCGAAGTCCACGCGAACGATCTCGAATGGTGGCTCAAAAACTTGTCCAACTACGGCTCGCTGTTTCTCGGCGAGGAGACGACCGTTGCTTTCGGCGATAAGGCATCTGGACCCAACCATATCCTGCCGACGAAATTCGCCGCCCGTTATTCAGCTGGGCTTTCGGTACACAAATTTTTGAAGCCGCTCACCTGGCAACGCATGAACCGAGAGGCCTGCAAGACCGTCGCGCAGGTGACAGCCCGCATCTCTCGCCTCGAAGGCATGGAAGCTCACGCGCGGACGGCCGACGATCGGATGTCGAAATACTTCCCCGGCCATAACTTCGATCTCGGCGAACCGGTAGCGTAGTCGGAGCAGCAGAGATGAGCCGCATATCGCAATTGTTTGAACTCGATGGCCGCACCGCGCTCATCACAGGCGGCAACTCCGGCATCGGCTTGGCGATGGCGAGGGCTCTGGGGTTGGCTGGCGCGCGGGTCGTTCTGGTCGCGCGGCGTGCGCACGAGCTTGATCAAGCAGTTGCGTCGCTGTCATCCGAGGAGATTGTAGCCGCGCCCTTTGCCTGCGACCTGACGGAGACGAACGCCATCGACGACATGGCGCGAAGCATCGCCGCCCAGGGCACGTGCATCGACATTCTTGTCAACGCCGCCGGCGTAAACCTGCGGCAGCCGTTCGGCGAGGTTACGCCTGCGGCCTTCGATCTTCATCTCAAGTTGCACTTGGTCGCGCCGTTTTTCCTTACGCAGAAACTCGCACCTGCCATGCGTGAACGACGGTGGGGGAGGATCGTCAATCTAGCTTCGCTGCAATCCATTCGGGCTTTTCCGAATAGTGCCCCTTATGGTGCCGGCAAGGGTGGTATCGTGCAGCTGACGCGCGCGATCGCCGAAGAGTGGTCGCGTCACGGCATCACGTGCAATGCGATTGCACCGGGCTTCTTTCCCACTCCGCTCACCGCGCCCGTATTCGACGATCCGGATCGCGCTGCAAAGAACGCCGCGCAAACTGCAATCGGACGCAACGGCGCACTCGCCGATCTGCACGGCATCACCGTATTCCTCGCAAGCGAGGCGTCCGCCTACATCACTGGACAAACGATCAACGTGGATGGCGGGTTCACAGCCAAATGAGCACCTCATGAAAGCTCTCGTCTACACAGGCCCCAATTCGCTCGCATTCCGCGACGAGCCTGACGCGGTGCCGCGCTATGACGACGTCGTCGTCAAGGTCGACGCGGTCGGCATTTGCGGCTCCGACATGCACGCCTATCATGGCCACGACAGCCGACGGCCGGCTCCTTTGATCCTCGGCCATGAAGCGGCAGGGGTAGCGATGACTGGCCGCCTGAAAGGCAGGCGGGTTACGGTCAATCCGCTCGTGACGTGTGGGGCTTGCGCCTTCTGCCTCGACGGACGTTCGCACCTCTGCAGCGCTCGCCAGATTATCTCGATGATGCCGCGGCCGGGGGCATTTGCCGAGCTTGTGTGTGTCCCGGAGCAGAACCTGGTCGAGATTCCGGAAGGCTTTGATATCGTCAAAGCTGCCCTGGCAGAGCCCGTCGCCGTTTCGTATCACGCAGTGCAACTTGGCTTACGGGCGTCGCCACGACCGTCGACAAGCCTGGTGGCGGTCGTGCTTGGCGGTGGTGCGATCGGCCTTGCCTCGGCGCTGGTGCTGGCGATGGCGGGCTGCCGGAGCATCCATGTGGCCGAGCCCAATGCTGCCCGGCGAACCACGGTCCGCAAAGCTGGCCCGTTCAACGCCTACGAGCCCGGGGCGACCTGCGAACCCCTGGCCGCCAGCGTCGATCTTGTCATCGATGCGGTCGGCGCGGAAAACACGCGCGAAGCCGCGTGCCGTTTGGTCAAGCCTGGCGGGGTCATCGTCCATATCGGACTGTTGCCCGGCAGCGGCGG
>JANXWC010000193.1 GCA_025351355.1 Hyphomicrobiaceae bacterium
ATGGCCGCGCAGGCGGCCACCCAAGCAACTTGCAGCAGAAGACAAACCACCGCTGAAACGAGGGCGCAACTTGAGAGGTTGCTGTTCTCGCTGCGCAAAACTGCGACATGCTTGGGTGGCCGCCTGCGCGGCCATGACGAATTTGATAGCACCAAAGCGGCCAGTTGCACCCCACCCACCGCCCACATCGCCTTTTGCTTTCTGCGCCGTCTCCCCGCTATAAGCCGCCAGATATCTTCTGGTTTAATCAGCGAGGGAGCCCGTCATGAGCGCGCCCACACACAAGCCCACCGAAATCACCGCCGCACTGGTTGCCGAACACGGCTTCAAGGGCGATGAATACGCGCGCCTGCTGGAGATACTCGGACGCGAGCCGACACTGCTCGAACTCGGCATCTTCTCGGTGATGTGGTCGGAGCACTGCTCGTATAAGTCTTCGCGCTTCTGGCTGAAGCAATTGCCCACGACAGGACCGCGCGTCATCCAAGGCCCCGGCGAGAATGCGGGGGTGATCGACATCGGCGACGGCGACGCCATCATCTTCAAGATGGAGAGCCATAACCACCCCTCCTATATCGAGCCCTACCAGGGCGCCGCCACCGGCGTCGGCGGCATCATGCGCGACGTCTTCACCATGGGCGCACGCCCGATCGCCAACCTCAATGCGCTCCGCTTCGGTGACCCCAGCCACCCCAAGACGCGGCGGCTAGTGGCCGGCGTCGTCGCAGGCATCGGCGGTTACGGCAACAGCGTCGGCGTGCCGACCGTCGGTGGTGAAACCAATTTCGATCCCGGCTACAACGGCAACATCCTCGTCAACGCCATGTGCGTCGGCCTCGCCAGGCAGGACAAGATCTTCTACTCCGCCGCCAAAGGCGTCGGCCTTCCCGTGATCTACGTGGGATCGAAAACCGGCCGCGACGGCATCCACGGCGCCACGATGGCGTCGGCCGAGTTCGACGACAAGACAGACGAGAAGCGCCCCACAGTGCAGGTCGGCGACCCCTTCACCGAGAAATTGTTGATCGAGGCCTGCCTGGAATTGATGGCCACCGACATGATCATCGCCATCCAGGACATGGGCGCCGCCGGCCTGACATCGTCGACATCGGAAATGGCCGACAAGGGCGGCGTCGGCATCGAGTTGGATCTCGACCAGGTGCCCCAGCGCGAAGCCGGCATGACCGCCTACGAAATGATGCTGTCGGAAAGCCAGGAGCGCATGCTGGTGATCCTCAAGCCCGGCCGCGAGGCCGACGCCCAGACCATTTTCAAGAAGTGGGAACTCGACTTCGCCGTCATCGGCCGCACCACCGACACCGGCCGCATGATCGTCAAGCACAAGGGCATCGTCGAAGCCGACTTGCCCGTCGATAAGCTCGCCAATTCAGCCCCGCTCTACGAGCGCCCCTACGAACTCACGCCGACACCGAAGAACATTTTACCCGAATGGGTCGCGGCCCCTGAAAACGGCCAACTCGCATTTCTCAAATCCATGCTGGGCACACCCCACCTCGCCTCGCGCCGTTGGATCTGGGAGCAGTACGACACCATGGTGATGGGCCACACGCTGCAACGGCCGGGCGGCGACGCGGCCGTCGTGCGCATTCCCGGCACCACGAAAGCGGTCGCCATCAGCTGCGACGTGACACCCCGCTATGTCGCCGCCGACCCGCGCATGGGCACCATCCAGGCCGTCGTCGAAACCTGGCGCAATATCGCGGCCGTCGGCGGCGAAGGCATCGCCATCACCGACAACATGAACTTCGGCAATCCCGAGCGCCCGCCCATCATGGGCCAGTTCGTCGGCTCCGTGCAGGGCATGAAGGAAGCCTGTCTCGCGCTGAAATACCCGGTCGTCTCAGGCAACGTCTCGCTTTACAACGAGACCAACGGCCAGGGCATTCCGCCCACGCCAGCCATCGGCGGCGTCGGCCTGATTCCCGATTGGACCAAAACAGCCAAGATTGCGCTGCAAAGCGACGGCGATCTGTTGCTGGTCATCGGCCGCGAAAACGGCCACCTCGGCCAATCGCTCTACCAGCTCGCACGTACCGGCAAAACTGAAGGCGCGCCGCCCCCCGTCGATCTGCCGGAGGAAATCAAGGCGGCCAATCTCGTCCGCGCGCTGATCCGCGAAAGCAAGACCACGACCGTGCACGATTGCTCCGACGGCGGCCTGCTGGTCGCCGTCGCCGAAATGGCATTGGCGGGCGATCTCGGCGTCGCGCTGCATCCCTACGAAGGCCGCTTACCCGCGCACGCCGCCTGGTTCGGCGAAGATCAAGGCCGCTACGTGGTCGCCGTCACGCCGGCTCTCGCCGAAGAAGTCGCCGAACGCGCCAAGCTGTTGGGCCTCGCCTGCCGCATCGTCGGCCGCGCCGGCGGCGACACACTGACGCTCAAAGGCGAAGTGCCGTTAGCCCTGGCAGATTTGCGCGCGGCGCACGAAGGCTGGTTGCCGGGCTACATGGCGGGACGGTGAGGGGAGGGAGGGGGCCGCAAATTGGCCAGTACTCCCTACGTAGGCATTAGCAGTTCATAGTCGTCTCACGTCGCGAAGAATCGGGGCCGCCTCACCATGTCGAAAACAACTGCACTGCGTTGGTTGGATCAGGGCGCCCAGATGATGGCGCAGCGCAACTATCGCGGCGCGATCGAGGCCTACGCGAAGGCTGTAAAAAGTGATCCGAAGAGCGCTGTCGCCCGCCATGACCTGGCCATAGCGAACATTGGGGCCGGCGACTACGAAAGCGCCGGCGTACTGCTGACCGAAGCGCTCCGCATCAGGCCGGACCTGCTCGCCATTGCCCGTCGCTTCGACGAACTGGCGGATGCAGGACAGCTGCCGGCTTCGGCGAATTTCGACAGCTTCGGCCTCAAGGCCGCATTGGAATTCGACACCATAAATCGCGACGACCTCTGTGCGCTGGCGGTCGAGCATTTGATGCATAAACCAGAGTTGCGAACGGCCCTCGAAACCAGTCGCAAAGAGAACGGCCGCACGGCTGCCCTGAACCTGTGCCGAGATGCGACGGGTGCCCTCCTCAGGGACGATCTGCTAAAAAAAGCCCTGGCAACAGCGTTTGTGACGTCACCCGAACTAGAACATCTTTTGACGGCGCTGCGAAAAGTAATCCTGCTCGATTTGCCGCTCGAGCGCTTGCAGGATCGCTCGCTTGTTTCATTTATCATCGCGTTGGCGCAACAATGCCAGCTCAACGAGCATATCTGGGACATCACCGAGGCGGAAGAAACTGCCTTGTCCGGCTTGGAGTTCAGATTGGAGAGCGCGGCCACAGGAGACGCCGCTGAAGGCCTCAAACTGTTGATCATCTCGCTCTACAAGCCGATCGACGACGTCATCGGCGCGACAAGCATTGAGGCGCTGAAGCAAATCCGCCCTACCGCCGTTCGCGATCTATTGCTGGATCGCCATGCCGTGGCAGTTGATTTGCAGGCGCGCGCGCAAAGTTTTCGCGGCAATTCTAAGATCACCGATCCGACTTCGCTCAACGTCGCCAACCAATACGAGCGCAATCCCTTCCCGCGTTGGACGAGCGTGGCCCTGTCTGACAATCGCGCGGCGTTTTTTGAGATGCTGCGCCTGCCATTTGGCGCAGACAAGCTCGACAAAATGGGGAAAGCGACGTTCCAAGTATTGATCGCCGGCTGCGGCACGGGTTTGCAAGCCGTGAAAGCAGCGCACTACTTCGGGCCTAACGCCAAAATTACGGCAATCGATCTGTCCACTGCAAGTCTGGCGTACGCCGAACGCATGGCGGAAAAATTCGGCGCCAAGAATATATCGTTTCTGCAGGCCGATATCCTGGACATCGGCAAAAATCCGCAGTTCGCGAATCGATTTGATATTATCGAGTGCATCGGTGTTTTGCATCACATGGCCAATCCGTTGCTCGGCCTGGCGAGCATCAAGGCCTGCCTCGCGCCGTCGGGTCTCATGCTGATCGCCCTCTACAGCGAGATCGCGCGGCACGAGTGGACACAGCTCAAAAGCCAATCCGAATATCCCGGCGGTTCCTGCGATGACATGGCATTGCGCAGCTATCGCCAATCTCTCCTCGCCCGGATGACGGCCAAGTCCGGCCCTTGGTCACCCAAATCTCGCGATCTCTACACTGTCAGTGGCTTCCGCGATTTATTTCTCCATGTGATGGAACATCGCTACACGCTTCCGCAAATCAAACGCATCTTTGGCGACGAGAAATTGGTCTTCCGCGGTTTCGCCGATCCGCAGGATTTTAACCGGCTCAAAAAACGCTTCACGGACGAAGCATGGCCGGGCAATCTCGATCGTTGGGCTGCATTCGAACAAGAAAATCCGCACCATTTCATGCAGATGTATTTCTTCTGGTGCGGCCGCTCCGGCGATTATGTCTTGCCCGGTTGACAGCGTAGACATTCGATCGCACCCCAAAACGCTGTGCGCAGCAAAGTCTGCGTCGCCGCAAATATGAACGACAGGTATTAGGCGCATTCAATTCGAGTTCAAACTTGCAGCGCTATCTTCATCTTAAGTTCGAGCGCCGGCTCAATCCGGCAGCACGCAAACAAGAGAAGACAGATGAGGAAGATAACGTTCGTGACAGCCAGCATTATCGCCCTAGCTGCGTCGGCTGGTGCCGCCAACGCAGACGGCTACCGCTGGTGGGGCTCCAGTACGCCGGGTATCGATGCCCGCGAAGCGCAACAGGCCAGAGAGATCGAGGCCGGTCGCCGCAGCGGCCAACTCAGCGGTCGCGAATACAATGAACTGCGCGTCGAGCAGGCCCGCATCCACGAGTTGGAACGCCGCGCCAAGGCTGACGGCTACGTGTCGCCGGAGGAGCGCCGCCGGATTCGGGCTGCGCAGGAGCAGGCCGAACGCCACATCCAGCAGGACACGCACAACCGCGAAACTGCCGGCTATGTCCGCCCCTGGTATCGCCGTTACTACTGAACCACGACACCAAATCGCATGGCATTCGGATGGAAGCGGCCCGCCGCTTCCATGAGCGCTAATGCTGTACCGTTCCCACCCCGCTCTTCGCCCTGAGCGAGTGTTTGCCGCTGGCGCCGGCTGCGTTGGCGGCGTGCTGCAGCATCGCCCGATACTCGTCGCGCTGCTCGTGGATGGAGGCGATCGCAAAGCCTGTGGGAATGCCGAGCCCCACCAGCGCCGCTTCCGACAATTGCAGGCTCGCCTCGACGGTTTCTGGCACCGCGTCGGTAACGCCGATGCCGTAGAGATGCCGTGCATGCTCTTCGTCACGCGCACGCGCGACCACCAGGATCTCCGGCCTCTGAGTGCGCACCTGCCTCACCACCCGATCGATCGCCGACCGGGTGTGAATGGTGACGATCACGCCCGCCGCCTCCATCAGCCCACACTGCTGCAGAAACTTTTCATCAGCGGCATTGCCGTAGTAGACTGCATGTCCCAGCGCGCGATCTTCCGATACCGCGTTGGCATCGTGATCGACGGCGGTATACTTGATCCCGTGTCGCTTCAGCATCGTGCAAACCACTTTGCCGACACGACCATGGCCAACGATGATGGCGTGTCGCGTCTGCGGTTCCGGCGCGATGGCCGAAGCGGCATCCAATACGCGCGGCTTGGCAAGCAACGCCGCCAATCGCTTCGCCGCAATCGCCAGCAGCGGAATGAGCGCCATCGTCAACGACGTCAACGCGAGGGTGAAGCTCGCAACCGATTGCGGCACAACCCCGAGCGTCGCCGCGAGGCCGATGCCCACGAACGCAAATTCGCCGCTGGGCCCGAGCAGAAGCCCCGTTTCGATCGCGACCGGCAGCGGCAATTTGAACAGGCGCACCAGTCCTGCCAGCACGCCTGCTTTTATAACTATCAGGCCGAGCGCCGACGCCAGCAGCAACCACGGCTGGCTGAGCAGCACACCCACGTCGAGCCCCATGCCGACCGTGAAAAAGAACACGCCCAACAGCAATCCCTTGAATGGTTCGATGGTCGACTCGATGGCCTTGCGATACTCGGTCTCGGCAAGCATCAGGCCGGCAACGAACGCACCCAGCGCCATCGACATGTTGGCCAATGCTGCCACCACGCCGGTCGCCACGATGACGAACAGGATCGCCGCCATGAACAGTTCGCTCGATTGCGTGCGTGCCACGTGACGGAACAGCGGTCGCAGTAATCTGCGGCCGACCACCACGATAACAGCGACGGCAGCGCCCGCCTGCGTCAGCGCCAACGCCACGCTTGCCAGCACCGATCCTCCAGCCTTGTCACCGCCCACAACGGACACGAACGTCAGGATCGGAATGACCGCCAGATCCTGCGCCAGCAGCACCGCGAAACTCGTGCGACCCACGCTTGTCGCCATGCGGCGTTGACTGGAGATCACCTCCAACACGATCGCCGTCGACGACAGCGCCAGACACGCCCCCAGCAACATCGCAATCTGCGGCTTCTGGCCCGTCGCCGCTATGATCACGGACAGCAGCGTCGAAGTGATGATCACCTGCAGGCCGCCGAGGCCGAACACCAGACGGCGGATCGCCCGCAACCGCTCGTAAGGCAATTCCAGACCGATCAGAAACAGCAGAAAAACCACGCCGAGATCGGCGATGCCCGTCACGCTTTGAGTGTCGGTGATCGTGATCCACTGCAGCAATGGCAACTTGCCGGCGAACGCGCCGAGCCCCAGTGGACCGAGCAGCGCGCCGACGCCGAGATATCCGAGCACCGGACTTAAACCCCAGCGATGCACCAGCGGCACGACGATCCCGGCGGTGCCCAGAACGACGAGCGCATCCGCATAGACCGGCATGTTGACGGACGCAGACATGACGGAACTCCATGGAAAATCGATGATTGGCAATTTCAGATGCAGCAACCCGTTCGACGATAGAGTATTGGCACCGCTATTTCGCCCGACATCTCTTGATCCCGATCACGTCGCCGCCGTTCACGCCCCGCGCATGAATCGCTCCACTTCAGCGCGTGTCGGCAGGCCGGCGCGGCCGCCGAGTTTGGTGCATTTGAGGGCGGCCACGACACTTGCAAAGCGGGCCGCGGCGCTGCTGTCCTGCCCCTCGCCGACCGCCAGCGCATAGGCACCGTGAAAGGCATCGCCGGCACCGGTGGTATCGACGACTTCGACCTTGGGCGCCGCGATCGACACGCGCCCGGCGCGTGACAATAACCGCACGCCCAACGGTCCCAGCGTAACGCCACAGGTGACGCCGAGTTTGTCATAGGCAAACTGCAATCCGCTGTCGGGATCATCGGTTCCGGTGAAGGCCCTCAGCCCCGCCTGCCCGAAGATGGCGTGATCGGCCAGCGGACAGAGGCGCTCGTGATTGCCTGCCGCTGCTGGTTCGATATCCAGCACCGTCGGAACATTTAATCGCCGCGCCTCACGCAGCACTTGTTCTGCCGCCGCGGGCCATTTCACATCTGTCAGCACGGCCTGCGCCTTGGCGACACCGCTCAGATCCAGCGATGGGGTCTTGGCATGCAGCCGCGGATCCACGTCGCCGATGATCGCGCGCTCGCCACTGCCCTCGACCAGGATCGCCGAACTGATCGAGCGCGCGCCGGTGACGAAATGCACGCTCGCCAGATCCACCCGCTCAGCCCGCAATTGATCCAGAATGGCGGTGCCGATCATGTCCGAGCCGATAGCACAAATCAGGCTGACGTCGCCGCCCAGCCGGGCCGCAGCGACGGCTGCGTTCGCCGCCTGCCCGCCGCCGACTTCGAGATATCCGACCGACCGCAGTTTCTCGCCCGGCACCGGCAGGTGCGGCACATTCCAGATCCGGTCGAGCGTCGCATTCCCGACGCAGATGATCGAAGTTGCCATGGTCTACCTCGAGCGCAATCGGATATCTGTAACGCGATTATCCGATAAGGTGCGCGACAAGACAAAGAAGAGCGCGATGCGCGAAAGACTTGACCGAGCGGAGCACTGGTGTCTAACCGGTGCACCAGGTCTTGGCCAGTGTGACAAAATCAATTGCGCGCGAGCAGCACGATCTCAACGAACCTCAGGGCACTCCATCATGACATGGTCGATCATAGCGAAAGAACCAGCAACTGGGCGGCTCGGGGTCATCGTCGCCAGTAAATTCTTTGCCGTCGGCAGCATGGTGCCACATATCAGGACAGGTGTTGGCGCGGTCGCCAGCCAGGCTTTCGTGAACCCCTTTTACGGCCCGCGCGGCCTCGCCATGATGCAGGCCGGCTCCACTGCGGCTGAGGTCATCAACCTGCTCACCGTCGCCGACGAGGGACGCGACAACCGGCAAGTCCACGCCATGGACACGCACGGTAACGTCCACGCCTACACCGGCGCCAACTGCGTCGACTGGTGCGGCCATGTCGTGCGCGACGGGTTTTCAGTGGCCGGGAACATGCTGGCGGGCGCGGCCGTCATCGAAGACACCGCCGCCGAGTTTGCCGCCCGCACCGAGTTGCCGTTGGCGCGCCGCTTGATCGCAGCCATGCTGGCCGGCGAGCGCGCGGGCGGCGACAAGCGCGGCAAGCAATCCGCGGCACTGCTGATCCACGACGGCGAGGACTACCCGTTGTACGACCTGCGCGTCGACGATCATGCCGATCCGTTCGCCGAATTGAGCCGCCTCGAAACCGTCGCGCGCGAACGCTGGCTGCATTTTCGTCGCCTCATGCCCCGCACGGATGCGCCCGACGGCCTGCTGGATCGCAGCGAACTGGACGCGTTTATCGCCGCGTCGATCGAGAGCAGGTATGAGTAGGGGTGGCAGGCGCGATACCTTCACCCTATCGCCTTCGATGGGGAAAAGGTCAGGATGAGGGGCAGCAAAGAGTAC
Source organism: Hyphomicrobiaceae bacterium (assembly GCA_025351355.1). Classification (GTDB taxonomy): domain Bacteria; phylum Pseudomonadota; class Alphaproteobacteria; order Rhizobiales; family Hyphomicrobiaceae; genus JABFRJ01. The sequence continues at coordinate 8,836 of JANXWC010000193.1, forward strand.
AACAATCGCAAAGTGCGTCCGGTTGTGATTTGCTCGCGTCAATTCCGACACTTTTTGGCCAAACGTCGAGATGGGCCAGGTGCTGCATTGCCACCGTGCATATTTTTGCGCTCTCATAGGATTTTCTGGGTGCGGGGCAGCTGGTTGATTGAGTGACCGCCAGAACGAGGGCCATCATGAACAAGGTGCGAATGGTTACAGGCTCGGGCGCGGCCAGCGAGTCAATTGGGTGGATAGGTGCGCAAGCTGGTATCTTCAGAAAGCATGGATTGGACGTGAGTTTCCCGAGTCTTGAGGTTGGTGGGCCGCAAGCTGCCTCGGGACTGGTGCGTGGTGACTGGGATTTCATTCAAACTGGTACAGTTCCCGTCGCTGAAGCCGTTCTCAACGGCGGGGATCCGGTAATCCTTCTTAGAAATCACGCTCCGGCTGCAAGCCACGTTATCCTGGCAAGGCAGGAATTTCACGATCTCGGTACTCTGACAGGAAAAGTTGTTGGGGTGCTGACGGATGCACATTCGGGCCAAGCAGGCGTAGTTGCTCGTTTGACAATTGAAAAGGCAGGAGCGCAGGCGACGTATCAGGGTCTGGGTACGTATCGGAATATTTTCAATGCACTTGGCGCGTCCAGGATAGATGCTGGCATTCTGCCCCTGGAGTATCGTTTTCTCGGCGCAAACAAATTCGGATTGAACGCGTTCGACACCCCAGTCTCCACATTGCCGACCATTTTCGCGACGACTCGACGACTGATATCAACCGAACGCGAGTTGGTTGTCCGCTCCGTTCGCGCGCTCGTCGAGAGCAACCACTTGTTTAAAACAAGCAAGGCAACAGTGCTGCCGTTGCTGCAACAGTTTCTGAATTTTGACGACATCGACGCGGTGGAAGGCGTTTGGAACTACTATGTGCCGCTGCTGCCGGCCGCGCCGCGACCTGCATTAGTCGACGCCGCGACAGATATGCGCGGACTTTTCGCAAAGAGGTATGCGAACGCGCAGAATTTGAGCGAGGCCGACATTGTCGATCAATCTATCATCGACGAGATTGAGCGTAGCGGATTTGTCAGAGATCTTTATTGCGTTGGCAACGCGCCCTAAAACCAAGTCATACAGAGGATGTCTCGTCTGAGTCACTTTTGACCTCTGCGATGTGGTTGTGACTATTGAAATTTGAGTCCGCTCTTCCTTCGATCTCGTCGTGTCGCAAAATGCGCTGATGCGAGCCGCCGCTCCTCACCCCGCCCTCTCCCCGTTGCGAAGGGCAACAGGGAGAGGGAGTGCGCCGGCGATTGCTGCGTTTGGCTCGGCGCTTTGGGCGTTGGTTGGGATAGCGCGACGGCTGGATGCGTTGCGTGCTTGGGCGAGGGCTGTGTGAAGCCTTACATTTCCGGCCGCGCGCAAGAATGTTGGGTTACTCGCGGTCCAAATGGTCGGATTGAATTTTAACTATCGTGACCGTGCGAAGCCAACCTACAACATACATGTGGTCAGCTACCTTAAGCCTCATTTGACGCAATAGGCTTCATAGCGGCTGCGATAGCATTGTCCGGGCTCGCACCACTTCGGCGCGCAATCGCTTTGGGGTTTGACATTGCCACGCGCTTTACAGTTGGCGACGCAGCTGCTGGCTGCGATTGACTTTGCGCTTTCTGATTTGGCGGTCGCTGCACTGATCGGGCCAGTCGATTGTGCGAGCGCGGATGAAGCCGCCAGCACTGCAATAAGGCTAAGGCTGAAGCTGAATGCAATAGCTTGTTTCCGAGGCATTGAAATTTCCTCCAAGTTAAATACATTTTTGAATTGCCGTGGATGCGAATGCACCTTCGGGCGTTGTCAGCCTACCAACTAGCCATCGAACAGCAAGCTTATTCGGAACGCGGCACTGCCCACCCCAATTGCCGCTCCGCCTGGGGTATGCTTTAGCTGGCTCCACTTTGTTGCCAGGAGCCCGCCGCCATGAAAACCGCCGACCTCGTCGCCATCGATGTGCACACGCACGCGGAAGTCTCGTGCCGGCAGCCGCATGACGCGGCATGGCAGCCTTACGACGAGGCGGCGAGCAAGTATTTCAAGGTCGGCAAGCGCCCCACCATCGACGAGACGGTGGCCTACTATCGCGAGCGCAAGATCGGACTGATCATGTTCACGGTCGACAGCGAATTCCAGATCGGCGCCAAGCGCATCCCCAACCAGGAAGTGGCCGACGCTGCGGCTGCTAACTCGGATATGATGATGGCATTTGCCTCCATCGATCCGCACAAGGGCCGCATGGGCGTGCGCGAGGCGCGCGACCTGATCAAGGCCGGCGTCATCAAGGGCTTCAAGTTCCACCCGACGGTGCAGGGCTTCTTCCCCAACGACCGCATCGCCTATCAGCTCTATGAGGTGATCGCCGAGCACAAGCTGCCCGCGATTTTCCATTCCGGCCATTCCGGCATCGGCACCAATATGCCCGGTGGCGGCGGACTGCGGCTGAAGTATTCCAATCCGATCCACGTCGACGATGTGGCGGTGGATTTCCCCGACATGAAGATCATCATCGCGCATCCGTCGTGGCCGTGGCAGTCGGAGGCGCTGTCGGTGTGCCTGCACAAGCCCAACGTGTTCATCGATCTGAGCGGCTGGAGCCCGAAGTATTTCCCCGAGGAACTCGTTCGCTACGC
>JANXWC010000239.1 GCA_025351355.1 Hyphomicrobiaceae bacterium
GCTCCGCCTGCGTCTGGACCGCGCTGATGTTTGCCGCATCGACAAGCACCGCAAAATTCTTGAGCGACGGACGCAGCTGCAACACGTACGACATTTGCACGTCAATGGGCATGTTGAGCGAAGTGAATGCAAAATTGTTGCCCGAGCCCTGCACATAGTCCTTCATTTGTCCGAGCAGCACCGGATCCTTGGAGCAAACTGATACCACCGGCAGCCGACCACCCCGATAAACCGACCACAGCCAAGCCGTTGATTCTGATCCCATGGTCATAATGAGATCGAAGTTACTAGCTTCGGCCTGCTCCAGGGCTAGCTTGCCTCGCGCCGGATCAGTCCAATAGTTGGTGACGGTGAATTCCGTATCAATGCGCTTGTCGGCGAAAATGCTGACGATTTTAGTTATCGCCGTGTCGTAAGCCGACGACGAGCGCGGATACAGAACCAGCACACGTTTCAAAGGTTTTGAAGACCGGAGACGCCTCGGCCGGATGAGCACGGTGTCGGGTGTCGCCTCCAGTTGCGATACTTGCCAGTCGGCTGTGGTTTCGCTGCCGATCCTGAACCAGGTCGAGCTGTCTTTTGTCGCGGCGGCTGCGCCGAATACATTTCCGGCGAGACCTAAACTGACCACCATTGAAAGTGTTGCTAGCGTCGTCAGAGCTTTGCGGGCAAGGCGCATCATGCAAATTCCTGCGTGCGGCTGTCTTTTCTGTCGACAGGATTGATGAAATGGAAGGCCGTAGCGAGGGCAGCCATGAATATGCCGATCCACCCGAGAATAAGCGCCGACGTGCCGCAAAGCAGGAACAACTGCCCTACGATAACCGGGCCGAGCATGTGTCCCAGGCGTTCGAGTAGACGATAGGCGGCCGCAGTCGGCGCTTGGCCGATCTGGCGTGAGATCGCGGTGTCGGTAATGTGTGTCACCACCGGCGCGTTGATCAAGCCGTGGGCGAAACCGATGATGGCCGACCCCGCCACGATCAGGCTTGTTTTCCAGAACAGCGGGTAGGCGCTGGTCATCACGAAATCATGTCCGGAAACCGAGATAACAATTAAGCCCAAGGCCGTTGAGAAGCCGCCCCAGACCAGCAAATGGCGGCACGCCAGCGTTTTGTCTGCAATATGCGAAGCGATCGCGCTGGAGATGATGACACTGCCGGCATAGATCATCGTAATTTGCGCAATATCTTCCTTGGCAAATCCAGTGGCGTGCAGCAGCAGTGGCATCGCAAAAAGTACCACTCCGGTCAGTACAGCCTTTGCCGGCATGCCGACCATGAGGATGATCTGCAGGAATTGCGGATCACGCAGTAGCCGCATCGTATCCGACCACACCACTTTGGACGAGCTCTCGGTGTCGTGAGACGTTGCATCGGAGGGGAGCAGCAAGAGTGTGTAGGCGATCGCCGCCGCAGCAATCGCCGCCCCGGTAATGAACACGCCTGCCGCACCTATCTCCCCGGCCAGCAGCGATCCGATCGCCATGCCGGAGATCATGCCGCCCTGGAACCCATAGACGATTATGCCGTTGGCCTTAGTTCGATTTTCTCGCAGGGCTTTTGCCAGAATATAGGATTGCACGCCGATGAAGAGGACGCCCTGTCCTAGCCCGGTGACGGCACGTGCAACCACCGCCATGTTGAGGCTGCCGACAACAGCCATGCCAGCCAATCCTGCCATCACCAGGCCAAGCCCACCGAGCACCAGATTTCGCGTGCCGATCGACTGGCTGTAGTGTCCAGCTGGAATGAGGGCCAGCGCGAAACAGAGATAGTAGGCCGTGAACGGCCACGCGATCGACGAACCGTCGTTGCCGCCCGCTCGTGCGAGGTCAGAAATGACTTGCGGTAGAAATGCATAGCTGAGGTTATCAACGAAGACTGCGAGAAAGAAGATCGGCTTGACGAGATCGAGCGCAAGCGGGTTTCGCCAATCCGAATTGCCGGCTCGTATATTGACCTGAGCGGTGCGCATTGCCTGCGCCAGTTGCAGAAATAAGAACGCGAACAGCGCCGACGCCACGAAGAGCGCGGTATAGTTTTTGACGTTCCGAGCGACCTGCCAGAACACGTAGTTGCGCGGCACCGACAGGATCACCAGTGCGGCACGCGGATGGTTTGCTGGCGTCAGCATCGCCTGATATTCGGATTGGCCGCTAATTTTCACCCAGAAATTGCCGATACGACTGCGATCGGTGTGAACAGCGATGCGCCCGTTGATGGTAATGCCGATCGAGCTTATTTCTGGATTGAGCGTGCGATAGCTGTCGAGCACTTGGTCGAGCCCGTCGATCTGATCGAATTGCAAGCCATATTGTGGAATATCGTCGAGTCGCTGGCCAAGCGAATCGGCTAAAGCTCGACCCTTTGATTCAGCGCCGTCGGTGAACAATGATATCATTGTTACGACGACGGCGATGGCCACCGCAACGAAGGCGCCCGTAAATGCGAAAACGACGGGTTTACGGCTTACCGGCACGTCCCCGGCCGAAACCATGAAAACGACCAGGCCGAAAGACAGGCAAGCCAGCAGCGCGATCGCAAGAATAATTCGGAACTCGCCCACTAGGCGCCGATCGATTTCCAGCCGATCCATCGTCACCACGAGATTGCCGACTTGTTCGAACTTGTTGCGCAAGGGCAAAATCAACTGCAGTACAGCTTCGGATTTCCGGATGTCGCTGCCATGAGGCAAGGCATTGTCGGCAGTTGGCGGCAACGTGCGTGCCTTGGCATCGCCCGCGCTGAAAACAAGTTCACCGTCAGTAAGCTCGACGATCATCGAGATGAGCGTGCGATCGCTTTCGATCATCGCGGTCGTCAGTTGTTTGTAACCAGTGAACTGTCGCAGCGGCAGGCCGGGTCTGAGGTAGGTTTCCAACGGCGTGCGGACCAACTCAGCCTGAGCCAGGCTCTTTTCCACCAGCAACTGTTCGTAAGTACGCTTGGTCGTACCGTAGGCGATGTAGACCAACAGCAGGACGCAGGCCAATGAGACTGTGATCATTGCGCCCGAATCGACAACACGGCGCCACAGAGCGTTCGATTTCATCGCGGCTGTCATCAGCGCAATTCCCCGCTCGATTGTTGAAAGGACTGGAAGAACTGCGCGACCGAATGTGCACGGCCATTAAACAGCGTTGCAGCGCGATCCGCGAAGACCGACAAGATCAGGTCGTCGTAGGTCATGCCGTTGCGGGCCAAGCCGGCTGCGATCAAGCTTGTGGACTTCGTGCTCGGCGCCGCCAGATCCGGTTTCGGGTTGGCTTCGAGCACGAACAGATTACCGTTGTAGTCCGCGCGAACGTCGAGTCGAACCAGGGTCTGCAATGGCGTGCCATGAAAAACGCTGCGGGCCATTTCTTCGAGGTTGGCGACTACGTCGCCGTCGGTATCGGCGATGAGCGAGCGTGTCCGCGCCGCCGTGATGGGTCTCACATCCATCGAAGTGAAGATGTGCTCGTTTTTTGAAAGTTTTCTTTCTATGGCAGAAAAAGCGAAAGGAGCGGACAAATCATGCAGCTTGCCGCGCCGCGCAACGACTGGACCGCACACGGCGATGCAGTATTCCCGACCTGGCAGGAATGCCTCCACAAGCACGCTGTTCTGAGTGGCGCCGAAGACTTCCGCGATCATCTCCGGCAGGTCCTTGGCGTGCTCGACATAGTGCACATGGAGAGACGCACGACCCGTGACGGGTTTGACGACAAATCCGTGTGGCCACTTGGCAAAAATTGAGCGCTGGCGGCGGTCGGAGAGCAGAGATTTTCGCGGCTCGTCCGGGTGCCAAACGAAGAACGGCGCCGTTGGGATTCCAAGCGACTGCAGTTGGCGCTTGAAGTGATGCTTGCTGTCGAGCAACGCGGCCGTCAGAGGATCGTGGCCCACGTAGGGAATGCCTAGCATTTCCAGCATGGCAGGCGCGTGCGAGATAGCACTCCGTCCCTGTACACCCCCGCTATTGACCCACGCCATATTGATCCGACGCAGCTTCAGTTGCCCCATCAGGCTCATGTCGTCCGGTAGCACTGCTACGTCTTTGAACCCCAGCCTGCTCAGCGCATCGGCGATATTGCGGGCGACGGTCTCATAACTCTTCCATGACCGTGGGTTGTGCGCTTCCCTTATCACCGCGCCGCCGGTCCTTTTGTCGCCGCCATAGATGACGGCGATCCGCAGTGATCGAAACAACTGCATAAGTAACAAGTCGAGATGCGGCGCCTTCTCGCCGATTAGCGAGACATTTGCTTTGACTGGACGCCTGCGGGGTGAGCGCGAACCGATTTTCATTTCCAACCTACGACAAGGAATGCTTCCGTAGTCGGAACACTAGGTCAAAATGGTAAAGCAAAATCGAATAAACTGTATTTAACTATATGAAAACACGATGTTTACTGATCAGAAAGAATTGCGAAATTTTCGCGTCGAAAGGTAAGTTGAGAATGCTGGATTGTTTGTCGTTTCTTTGGCTTTGGGAATGAAATGGGCCCGCAATCGTTCGAACGCGAGCCCGAAGATGCCGGCTGCACCAGCGCGGTCAAGCCGATTGGGCTGTCAGTGCACGTCCAGCCATGGAAAGAAAAAGGATGTGCTCGATGTGCGAGCTGAATGCTGCCCAGTTGAGCGGCTTGATCATCAGTGATGTGGCGCCGCATTGTAGCGCGCGCTCCAGCGATGCGCGATCTTCAGCAGCGGTCAGAACCAGCACTGGCAAATGCTTCATGCGCGGCGCCCCGCGTATGCAACCCAGCAATTCCAACCCATTCATCACAGGCATTTCGAGATCGATGATGGCAAGGTCGATCTGTTCACGCCGCAATAGGGCAAAGGCCTGCAATCCATCTTCCGCCTCAACAGTGGTGGCGCGCAGTTGCTGGACTTTCTTGGCGACTGCAGTGCGCGAAAAGGCGTCGTCGTCCACGATGAGCACGCGCGCGCCAGTCGTCTGTGGTTTGATGAGCATCGAGGATCCAGGAGCGGGTGTGGCAGTATGTTGATCGGCTGGTCGTGTGGAACTGTTTTCGTAGTTTAGACAACTCGGTTGTCCCGGTCTGATGTCGGCAGCCATGGCATCCCGCCAGGTAGTCTCTCAAACACTGCGATAGTTGCGTCCAGGCACGAACCAAATTGCGCGATTTCCGTGGTCCACTTGAATTGGCCTCGCTTGCAGGCGCCGTCGATGGCGCGCGCCGATTGAACCAGCGTCATCGCGCCGACCGTGCCGGCAGCCCCGGCGATCTTATGCGCGAGACTTTGCAGTTTTTGCGTATCCTGCGTCGCACAGGCAACCACGTATCGCTGTTTGCCTTCATGCAGTGACTTGACGAACGACTGCACCAGCGTGCCGGCCGTTTCCGCACCGAAGTCGGCGACGAAAGCGGCATAGGTATCCTTGTCGATGATTGACCCTGGCGCTTCGACCGCAGCGCCGGCGGTAGACGCCATGTGCGTCGACGAAGCGCGGTTGTCGCGGCAATCGAGCAGAGCGCGCTCGAGTTGCGCTTGCGAAAACGGTTTTGCTAGAAAACCGTCAAAGCCGGCCGCAGCGCATTTGGCGCGCGATTGTGCGTCGTCATCGGCAGTGACCGCGAGAATGACGCAGCGTCGGCGGCTATTTCGTGTCTCGAGTGCGCGGATGGCGTCAAGTGCCTGAAAGCCGTCCATTAGCGGCATCTGACAGTCCATCAATACGAAATCGAACACCCCTTGTTCGACAAGTGACACCGCAATCGCGCCGTTGACGGCGGTCACAGCACTGCAATCCAAGTCCTCGAGATGGAAGCAGGCGACTTCCAGGTTTACGGCATTGTCTTCGGCGACGAGAACGCGGGCGTGGCGCAAGCCATTATCGGCGCCTTGCAACGGCAAGGCAGCAGCAGGCAGGTTAGCTTGGAGCGATTGTCCCACGAAAGCGGTACTCTTTCTTGCACGCGTCTCCAGACAGCGGTGGCTAAATAATTGGCATGCAAATCTTAAAATATATTGCCAGTTTTGTAAGTTAGAGTTTTGGGCCCGCCAGATAAAACAGCCCAACGCTCGGCGTGGCTGCGATCATAGTTCGGTCCTATTCGAACTGTCTACCGCTTCCATCTGTTATGAAAATGAACAATTCATCGCTGACAGTGGGGTGCACATGAGCATATCGGTTTTTATTCGCTACCAGATCGATCCGTTTAAGCGCGCACTATTCGAGCACTATGCCCAATGCTGGCTGGATATCATTCCGCGCTGCGGCGGCAATCTGCTTGGATATTGGATGCCGCATGAAGGCACCAACAACATCGCCTTCGCGGTTATCTCGTTCATCAGCCTCGCTGAATATGAGGCATACCGTACGCGGCTCCGATCCGACGCAGAAGGCTCCGCGAATTTCAAATTCGCGGAGGACAATCGTTTGATCCTGGCGGAAGAGCGCACATTCTTGCGGCAGATCGAGTTGCCACGTGCGGCTTCGCCCGAATTGAGCCGCGGCTCGGCGTGAAAAACCGCGCCGGCAAGAATTCTCAGAAGAATGCCTGCAAGCCTGTAATCGCGCGACCGATGATCAGCGCGTGCACGTCGTGCGTGCCTTCGTAGGTGTTGACGGTTTCCAGATTGGCCGCGTGCCGCATGACGTGATACTCGGCCGAGATGCCGTTGCCGCCGTGCATGTCTCGGGCCATACGGGCAATATCGAGTGCCTTGCCGCAATTGTTGCGTTTCATGATCGAAATGGCATCGGTGGCGAGCTTATGCTCATCGAGCAGCCTCCCAATGCGCAACGAGCCCTGCAAGCCCAGTGCAATCTCGGTCTGCATGTCCGCGAGCTTTTTCTGGATCAGCTGCGTCTGTGCCAGCGGGCGGCGAAACTGCTTGCGATCGAGCGTATATTGCCTTGCGCGCGCAAAGCAATCTTCGGCCGCGCCCATGACGCCCCACGAAATTCCGTAGCGCGCACGGTTGAGACAGCCGAACGGGCCTGACAAGCCCGAGACGTTCGGCAGCAGCGCGTCTTCACCCACCACCACGCCATCCATGACGATTTCGCCGGTGGTCGAGGCACGCAAGCTCAGCTTCTTGCCGATCTTCGGCGCGCTCAGGCCCTTCATGCCTTTCTCGAGAATGAAGCCCCTGATCTGATTGTCGTGCGCGGTGCTCTTGGCCCAGACCACGAACACGTCGGCGAAGGGCGCATTGGATATCCACATCTTCGAGCCGGTCAGGCGGTATCCATCGGCGACTTTTTCGGCCCGCGTTTTCATGCCGGAGGGATCGGAGCCGGCGTCGGGTTCTGTCAAGCCGAAGCAACCGACAAAGGCGCCGCTGGCGAGCTTCGGCAGATACTTCATGCGTTGCTCCTCGGAACCGTACGCATAGATCGGATACATCACCAGTGAGGACTGCACCGAGTTCATCGAACGATAACCCGAATCCACCCGTTCGATCTCGCGCGCGACGAGGCCATATGAGACATAGTTGGCGCCCGCGCAGCCATATTTTTCCGGCACGGTGATGCCGAGCAGGCCGAGTGCACCCATCTCGTCGAAGATGGCGCGGTCGGTGTGTTCGTTGAGATAAGCCTCGGTGATGCGCGGCAGCAGTTTGTCCTGAGCGTAGCTGCGGGCGGTGTCACGAATGGCGCGCTCGTCCTCGCTCAACTGCGCATCCAGGTTGAACGGATCGGTCCAGTCGTAAGGTACGGTGGCTGTCGATTTCGGGGCGTTGTCTTGCATGGCGAGTTCCTGGGAGAATGTCGGAGTATGGGTTGCAAGTTAGCACTGTCGAGGAACTGAGGACAGCCACCAATCTGCAGCGCGCATTCTGGTCCCTCGACGCCCACCGCGCGTTGGTGGCCGCCCGCATAGAACACTCACATTCGCGACACGTGCAACGTCGGGGCCCGCCCAGCCCACGGCATCTCTTGTTCGAGGCTGGTCGCCAGCTGCAGCAGCAGATGCTCGTCCGCGGGCCTACCCGCCAGTTGCACGCCGATCGGCAAGCCGGTCGAATGCATGGTTAGCGGTAGCGAGATGGCGGGCGTGCCCATGATGTTGTGTGGCAGCGTGTACTGGATGGCCGGTGCGAACATATCCGAGGTGAAGTTCTCGATCGTCACCCCCGGCTTAGACAGATTGTATGTTCCCCATACCGGCGCCACGATCGCCGTTGTCGGCGACAGCCAGATGTCGTGCTTGGCGAAGAATTGCGCGCCGCGTCGGCGTGCCACGTTTGCCGCACCGAGCGCCATCATGAAGCGCGCCGGCGTGATCGACTTCGACCACTCGTAAATCATGTGCATCTGCGGTTCGAGGGTATCCCTGCTCGGCGTGCGCCCGGTTTTGCGGCCGTAGCCGTCGAGCCTTGCATCGAAGGCGAAAAAGAACAGCTCGTTGACAAGCTGCATCGTATCGAGCCCGCCCATATCGACATCGCAGACATCGACGTGATGACCCATGGCGGCCAGCGCCTTCCCCGTCGCTTCGACGGCGGCAGCCACTTCCTTGTCGACTTTCACGCCGAAGATCGGATTAAGAACGATGCCCACTCGCAACTTCGCCGCCGGCTGGGTGGCGAGCGCGGCATAGCTTTCCGCAGGCTTCGGAATGATAAAGGGATCGCCGATCTGCGGATGCGACAGGCAGTCGAGCATTTGAGCAGTATCGCGCACCGATTTGGTCTGCACGAGGTTGGCCGAGAACCCGAGCCCGCCTTCATCGACCGTCGGGCCCACCGAAACGCGACCGCGCGACGGCTTCAAGCCGACGCCACCGCACCAGCTGGCGGGGATGCGGATGGAGCCGCCGATATCTGAGCCGTGCGCGATCGGCACCATCCCAGATGTGACAGCGGCCTGCGCACCGCCCGACGAGCCGCCAGCGGAATAGCCATGCTTCCAAGGATTGGACGCGTTGCCGTAGAACTGCGTCTCTGTCGTTGGCGACATCGAGTATTCCGGTGCCTTCGAGCGACCGAGAATGTTCACGCCGGACGCCCGCAATTGCGTCGTCATGTAACTGTCGGTATCTGCGACCATGCCTTCGCAAAGTTTCGACGCGTATTCGATTTTGCGGCCCCTCTCATGGCCGAATACGTCTTTCATCAGGAACGGCACGCCGCGAAACGGCCCATCACCAAGCGATTTTTCATCGAGTTTTTCGATGCGATCGGGATAGGTCTCGCACACCGCACCGAGTTTGGGATTGCCGAGCGCTATGGCGACCGCGGCCGTAGTGGCCAGCTCCTGTGGCGTCACCTGCTTCGTGGCAACCAATTTGGCGAGGCCCAAGGCGTCGTAAGTGGCGTACTCAGAAACGTTCATGATCTGGCTCCCGGGGGCAGCTGGAGGTCTGAAGCACGCAGAGTGCTGCTGCGCGACGCGGAAGGCAAGCGCGGGATAATGCGCGGGATAATGCCCAATATAAATTGCTGTAGGTGCCGACGAAGGTTAGGTCTTGCCCACACCGACAGACGACACGCGCCGAGATGACGTATCGGGGTGCAAATTCGAGCAACTTAAAAGGATAACCGTTGCGCAAGGCCCACGTTTACTCGTGCGAGTACATTTTCAGCCGAAGTTTGCCGCTTCCGGGGAGGGCTGTCCCAGGACTGACCCAAGCTCGACCCTCCCCAATTTCCGTCTCTCTTGGGATCGCAAGATGCAACCTCAAGTGTTCGGTTTCGTCAGTGATAGCGAACTGCACGCCATCCAACGGGCAGCTACGCCATACTGGCGTGTTTGCATGGCGTGCAGCGATGCCGCTGCCGATTATCGCCGATGTATACTCTTCAAAAGTTCGTAATTGCTCGGCAGTTTTGTCACCAATTCATTCGTGCGCTTGGTGACGTTGGCGAACAGGGCTTCGGCCTTTTGCAGGGAATCCTCGCGATGCCGGAGCCGCGGCAGCACGTGCTTGGGGATGCGGCCCATGCCGGCCAGAATGGCGTAGTAGCTGCCGTTGGTCCAATAATTGTCGAACTCGACTTCGAAGGCGTTGTAATAGGTGTCTTCGTCGGTGTGCGGCATGTTCACCGGCAATCCCGCATCATACATCGCCAGCTTGTGTTTGATGTTGTCCGACTGTTTCAGTTCATGTTTGTTCGCGCGCCAGAACGTAGTGTCGTCGCGTTCGGTCGACAGGAAATGCGCCTGGATGAAATCGCGGGAGTCATCGAACATGGTTTCGATGTTGCGATTGAACGCGTCGATCAGCACTGGGTTGAAATTGCGATCGGGGAAATGTTTCACCAGCTGATGGATCGCGGCATAGATGAAATAGATACCCGTCGACTCCAGCGGTTCGAGGAAGCACGACGACAGGCCGATGGACACGCAGTTCTTGACCCACGCGCGCCTATTGCGCCCAACCCTGAAGCGGATGTGGTTCAAGGCCGGAGCAGTCTTCTCCTTCAGGCCCCACAATTTCAGGAAATCGCCGGTAGCCTCGTCTTGCGAGGTGAAGCGGCTGGCATAGACGTAGCCGGTGCCGATCTTGCCCATCATCGGGATTTTCCAGGTCCAACCGTGACGCATGGCGATGGACGACGTATAGGGTTCGATGCCGTCACGCGACTGATCACCGCCGCCGAGCGCCATGGCGACGGCGCTGTCGCAGAACAGGTGATCACTCATGTCGACGAATGGCTCGGCCAGCGCCTTGTTGATCAGCAAGCCACGGAAGCCCGAGCAGTCGATGAACAGATCGGCTTCAAGGCGCCCGCTGGCGCGCGTGCTGACGGCGGCGATGCCGCCATCGTCGGAGCGGATGACGTGGTCGATATCATCGAAGATGTGGTTGACGCCCCAACCGACTGCCAGTTCGCGCAGATACTCGGCGACCAAGTGTGCGTCGAAATGCCAAGCGTAGCGATAGGCGCGATCGCCGCTAGCGCCGCGCGGCGCGAGGTTGCGATCCAACAACGGCAGTTCCTTGAAGCAGCTGTAGTCGACCGGTTCGGTCGTGCGGCCCTCCAGATGATTCTTAACCCAATAATGGGTCAAGGGCGCCCCATCGCAGTTCGGAACAATGCCGAAGGGATGATAGAAATGCGACTTGCCGCCTTGTGGAGTCTTGCGCCAGTTGACGAACTTCACGGCGCCTTTGAACGAGCCGTTGCATTTGCGCATCCACTCTTCTTCGGGGATGCCCAGAAAGTCGAAAAAGACGGGTTGCAGGTTCGGTACAGTGGCCTCGCCCACGCCGATCTTTGGAATGGAGCGCGCCTCGACAAGCGTAATTTTGACGCTGCCGGCTAGCGCTTTCCACAGATAGGACGCGGCCATCCACCCCGCCGTTCCGCCGCCAACGATTACGATGCTGCGAATTTTTTCGTCCATGCCCCATCCCCCGATGTGGTTCCCCCCGTTGCGCCGCAGGTGGCGCAAACGATGCACCTGCAGTACGGGCACGATCAGAGTAGTGCAACCGCTCCAGAATTACGAGCAAAAAAATACACCACAACCCAACGTCGCGATTAAGGAGATAGTGGTGCGACGCGGGGGGCAAGGGGACAATGGAGTGGGGAAGGTCGGAGAGCCACAGCGCCTGTATCGATAGTAGGTGAAACCGCAGTGCTGCCGACTGGTCGATGTTCGACGTCACGTGTCCCCTAGGTCACGCCCGGCCATTCTCCGGCCCACATAAATAGAACGTCGTGCACGGGTCGCACGTAGCACTAAGGCGGCCCGCGGCTCGCGCAGCCTCCACACTTGTCCAATGAGCATACGATCTATTGCGGCGGCGCTATCGTTGTCTCCAGAATAGCGCCGCCGCAAGTATCAAGTGAGGTCGAAGCGGTCAGCGTTCATCACCTTGGTCCATGCCGCGATGAAATCCTTCACAAACTTTTCTTTGGCGTCCGCGCTTGCATAGACTTCCGCGAACGCGCGGAGTTGCGAGTGCGAACCGAAAATCAGATCGACGCGGGTGCCGGTCCACTTGATCGCCTTCGTTTTCCGGTCGCGGCCGTCATACACGCCGTCCGCGCTCGCCGGCTGCCATTCCGTGCTCATGTCGAGCAGGTTGACGAAGAAATCGTTCGTCAGCTTCTCGGGCTGCTTCGTGAACACGCCGAGCTTTGATTGACCGGCGTTGGCACCCAGGACACGCAGACCGCCGACGAGCACGGTCATCTCCGGGGCGGTCAGCGTCAGCAGCTGTGCACGGTCCACAAGCGCCTCTTCAGGTGCCATGAACTGCTGCTTGGCGCTGATGTAATTGCGGAAGCCGTCAGCGCGCGGCTCGAGCGGCGCGAAGCTGTCGGCGTCAGTCTGCTCCTGTGTCGCGTCGTTGCGTCCCGGCGTGAAAGGAACCTTCACTTCAACACCGGCATCCTTTGCTGCCTTTTCGACCGCCGCGCTGCCGCCGAGAACGATCAGGTCAGCGAGCGAAACCTTTTTGCCGAATTCCTTCTGGATCGCTTCGAGCTTCTGCAGCACCAGCTTGAGCTGAGCTGGCTGGTTGACCTCCCAGTCCTTCTGCGGCGCGAGGCGAACGCGCGCACCGTTCGCGCCACCACGCTTGTCGGACCGGCGGAACGTCGACGCCGACGCCCAGGCGGCGGAGACAAGCTGCGACACGGACAGGCCGGACGCGAGGATTTTTACCTTCAGTGCGGCGACGTCCTGCTCACCGATCAGCGGATGATCCGTCGCTGGGATCGGATCTTGCCAGATCAACGTCTCCTTGGGTACGAGCGGGCCGAGGTACCGCACAATCGGGCCCATGTCACGGTGAGTGAGTTTGAACCACGCACGAGCAAATGCATCCGCGAACTGGTCCTGATTCTCAAAGAAGCGCCGCGAGATCTTTTCGTAGGCGGCGTCCATCCGCATGGAAAGGTCCGTGGTCAACATCATAGGCACGTGTTTCTTTGATTTATCGAAGGCGTCGGGGATGGTGGCTGCCGCACCTTTCGCTTTCCACTGCTTCGCGCCGGCAGGGCTTTTTGTCAGTTCCCATTCGTTCTCGAAGAGGTTCTTGAAGTACAGATTGCTCCACTGTGTCGGTGTCTGTGTCCAGGTCACTTCCGGACCACCGGTAATGGTGTCGGCGCCAAAGCCGGTCCCATGCTTGCTCTTCCAGCCGAAGCCCTGATCCTCGATCGCACCACTTTCTGGCTCTGCGCCAATCAGCGACGGATCGCCGGCGCCGTGAGTCTTGCCGAATGTATGGCCGCCCGCAATCAGCGCAACAGTTTCCTCGTCGTTCATCGCCATGCGACGAAACGTTTCGCGGATGTCTCGCGCCGCGGCGAGCGGGTCCGGATTGCCATTCGGCCCTTCCGGGTTGACGTAAATCAGGCCCATCTGCACCGCGCCAAGTGGTTCTGCGAGCTGGCGTTCGCCACTGTAACGCTCGTCACCAAGCCAGCTGCCTTCGGGACCCCAGTACAGCTCTTCCGGTTCCCACACATCGGCGCGACCGCCAGCGAAACCGAACGTCTTAAAGCCCATCGACTCAAGTGCGACATTGCCGGCCAGAACCATCAGGTCGGCCCACGATATTTTGCGGCCATACTTCTGCTTGATGGGCCACAGCAGTCGGCGCGCCTTGTCTAGGTTCGCGTTGTCAGGCCAGGAATTGAGCGGAGCAAATCTCTGCTGGCCGGCACCGGCTCCACCGCGACCATCGGTTATGCGGTAGGTGCCCGCGCTGTGCCAGGCCATGCGCACGAAAAGACCACCGTAGTGACCGAAGTCAGCCGGCCACCAGTCCTGCGAGTCCGTCATCAACGCATGCAGGTCTTTGATCACGGCATTCAGATCAAGGCTTTTGAATTCCTTTGCGTAGTTGAAAGCTTCGCCCATCGGATCAGACAAAGTGGAGTTCCGATGCAGGACCTGGATGTCTAGCTGGTTCGACCACCAATCGCTATTCGTCTTAGACTTGCTTTGCCGGCTCGGGAACGGGCACTTGGTTGCGTCGGTCATGAGTTCCTCTGGATTGACTACTCGATGGACAGTGTTCGCAGTGGCTCTAGCCATCGGGGTTGGTTTGAAATCTCATTGCGGCTCTTTGCGTGTCAGTAGAGGCGCCCGTCAAGAGTTCGCCGAAGCGGCCTCGGTAGATCACGCGAAACGGATCATCCTTGCCGTTGGCGGGCAGTTGGCCAGCCAGGTGACGAATGAAGTCGATCCTGCCGGCGTATTTGTAGCGGTAAAATGAGCTAGCATTGAGTACCGCAAAGGAGGCGCCCGTCAACAGCTGCTGCATCGCGTCGAGGCGGATCGATGTGCTCAGCTTTGACATAGCTTTTCCTGCGATGAGTAGCTCTCGGCGTCAAGCGACTGCGCTGACGCACGCGGAATATTTCAGTACCGCGTCGAGCCGATCAAAACCATGATGCCAGGTCTCGAAGGTGTCCGCGTCCACAGGATTGGAGACAGCCACCAACTCGTGGCGTCGGCTGCGGGTCTTTCGGCGGTGCTGCAGAATTGGTGGCTGTCTCCAACTAGTGCCCCAATGCCCCGTTCCCAATGTCCCCAATTTGGGTTCGACGCTGTCCGCTCGGCCGGCTATTCCTCAAGTTCCCAAGAACCAATTCGAGAAAGTTTTTGCGCTACGACTTGCCAGTTCTCGCCGCTGCATCTCGCAGCGTAATGATTGAGATAGGATCGAATAGCGTCAATGTCGTATTGTTTGACGACGAGGTAGTTGCGTCCTGAAATTACCTTCCTTTCTTCAAGCTCCCGCTCCAGCCATTTCGGCGTGCATACCATCATTGAAAAACTTTCCTCGCCGTCGGCTCTTTCGGGGCCAAACAGCGCGTCGAGCAAGAATGCAAAGCAATCCTCGTCGCCCGGTTGGAAAGAGTCGAAGTCGTGAATGTCCGGGCTACTTAGTCGTTTCAGCTGCGGATAAATTTGGTCCATGCAGTGATACCCAGACAAATATTTGCTTGCAGTATTTAGGGATAGTTGCTTCATTTCCCAACAGCCGCCGCTGACGCTATCCGCCCGCCCCCATTACCCCACCCCGTCCTCCGGCCCATACCGATAAACCGTCGAGCAGAACTCACACGTCGCGCTTAGTTTACCGTCGGCGTCGCGGAGGTCGACCATGGCGTTTGCATCAAAGCTCTGGAGATAGCCCAGCAACCGCTCGCGTGAGCAGCGACATTCAGCCATCAACGGCGTCGGCGGGCGCGCGTTAACCCCTTCCTCGTGCAGCAGGCGGTAGACCAGCCGCAGCGGAGCGAGCAGGGGATCAATCAACTCGTGGTCTTCGACGGTGCCGGCCAACATCTTGACGCGCCGCCAATCCTCATTGTCCTCGCCTTCCAGCGTCGCATCGCGTTCCTCGTCGGATTTGCCGGGTGTCACGATGCCGCCGCCGCGCGCCACCTGCTGAATCAGCAAGCCGCCCGCCCGCCAGCGCCAGACACCGTCCGCGAAGTGGCGGGCGACGGCCAGCCGGATCAATGTCGGCAACTGTTCAGACTGGCGGAAATAGGTGTGCGCGGCCTCGGCCAAGGTCGAGTTGTCGAGCGCGACGATGCCCTGGTAGCGGTCCATGTGGCCGCCGGGATCGATGGTCATGGCAAGATAGCCCTTGCCCAACAGTTGCGCCTGTTTCCGCGCCGGGGCACCGTTGCCGAGGTCAACGCCCGCAACCGCGTCAGCGGTGGCGCTGGCATAGCCGCGCAACTTGCCCGGCGCCGCGTAGTCGGCAACCAGCATACCGAGCGGCCCATCGGTCTTGGTCTGTAGGATCAATTGCCCCTCGAATTTCAGCGCCGAGCCAAGCAGCGCGGCCAGCACCAGCGCCTCACCGAGCGCGACGTTGACCGGGTCGGCATAGGCATGGCGTGCCAAGATCTCGTCGAGGGCCGGACCCAGCCGTACGACGCGCCCACTAATACCGTTTAACCGGGTGCCGAACGGCAGCACCAAGTCGTCGCTCAACGTGTATTGGGGATCGATCATGGTCACGCGAGTTTCCGGTAGCTGAAGTGACTGTGTATCTGCCATGCAAGCCGCACACACATTGTGGCAACCCACGTTGGCCCAATCTAGTGCGGATTAACTCACAGACAACCCTGCGACACTATTTCAACCGCCCCGCGGCATGGGCAACATTGATCATCTCGCAAGTGCGTGGTATACCACATACCAGAAAACAAATGATCCGGAGCCAATCATGACTACCGCAACCATGAATTCCGCGCACGCCACCACCCGAACCGGCGCAACCTGGCTGGCCCGCGTACTCGCCGCCCTCGATCGCGCCTGCGCGTCATCCGCCGATGGCGCCCGCGGGTTTTGAAATGGCGTCTAGGCACCGTCTTTGGCAGCCATCGGCGACGTGATAGGAGTGGGCGGCGAATCGCCCATTGCCTGCCCCGCCGGAGCCGAACACTGTCATGAAAATACTTGTCCTCGGTGCTGGTGCGCTCGGCGGCTATTTCGGCGGCTGGTTGGCTGAAAGCGGCGCCGATGTGACGTTCCTGGTTCGTGCCGCGCGCAAAGCGCAGCTTGACCGTGACGGGTTGAAGATCGACAGCGCCGTTGGCGCGCTCCGACGGCGAATTAAAGCGATCACCAGCGAGCAGGTTACAGCCCCCGCCGACATCGTGCTGCTGACCGCCAAAGCCTACGACCTCGATAGCGCGCTTGGCGCCATTCGCCCGGCGGTTGGGCCACAAACCGCGATCCTCCCGATCCTCAACGGCATCAGCCATATCGAACGTCTGGTTGCCGAGTTTGGCGCCGCCCGCCTCATCGGTGGTTTGGCCAGGATCCAGGCCACGCTCGCCCCCGACGGTACCATTCTCGTGATGGGCGATTGGAACGAAATCGTCTTTGGCGAGATCGGCGGCGGATTGTCGGAACGCACGACCAAATTGGCGGCCCTGTTTCCGAAGCCGCAAGTTCGCGCGCAGGCCGTCCCCGACATCAAGCAGCATCTCTGGCGCAAGCTCGTCCATATCGGCACCGTGGCTGCCGTCACCACCTTGACGCGACAAGCTATCGGCACCATCACCAGCACCGCCGATGGACCCTGGCTGATCGAAAGCACATTGCATAGCAGCGCTGCCGTCGCTGCTGCCGAAGGCTTTCCCATTGCCACCGCAGCGCTGGAGGAGATGCTGGCAAAGTTGAATACCGCGGGCAGCACCTATAAGGCCTCGATGCTGCGTGACATGGGACGTGGCGGCCCGACCGAGGGAGCGCATATCCTAGGCTACCTCGCCCAACGCGCAGCCGCCCACGGCATCGATAATCCGATCTTCCGCATCGCTCATGCCAACACGCAGGCCTACGAGTCAGCGCGAGCCAAGGTGTAGAGTTTCGCCGTTAGATTCCAACCATTTCCGATGAGCGTCATGAGCCGTTTAACCTATACCATTGGTACGCTCGTCACGTCTGAGGCCCAATACGCCGATATGCGCCGGACGTTTGCAGACAACGGCTTTGGCGACGACGATTGCGAGTATCTGCACATCGACAACACCGGCGCCGCGCGCGGCAAGCCGCAGACCGACGCCTATGCCGGTCTCAACGACCTGCTTGACCGCGCGCAAGCCCCGCTGGTCATTCTCTGCCACCAGGATGTGCTGTTGCGGTCGGACGGACGCGCAGTTCTCGACCGCCGATTGGCCGAACTCAACGACATAGATCCGCACTGGGCGGTTGTCGGGAATGCCGGTGGCGCCGATGTTCGAAGCATCGTCCGCGTCATCTCGGATAAGCATGGCGCCAACCAGCGCGTCGGCACATTCCCGCACAAAGTGATGAGCGTCGATGAGAATTTTATGGTCGTCCGCCGCGCCGCCCGCATCGGCTTTTCGCGTGACCTCGCAGGTTTCCACCTCTACGGCGCCGACATTTGTCTCGCCGCCGACATCATGGGCTACAGCGCTTATGTGATCGACTTCCATCTCGAACATCTCGGTGCCTCGGCCATGGGCCCGGCGTTCGAGGCGGCCGAACAGGCTTTCCGCGCGAAATGGCGGCGCGCTTTGCGTGATCGTCGCATGCAGACCACATGCACCTATATGTTCGTGACAGGGCGATCTGAGCCCCCCGCGATCACGCACTGGCGGGAACAATCCCATCTACGCTTGGCGCGCATCGGCATCTCGCTCGCCAAGCGCGCAGCGCGCGGAAAACAAGTGCCATGACCACGCCCGCCCCGCGCGTCTCGATGTTCATGGCTTCCTACAACGGCGCCGCTTATGTCGAGGCCGCCGTGCGTTCGATCCTCGACCAGACCGTGCGCGATCTTGAACTTATCGTCGTCGACGACGGCAGCAATGCGCCGACGCTGGACATCTTGCGCCGGCTGGCAGCCAGCGACGCCCGTATGCGCCTTGTGGAGAATGTGCACCTCGGCCAGATCGGCACGCTCAATCATGCACTGTCACTCTGCCGCGGCGCATTCTTCGGTCGCCTCGATCACGACGATATCGCGCTGCCGGATCGGCTTGCCCGGCAACTTACCTATCTCGAGTCGCATCCTGATGTCGCGGCAGTGGGCGGCGAGTTGGAGTTCGTCGACGCCGACGGCAATCCGATTGCGCAGAAGCGCGCAGACCCGTTGAAGCGCCTGCGTTACCAGCCGCTCGCATTCCCACCAAAACAGGTATTCCTGTCCGGCTCCACCGTGCTTGCTCGAAAGAGCGCCTGGGACCGAACCGGTGGCTTCCGCGCCGAATTCGCCGCCGCCGAGGATCGCGACATCTGCTGGCTGCTGGCGGCGCAGGGCCCTGTCGTGCGATTGCCAGCGTCCGTCGTGCGTTATCGCGTGCACACCTCCAACATGAGCCTGCTCGCCCGCCGCACGCAGCTCTATTCGCAGTTCCTGTGCAGCCTGTCCGCCGTTGCCGCAGCGCTTGGTCGCGACGACACCGAGATCCGCAAAGCCATCGTTCCCGGCGGCGATTACACCGGCGCCATCGAAGAATATCGCGTGCTGCTGGACGGCCTTTATCCGGTGGAAACCTATCGCCTGTTTTTCCTCGCCCGCATGCGCATGTGGACGCTGGGCAATTATGCCGACGGCAAAGCCCTGGCACACGCCATCTCCGCGCACTGGCGGGAGAAGCCGTTCTCACCCGCACGGCTGCGTACGCTGTGGACTGCATGGCGCTACACGCGGCGCAAATCGGCTGTTGCGGATTAACTCGATCTGCTCGACCAACGAACCTCACCGCGTGATCGTGAATTCCTGCTTCGCCAGCCGACGTGTGCCGTCAAAGATTTCCACCGTCCACACCCCCGGCACCAGCGTATAGTCGTTGCCGATCGTCCAGAAATAACTTTCGGTCCCCCCAATCTTGTGGCTTCCCTGGATCTCATCGCGCAGCGTGATCTTGCCGCTTGTCGGATGTTTGATACCGGGTTCAGGATAGGTCCAGATGATCTTGACCTTGATGTTCCGCCCCTTTGGCGAGCCATTGAGTTTGGCTTCGAGGCCAAACACCATTTCGTCTTCGACCTTGATGGTACGGGTTTCGGTGACGACGTGGGGATCCTCCTTGTAGTCGACCCGCATGCCTGTCGAGATATCATTGCTTTTGGTCGTAGTGGGCTTTGACTCGACCTTCATGACGCCGACTTTGACGATGTCGAGACTGTCAATTTTGGTGGCAGGCGTTTGCGCCATCGCCAATGACGGTATCAGGCACAACGCAAAAGTCAGTGCAAATTTGAACATGAAACCTTCTCCCAAAAAATTACTGGTTCATTCACAGATTATCCTGCGATCGCGGATTTCGAATCGCTAACGCGTAACGCCCAACAGCGCGTGCTTCAATCGTCCTCTTCCACCCAGACCTCAGGTTGGCCCGAACACCGTCGCACTTGTTGGGCCAACGGATTGTCGGGCGAAATGCAATCACTCTGCCTTGATATTGCTCGCCCGCACAATAACGCCCCAAGCACCAATATCGGTTTTGACCTGCTCGGAAAATTCCTCCGGCGTCTTGATCGGCATTCGATCAAAACCAAGGATTCTCCAACGCTGGGCCATCTCCGGCAGCGCAATCAACCTGTTGATTTCGGCATTGAGTTTGGCGACGATCTCTGGCGGCGTGCCGGCCGGAGCAAAAAACCCGTACCAGGGTGAGAGATTGAACGTCACGCCCTGCTCGGTGAGTGTTTTGATATCGGGCGCCAGTTCCGATCGGCGCGGCCCGGCAATCGCGATGATCTTGATCTGTCCGCCCTTGGCCAACGGCAGCGCCGATGCGGCAGAGGAAAACGTCACCTGGATCTGGCCCGCCATCAGGTCCTGCAGCGACGCGATCACCGACTTGTACGGCACGTGCTGCAGGTCGATGCCCTCGTGCAGCTTGATCGCCTCCATGCCGAGGTGGCCACCGGAGCCCACGCCCCACGATCCATAGGATAGCGAACCCGGCGGCTTCGCTTTGACGTAGGCGATGAACTCCGCGAGGTTATTGACCGGCATGGATGGCGGCACGACCAGAAAATTACCACCCGAGCCAACTTGGGCTATCGCCGCGAAATCCCTGGCGCCATCGTAGCGCGCGGTCTTGTAGAGCGATTGGTTCACCACCTGGGCCCCCGCGTACGAGAACAGCAGCGTGTAGCCATCGTTTGGCGCGTGCGCGACGAAGTCCGTGCCGATGATGCCGTTGGCACCCGGCCGGTTGTCGATAACGAAAGGCTGCTTGAACACAATCGACAGAGCGTCCGTAAACGTGCGCGCGATGATGTCCGTGCTGGCCCCGGCCGGTTGCGGCACGATGACTTTGACTGTGCGCTCGGGCCACTGTGCCTGTGCGTGCGCCGAACCCGCCAAAAGCAGCGGGATCACCAGCAGTGCCGCGCACTGAACGAATTTCAACATCGCCCCACCTTTCGTTACCACATCCTGGCTAAAGTTGGCACGACACAAGAGGCGGCGACAACAGCAAAGTCAGACACAAAGTCAGACCCAACTTGCCATCGGCGCCGATCCGGCTAAATCTGTAGTCGGAAACTCAACAGCGCAGAAGCGCGCACTCAGGTCCGCCATGCCCCGCAAGCCGAATATTCTTTTCATCATGGCCGACCAATTGCGGTGGGATTATCTCGGCTGCGCAGGCCACCCGCACATCAAGACACCGAACATCGACGCGCTCGCCCGGCGCGGGGTTCGCTTCGACCGCGCCTTCGTGCAATCGCCGGTGTGCGGCGGCTCGCGCATGTCGTTCTACACTGGGCGTTACAACATCACGCATGGCGCGACTTACAACAACTTCCCTCTCCGCATCGACGAGTGGACCATCGGCGATTACCTGCGCCCGAAAGGTTATCGCACTGCGCTGGTCGGCAAGACACATTTTAAACCTGATGTTGAAAGCCTCACCCGGCTTGGGATCTCGGCAAACAATGATCCCGGCATTCAAGCGATCGCGTGCGGCTTCGAAGAATTCGAACGCGACGACGGCCTGCATCCCGAGCAATCCAACCCGACCGATCTCGCCTACAACCAGTGGCTCAGACAGCTCGGCTATGGCGGCGACAATCCCTGGCACACCCATGCCAACTCCGTCGAAGGCGACAACGGCGAGGTGCTGTCAGGTTGGTCCATGCGCAATGCGCGCCGACCTGCCCGCGTTCGCGCCGAGCATTCCGAGACGGCGTACATGACCAACCGCGCGCTCGACTTCATCAACGAGACCGGCGATACGCCGTGGTGCCTGCATCTGTCGTACATCAAGCCGCACTGGCCTTACATCGCGCCCGCGCCCTATCATGCCATGTATGGGACCGAGCATGTGCTGCCGGCCAACCGCAGCACGCACGAGCGTGCGCATCCACATCCCGTGGTCGCTGCCTTCATGAAACATGAGGAAAGCGTCAACTTCTCGCGTGATGAAGTGCGTACAGCGGTCATTCCAACATATATGGGGCTGATTACCGAATTCGATCATCACTTGGGCCGCGTATTCGCCCATCTGGAAAAGCGCGGATTGGCCGAGGATACGGTGATCGTGGTCACGTCGGATCACGGCGATTATCTCGGTGATCACTGGCTTGGCGAAAAGGAATTGTTTCACGAGGAAGTCGTGCGCATTCCGATGATCATCATGGACCCGCGCGTTGCCGCCGACGCCACTCGCGGTCGCGTCGTGGATGATCTCGTCGAGGCCGTCGATCTCGTGCCGACGTTCGTTGAACTGGCCGGTGCATCGCCCGCGCCGCACCGACTCGAAGGCGCCTCGCTAGTGCCGCTGTTGCAGGGTGAACCTCCGCCGACCTGGCGTACGGCCGCGCATTGCGATTCTGATTTCGTGCTCCGTCACGCGCGCCGCACGCTGGGCCTGCCGCCGAGTGAGGGGCGCGGTTTCATGGTGCGCACGAAGCGCTGGAAATATGTGCACTTCGAGCGGTTCCCGCCGCAATTGTTCGATCTCGACACTGATCCGCGGGAGCAGACCGATCTCGGCACATCGGCGGCGCACGAAGCCATCCGTGGCGAGATGAAGGATCGCATGATCAGTTGGTTGTCCAGCCGCAAGACACGCATCACGATCAGCTACGACGCGATCGAACGCGTAACAGGCAAGGCTAAAGCACGCGGCTATCGTTTCGGCGAGTGGTGAGCGTGCAAAGGATTTTTCATGAAAATTGCGATTATCGGTACTGGAGCCATGGGCTCGGTCTATGCGGCGCTACTGGCTAGCGGCGGGCATGATGTGTGGGCCATCGACACTTGGCCCGAGCATGTCGCGGCCATGAATGACAAAGGCTTGCGCGTCGAGGGCGCAAGCGGGGATCGCACCGTGCGGCTTAACGCGACAGTGAACGCACGCGACGTCAAGGATGCCGATCTCGTCATCATCGCCACCAAGGACGACGGCGTGGAAGCGGCGGCGCGTGATGCCCTCGTTATCGCTAAGGCAGAAGCGCCCATTCTCACTATTCAGAATGGGCTTGGATCCGCAGACCGCGTCGGTGCAATCGTCGGCGCCGAACGCACCATGATCGGCGTGGTCGGCGGCTTCGGCGCATCGATGAAAGGGCCGGGCCATGCGCATCACAACGGCATGGAATTTCTGCGGCTGGGCGAGATGGTGGGTGGCCTGGGCCCACGCGTGGAGGCCGTCAAAAAAGCCTGGGAACAGGGCGGATTCAAAGTCCTGGCGTTTGACGACATCCACAAAATGGTGTGGGAAAAACTGATCTGCAATTGCGCCTTCTCAGGTCCCTGTGCGCTGACGGGCCTGCGGGTCGCGGAGTTGCTGGCCTCTGCCTCCGGCTGGAGCATTTCGGCGGCGTGTGCATCCGAGGCTTATCACGTTGCCCGCGCGCGCGGCATCAAGTTGGACTTCACTGATCCGCTTCGCTACGTGTGGGACTTCGGCCAGAAAATTCCCGGTGCACGGCCGTCCATGCTGCTCGATCACCTGGCTGGCAAGCGCGCCGAGATCGACAACATCAATGGCGCGATCCCCCGCGAAGGCGCCAAGTTCGGCATTGCCACGCCCATCAATTCCGTGGTGGTCGCGTTGTTGAAAGCGAAGGAAAGTGGGTTCGCGAAATAATTTCTGTCGCGATCAATCCGCGAGTTCGGCAACGATGGCTGCGCTGACATGGGGAAGCGCCGCCATCCGCGATCGATGCGCAATGACCCGTGGAATTCGGTGGGGATCGACGCCGTCAGCTTCGAGCCACTGCGCGAGGGTGAAAAGATAGGGATCAGCGATTGTGTAGCTTTCGCCCATCACCCACGGACCTTTCAGCATGTCGCGTTCGATCAGGTCGAAACAGGCGCTGACCGACTGCGGCACTTTTCTCTGCATCGCAGCGATGGCCGCGGGATCGTCGACCCAGCGGTGGCCGCGCATGCGGTGGGCGTGCGCGACATGCAAGGTCGAGCAGAGGTAGCTGTTGAAGGACTGCAGCTGCGCGAAAGCGAAGGGGTCGTCGAGCGGGGCGAGTGCGGCTTCGGGAAAGCTCTGTGCAATATAAGCGAGCATCGCCGGTGTTTCGGTCAAGATGCCGCGTGGCGTGACGAGCGCCGGCACTCGACCTTTGGGATTGATTTCCAGGTAAGCTGGCGACTGCTGCTCGGTGATGCCGAAATCGATGCGTTGCAACGCGAACGTCGCGCCGGCATCCCTCAGGGCAATGTGTGATGCCAGCGCACACGTGTGGGCGGCATAGTAAAGCGTAAGCATGACGAAGATTATTCCACCAAGTGTGAAGCCGCGTTCTGCCGCGTTCTAAAGTGTGGCGATAATCCGCTCGCGGGTCAACGGCAAGTCGCGCAAACGTACGCCCAATGCATCGGCGACGGCGTTGGCAATCGCCGCGGCCGTCGGACCCTGAGCCACCTCGCCGACGCCGAGCGGGCGATTGTCGTCCGGCCGCTCGATCAGCGAGATTTCGATTTCGGGAACTTCGGAGAATCGCAGTATCGGATAGGTGTCCCAGCTGCGCGTCGTGATGCGGCCGTCATCGAACCGCGCCTGCTCTTTCAGCGTCCAGCTGGCAGCTTGAATGATACCGCCTTCGACCTGATTGCGGACGCCATCGGGATTGACGACAAGACCCGCATCGACGGCGCACCAGACCTTCTCGAGCCGTACCGTCTCTTCGACACGTACATCGACAATCAATGCAAGATAACCGGCGCGGTTCTTGTAGCGACTGTAAGCGATCCCGCGTCCACGGCCGTCGCCGCGGCGTTCGCCTGCGCGCCAACCCGACATAGCCGCCGCTTTGCTTATGACTTCCCGCGCGCGCGGATCGGTCAGCAAGCCAAGTCGGAAATCGACCGGATCGGCGCCACTTTCGGCGGCCAGCTCGTCCATGAAACTTTCGATGGCGAACACGTTGGCAAAGGCACCGAGGCCGCGCATCGACGAGGTGCGCGGCGCCAGATCAACGATGAGATGATTGTGCAGCGTCTGTTGCGGCATATCATAGGGCACCCAGGCATTGCGTGTGCCGCTGCCGCCTAGGTGCTCGGGCGCTTCCTGCGGTATGGCCTTAGGTGGCTGGCCGGGTAACTGCTCCGCGCCCAGCAGATTGACGCCGCCCCACGCACCGGGACGACGCATATGCGGGCCGCTCCAAATAGTGGAGGTCCATGTTCGCGGTTTGCCGGACGCGTCCGTTTCCGCTTCGAGGGTGACCACCATGGGCGTGCCGAAGGGAGCCGCGGTCAATTCATCGGCGCGACTCCACAGAACGCGAACCGTCGAGCCCGGTAGGGCACAGGCGATGATGGCCGCATCGCAAGCCGCGTCATCGGCGCCGTTGTGGCCGTAGCATCCGGCGCCGGGCATGTGGATGACGTTAATTTTGTGAGCATCGAGATGCAGCGCCGAGGCGAGCGCACCCCGTAGCGGGAAGACGCCTTGCGTGTGGGTCCATACTGTCAAGCTGCCGTCCTCGAAACGCGCCAAGGCACACGATGGAGCGATGGAGCCATGCGCCAGGAACGGCTTGGAATAGGTACGTTGCAGCCGCCGCGATATTGGGTCGGATGGTTGCTTGCCGCGAATCTCAGTGCTCGTTGCCACTGGCTTTGCTATTAGTCCGTCTGGATTTGCGTCATCGGGCGACAGTGGGTGTCCACCCGACCATTGCAGGCACTCCGCGAGCTTTTCCGCGGCCACCACAGCCGCCCGTTCGCTGTCGGAGACGACGGCTAAAAACGCGTTGATGCGGATGAGCTGATCGGACGGTGAGAGGAGCGCGCGCATTTCCGCATCAGATGGACCTTGCAGCTGCGCCTCAGGCCAGGGTTGGCGCAAGATGCGCGCATGGCGGACATCCGGCGGCAAGAAGTCGTGGATAAAGCATTGCGCCGCACCCGTAACCTTGGCGGCCAGATCGACGCGCGACAAACTTCGGCCGATCAGGCGTCGCTCGGTTGCAGTCTTGAGGCGTGCGATGCCCGTGGCCTTTGCGGTCAGATCGATCGATCCGGCGAGTTTCCAGTAGTCGAGGCCGGTCGCAACTCCGTCGCGGAAAATAGCGCCGTGCGAGACGGTCAGCGAACCGATCGCGCATTCGAGACGTACGGCTGCGGCGGCGCACATCAGCGCCCGAACTTCGGCGGCCACGAGGCGCACGGAGCCGCCGGAATTTTCGACCGACAAGGAACCGGCGGTGAAGCCTTCGTTCGGCGATCGATCGGTATTACCGGCAATGTGGTCGATCTGCGACATGTCGACGTCCAGTTCGTCGGCTGCGATCTGGACGACAGCGGTCGCTATGCCCTGGCCGAGTTCGACCTTGCCGGTGGCAATCCGAACACGCCCCTTCGTCTCGAAGCCGATCCACTGCTCAAGCCGCGGATTATCCTGCAGCCCCGGCGGCAGCGTGTTGGCGATCATGACCGCTTGCTCTTGGAGGCCATCGCCGCCGCCGCGCGTTCGACGGCGCGAATGATCCTGACGTGCGCGCCGCAGCGGCACAGATGCCGATCAAGTGCCGCAACGATATCGGCGCGCGAGGGGGTTGGATTCAGATCCAGAAGGGCTTTGGCGGACATCAAAATACCCGACAGGCAATAGCCGCATTGACCCGCCTGCTCGTCGATGAAGGCTTGTTGTAGTGGATGCAGTCCGCCAGCCGTCGCGAGCCCTTCGAGGGTTGTGACCGACACGCCCGACAGACTGTCGGCGGGTTGTGTGCAGGCGTAGACTGGTTTCCCGTCGACAAGCACGATACAGGCGCCGCAGCTTTCTGCACCGCAGCCGAACCGCGTCGCCATCAAGCCGTAGTCATTGCGCAGCACGTCGAGCAACACGGTGCCCGATGCAGCGGTCAACGGTCGGACTACTCCATTGATGGTGAGTATCGGTTGGGTTTTCATCGCGCTGCTGCGGTTTCAGGTGCGTGGGCTATAATCCGAGAAATGCGGCGATGGCCATATCGAAGCCTTTGGCATTATCGATGTTCGGCAAATGCGCGGCGTCGTCGATGATGGCAAGGCGCGCGCCTTGAACGCGATCGGCCATTTGCTGCATGGCGACAACGGGGGCGCCGAGATCTTCACGGCCGACGACAAAGAGTGTGGGCGTTTTGATGCGCGGCATGTCTTTCAGATAGTCGAGGCGCTTCAGCGCTTCGGCGCAACCGATGTAGCCGGCGACCGGCGTTGCCAGAATCATGGCTTCGATGCGCTTGACCGTCTCCGGGTTAGCGGCGCGAAACGCCGGCACCAGCCAACGCTCAAGGGTGCCGCCGACAATCGATGCCATGCCGCCCTTGCCGAGTGCTGCGATACGATCGTCCCAACTTTTCACAAAGCCCTCGGGACCGTCGGCGCGGGCATCGCACACAACGAGCTTTTCTAGCCGGTCAGGATGCTGCAACGCCAAGCCGATGCCGGTCATGCCACCGAGCGACAGACCCATGAATGCGGCTCGGGAAATTTTCAACGCGTCGAAGAGCGCAATCACATCTGCGATCAACAAATCAAACGTATATGGCCCTGCCGGCGCACTGCTGTGTCCATGACCGCGCGTGTCGTAGCGCACCACACGATATTTCTGCTTCAAGTGAGCGATCTGACCGTCCCACATTGTGTGGTCGGACGCGAGGCTGTTCGACAGTACTAACCAAGGCATCGCGGAGTGAAGGTCGCCATCGGTACGGACGAAAATCTCACCGCCGTTCACGGGAACACGCATCAGGGATAGCCCTTCTATTATTATTCGGCCGCAGCCTTTGCCGACGTCTTGATGGCCGCGTTGACGCTAGGCATCACCTTCTCGGCCATCAGCACCATGGAGCGGCGCCCAAGTTCGACGTCGGCCCAATCGTGGCCGGGATATAGCAACGTGCCGAAATCGCCGACCTCTTCGCGGAAGGCAAGGATCTGATCGGCCACCTTGTCCGGTGTACCGTGGATGATCAGGTTATCGCAAATGTAGTCGATCGTCACGGCGCTGTCGGGCATATCGCGTGACGTTTTGAACAACTCGCCGCGGCCATTCTTGATCAACTTCGTGCCGAGCGACGCGTAATATTGCCGGTAAGGGCTGGTAGCCGCCATGGCATAATCCCGCGCCGTTTTGGCGTCATCGGCTACAAAAATGCTTTTGGCGACGCGCCAGTTGGCCGCGTCCACCCGTCGGCCCGCTTTCTCGCATCCCTCGACATAGCGCGGCCAGTGGCTTTTCACCCACACCGGCATCAGAAAGTTGGCCGAGATCGGATCCCAACCGCGCGCCGCCGCTTCCGTCACACCCTTGGAGTGGGGAGCGACCGCGGTGACGACGATCGGCGGATGCGGGCGTTGCAGCGGCTTTGGAATGTAGCCCTGCCCGATTTCGGGAATCAGCGTTCGCTTGGTCGAAATTTTCCAGTATTTGCCGTCGAGATCATAGGGCGCTTCAGTGGTCCACAGCGCGAGGACTTGGTTGATGGCCTCAAGAAACATCTCATTGCGGTTGGCGTCGAGATTGCCAAAAATTTCGGCGTCCGAAAGCAGCCCACCCGGAGAGATCCCGAAAATGAAACGGCCGTCCAGGAGATGATCGAGCATGGCGATGCTGGCCGCGACCTGCGCCGGATGGTTGTTCGGCATATTGACGGTGCCGGTGCCAAGACGAATACGTTTGGTGTCGTTGACCAGGGTTGCCAGAAAAAGCATGCCGGACGTGATGTTTTCCGCCCGATCGGTGACGTGCTCGCCGACATAGCCCTCGGTGAAGCCCAACTCGTCGGCAAGAATAAACGCTGCGCGATCCTCACGCAGCGCAACGCGCCAATCCTTGCTGACGGGATGGATCGGCATGGTAAAATAGCCGAGGTTCATGGTTCGCCCTCTATTGCGGAAATTGGGTCGCGCGCATTTGTTCTGGTTGTGGTACCGGAGGTTCAGCCCGGACTGAAATCATTTAAACGGCACTGCCGCATCGGAAAAAGTGATGCGCTTTGATTTGCTGATTGACAGCTGCCTCACAAGGGTTTCGCAATCCATTCTTCATGGAGTTTCGTGCCGGCAGCGCGCAAGATCTTGGCAATGGGGCAAAAGCGACCGAGCTCTGCTTTGATAAAATGCATTTGTTGCGCCGTCGCGTCCGTGTCGACTGAGATCCTCAGAGTAACCTCAGGAAAGGGAACGTCGATCTCGGTCTCCAGTGCAGCGCCGCGCCGGTCGAGTTTGGCGTGCGCGTCAACGCGCAGATTGCGGAACGTCACGCCCTCGCGATGGGCGATTCGCGTAGCGACGACATTGGTGCAACCGATCAGGGAGGCCATCAGTGTTTCAGTCGGCGTCAATCCCATATTCGTGCCTTGACGGGCAACCGGTTCATCGATGATGACGGAGACATCGCGCGTCGTCACCTTAGTGCGGGCGTGCGTTTCGCCGTGGCCACTCAGGCGTTGGTCGATCACAGTTTTCATAACGACGGCCACGGCAGGCTCCTATTAAACAGCAGTTGCGTCACCGCCGTCGACGATGATGATTTCAACATCACCGGCGCCACCTTTGCGATGGGCAGCGGCTTCTTGATATTCGGGCGACTGGTGGCAGGCGACGGCATCGGCGAAAGTCGGAAATTCAATTACCACGAAGCGGCCGAACTTTTCAGGTCCTTCAAGTATCTTGAACTTTCCGCCACGCGCCAAAACCTTGCCGCTAAATTTGGCGATGATCGCCGGCACCCTGTCGGTATAGCGCTTATAGGCGACGGGTTCGTTGATTTTCGATCGGGCAACCCAATAGGCCGTCATGATGGTTCACTCCGGGTTGTTTCAGAACAAGCCTGTTGCCCGTCATGCACAAGCAAGTACAAATCAGTGTTCAAGATTGACCGCCTCAAGTCAAAGCATCAACCGTGATCGTCGACATCAGGCTCCGTGATCGTATTCACAACACTGTGCCCGACTGATAGCACTTGGTGAGCAATGCGCATTTGGTAAAGTTCTTCCGCGATGCGCAGAGGGCAACCTGAGGATATAAGTCATGGCCGCCTACCAACTGATTGCGCCGAAAGGGTCCTTCGACCAATGGCCTGACGGCATGAAAGCAGAAATGGTGGCCAACGCGATGTGCCCCGTCGTCGGCTCGACATTGGTATCGGAAACCGATCAAGTACGCGTCTGGCATTTGCTCATTGCGGCGGGCACACGCTGCACGTTTCACCGTCACGTGCTCAACTATTTCTGGACGTGCCACACTCACGGTCGTGCACGCGGTTACTATGAAGACGGCTCGATTACGGAGACAACGCATTTTCCTGGCGATACGAAACATATGACGTACGGCACGGGCGAGTATCTGGTGCACGCCGTCGAGAATATCGGCAGCACCGATTTATTGTTCACGACCGTCGAATTCCTGCACAGCGCCAATGCGCCGTTGCCGGTCCCGGACGGCGTCCGATTGAAGGTTGCGGCGTGACGGAGATACCACGCGAAATTTGATCTTATTGGGAATGGAAACATCGATGACGCAGTGGAATAAATACACGCCGACAGCGGCGCGGTCGCACGGCAAACCCGGTCGCGAAAGTCGACCCAAGAGCGTCACGATCGATATCCACGCGCATGTGGGCGTGCCGGCGGCGGCCGAAATCGCAAAGCCGCATCTGGATCTCGCGTCTGTTCCCTTGTTTCAATTCGCCAATGCTGAGACGCGAGCGCTCAACCAGAAGCAGGAAGCCGATATCATCGCACGGTCGCCGTTGGCCAACCGCATCGCCGATCTCGATGCCATGGGTATCGACATCCAGGTGGTGATGCCGCCGCCGCCGCAGTGCTACTATACGGTACCGCTCGACATCGCCGTCAAGGCAACTCGCGTGCTCAACGACGGGATCGCCGAATTTGTGGCGCTGAAGCCGGATCGGTTTGTCGGCCTCGGCAGCGTGCCGATGACGGACGCGGGTGAAGCGGTCAAAGAATTGGACCGCTGCATGGGGCCATTGGGCCTGAAAGGCGTCCAGATTCTGACAAACATCGCGGGCAGGGAGTTGTCCGACCCAATGTTCGCGCCGTTCTGGAAGCGGGCGGAAGAGCTTGGCGCGTTCATCGTTCTGCATCCGCTGGGGTTTACGCAAGCCGAACGTTTGCAACGGTTTTCGTTCAATAACGTGATCGGCAATCCGCTGGAGACCACCATTGCGCTGCATTATCTGATTTTTGACGGCGTACTGGAGCGGCATCGGAAGTTGAAGATCCTGGCGGTGCATGGCGGCGGTTATCTGGCGTCGTATTCCGGTCGCATCGATCATGCGTGGGGTGCGCGTTCGGATAGTCATGGCCAGCTGTCGCATCCGCCTACCACCTATCTGAAGCGCATCTACTTCGACACCATCGTGTTCACGCCGCATCAGCTGGCGGAACTCGTGCGCCTCTACGGTGCCCACCAGATCGTCATGGGCACGGACTATCCGTTCGATATGGCCGACTACGACCCGGTCGGGCACGTCGTCGATACCGGCTTCGACGCGGCGGCGACCGCGCTGATCTGTGGCGGCAACGCGCAACGTCTGCTCGGTTTGAAATAGGACGGCTCGACCACGGTGCGGCGCCAATGACAGCTCAGTTCAAACAGAACCAACAGACCCATGGTGCGGCGCTGCTGGTGCGGATCAAGCCGCGGACCAGCGCGCTCGTGCGCTTCACAATCGACGGCAGGCCGGCGACGGCCCACATCGGTGATACCATTCTCACCGCGCTCCTGCTCAATCAGGCGCACGTGCGTGACTTCGAGTTCGGCGGCAGCCAGCGCGCCGGATTTTGTTTGATGGGTGCGTGCCAGGATTGTTGGGTGCGGCTCAGGAGTGGGCCCCGCGTTCGCGCGTGCACCGCGCTGATCGAAGAGACGATGGCTATCTGCACCGAGGGCCGCGCCGTATGACGCTTCCGGGTCCACCCGCAAATGTGCGCCGTACTCGCGTCGTCATTATCGGTGCCGGGCCGGCCGGTGTTACTGCGGCCGCCACGCTGGCTCGGCACGGCGTTACGCCGATCGTGATCGATGAGGCGGCGAAGCCCGGTGGACAGATTTACCGCCAGCCGCCTGATGGTGCAGCGCGTCCGCCGCGGGAGATTTATGGCTTCGATGCCGCCAAGGCGACGCGGATTCATGGCCTGTTCAAAGACCTGCAGAGCGCTGCCAAAATCGATTATCGCTCGCAGACGCTGGTGTGGAATATCACCCGCAACGAGCAGCGTTTCCGCCTGGATTTGCTGCACAACGGCGTGCAGGCGACACTGGACGCCGACAAAATAATTCTCGCAACAGGGGCGGTCGATCGTGCCTTGCCGTTTCCCGGTTGGGTTTTGCCCGGCGTATTCACGCTTGGGGCGGCGCAGATCGCGCTGAAGTCGCAGGGTGTCGCCATCGGCCGCCGGGTCGCGCTGATCGGTGCCGGTCCGCTGCTGCCGTTGCTGGTAAACCAATATCTGGCCGTGGGCATCAAGCCAGTGGCCGCCCTCGACGTGGCGCCGTTCATCGCTAAGCTGCGCGCGTTTGGCGGCTTGGCGGCGCAACCGGCGACGCTGCTTAAGGGCGCCTACTACACAGCCCGCGCTGCTGCACTAGGCTGCGCGATCACGTCGAATGTCCGTTCCATCCGCGCGCTCGGCGACAGCCGCGTGACTGGTTTAGCTTACGCCACGGCCGACGGTAAAACGCACGAGATCGCTTGCGACGGCATCGCCGCGTCGTTCGGTTTGCGATCGGAATCGCAACTCGCCGATCTCGCCGGCTGCCGCTTCGAGTTTGATAACGCCAGCCGCCAGTGGCAACCGCTCCGCGACCGCGTCGGACGCTCGTCCGTATCAGGCGTCTACATTGCTGGCGACGGTGCAGCGATCGGTGGCGCCGATGTTGCAGAACTCGCCGGCGAGCAAGCGGCGCTGGCACTGCTCGACGACGGTGGCACGCCGACTTCGGTTGAACGCCGCCACACGCTTGACCGCGCGCTGCGACGGCAATCGCGCTTCCGCCGCGCGCTTGAATCAGCCTATCCGTTTCCCGCCCACCTCGTCGCGAATATTCCGGATGGGCTGATCATCTGCCGCTGCGAGGGGATCACCGCCGGTCAACTGCGCGACAGCATCGCACGGCGACACCCAACCGATGTCAATCGGCTCAAGGCCTTCAGCCGGTTGGGTATGGGGCGTTGCCAGGGCCGCATGTGTGGACATGTCGGGGCCGAGCTGCTGGCGGCTCATGCAGGATGCGGTATTGTGGAGGCCGGCCGGCTCAGGGCGCAACCGCCGATCAAGCCGATCCCGCTGACGTCGGCGCTGGCGACGGAAGTTTCGTCATGACGCTTGCCAACACGTGTGACGTGGCGATCATCGGCGGCGGCACGGCCGGATGCGCGGCAGCCGTCCACCTCAGGCGCGCGGGCATGCAGGTGATCCTGGTCGAACGCGATCGTTGTGGCGGGGGTGCGTCCGGTGTGAATTTCGGCGGTGTGCGCACGCAAGGCCGTAATCCAGTCGAACTGCCGCTGGCGATCCGTTCGCGCGCGATCTGGTCAACCCTTAACGAACTGCTCGGCGAGGATGTCGAATTCGACGCCACCGGCCATCTCAAGCTCGCCCGCAGTCCCGCCGACATGGCGGAGCTGGAAGCCTATGCGCTGCTCGCGCGCGAGGCGGGACTGGACCTGACCCTGATCGGACCCAACGCCATTCGCGCCGAAGTGCCGTGGCTTGGCGCTGCCGTGGTCGGCGCGTCGCTCGCCCCTAACGATGGCCAGGCCAATCCGCGACTGGTCGCACCGGCCTACGCGCGTCTGGCCCGACGGTTGGGTGTCGATATTCGCGAGCAAACCAGCGTTACTGCAGCGCGCCGTACCGAACACGGCTTTGAGATCGACGCCGCTTCCGCGACTATCACCTCCCGTCTGCTGATCAATACGGCAGGCATGGGCGCCGCCGCGATCGCGCGCCTGTTCGGTGAGGAGGTGCCACTCGAAGCCATGATGCCGAACATGGTCGTCACCGAGCCCGTGCCTTATATCGCCACGCGCTCCATCGGCGTCTGCGGCGGCGATATCTACATCCGCCAGATTCCCCGCGGCAATGTTATATTCGGCGGCGGACGCGGTGGCGGTGATTGGATGGACTGGCGCTCGCGGTCGAGCACGGAAACCACCCTTACCAACATTCCTAAGCTCGTCGACATCGTGCCGGCCTTCCGCGATGCGCTGATCATCCGATCCTGGTCCGGCATCGATGGCTTGACTCCCGATAAGCTTCCAGTAATCGGCCCTTCGATGACGACGCCCGGCCTGCTGCACGCGTTCGGTTTCTGCGGCAGTGGATTTCAACTCGGCCCGGTGATTGGCGAAATCCTCGCTGAATTGGCGCTCAAGGGCGGAAGTTCTTCGCCGCTCGACGCGTTCCGCATCGATCGTTTCACACAACCCGGCCTTGCAGCCGCGACGGCATAAAGGGGATAACCCGCTCAAGCCGGGACGATAAGCGCCGCCGCTGCTCAGCTGTCGTCCCTGTTTCGGCTTGCGCCGGCGCACTTTGGCGAACTTATCCCCCCGCTTCTTGAACGTGCCTATACTGGTGTCATGACGGTCGCCGGTCCAAACGGCTGCCACCAGCTCTTGGCCATCGTGACCACCGATGCCGCGTGACAAGGGAGGCCGGCAAGGGCAAGCTGGGACCAGTTAGTTTTTTCGGAGGGAAAGTTCATGCGTCGTCAGAACTGGTTTGCTTTGCTTGCCGCCGCCAGCGCGCTCACTGCCCTTTCCGCCGGCACTGCACGGGCGGAAAAAGTCCTCAACGTCGGCATGGCCGCAGCCGACGTCGGCCAGCTCGACCCGCACAAGGCGACCACCACGCAGGACAAGCCCGTCGTCTCCTGGATCTTCAACGGCCTCGTGCGGCTGAAACCCGGCTCCGCAAAACTCGAAGATATCGAGCCCGATCTCGCCGAAAAATGGGAGGCGTCCGCCGATCGCCTGACGTGGACCTTCCACCTGCGCAAGGGCGTCAAGTTCCACGGCAACTACGGCGAACTCACCGCCGACGACGTCATCTATTCGCTGCAGCGTGCCGGCAATTCGAAATCGTCCTCGTTCTCCGGCGATTATGCTTCCGTCGACAGCATCACCGCACCCGATCCGCTGACCGTCGTCATCAAATTGAAGTCACCGATCCCGTCGCTACTCGGCATCGTCGCCAACTATCACGGCGGTAACATCGTCTCGAAGAAAGCTGCCGAGGAGCGCGGCGAAAACTTCCGCATCAATCCGATCGGCACCGGTCCCTTCGCCTTCGACACCTACAAACCCAACGAGAGCGTCTCCCTCGTCGCCAACGCCAGCTACTTTCGCGGTAAGCCGAAAATCGACCGCATCGTCTACCGCTTCGTGCCGTCCGACAGCAGCCGCGATCTGGCCTTCGAGGCCGGCGAGTTGGATTTGATCTATGGCCGTCAGGACCAACTCTGGGTCGATCGCATGAAAAAGCGCCCAGGCGTTGCAGTCGACGCCGTACCGCCGGGCGAGCTGGCCATGATCAGCCTCAACATGGCCTCCAAGCCGCTCGATGATATCCGCGTCCGCCAGGCCATCGCCTACGCCGTGGATCCGGAAGGCCTTGCGGTGCACAAGGGCAAGGCCGTAGCCACCGCCGCGCGTTCGGTCGTCCCGATCGGCTATCTCGGCCAGATCGACGCTATGCCGATGGAAAAACGCGATCTCGCCAAAGCAAAAGCGCTGCTGACTGAAGCCGGGTTCCCCAACGGCCTGAAGCTCAAGGTCGTGCACACACAGTTGCCGACGCTGCTTGCTTCCATGCAGGTCGTGCAAGCTCAGCTGAAAGAAGCCGGCATCGATCTGCAGCTCGACGTCGTCGATCATCAGACCTATCACGCCAATATCCGCAAGGATCTGTCCCAGGTCGTCTACTATGCAGCGGCCCGCTTTCCGGTCGCCGACGTCTACCTGACCCAGTTCTTTCACTCGGCTTCGACCGTCGGCAAACCAACCGCTGTCGCCAATTTCTCGCACTGCGATGTGGCCGACAAGGAGATCGAAGAGGCGCGCGTTTCCACCGATCCAGTGAAGCAGAAGGAACTGTGGGCCGTGGCGCAAAAGAAGATCGCGGCCGCCGTGTGTGCCGTCCCGCTTTTCGAAGCCCTGCAAGTGTGGGCAGCCAGCCCCGCTATCGACTACGGCTATAAATTCGAAGGCGCTCTCCAACTCGGTCCCGTGATCACCGAACTGACGGATAAGAAGTGAACCTGCACACGGTCGAACGTTGCATCGATCGCCATTTTCTACCGCCGCTTTCCCGGCCGCAGCGCCATTCGGCGGGGAGAGCCGGGATCTTTAGCTGGGGGAATGGGCGCAAGTGCTGACCTGATGCGCCCTTATCCGAGGGGTAAAGATCCCGGATATTTAGCCAACGCAAAATGGCGTCGGCCAAATTCCGGGAACGCAACAGGCGGAGTTTGCGCACCGGATGACGACTCAATTTTGTGGCTTCCGCCGCCACAAGTGCCAGGACGAAAGAAGTGAGTGAGTTTGTGCTGGGCGAACAGGACTGATGATGCATTTTTCTCAAACTATAGCGCTCTCAAAATGTGAGTTGCACGCTCTTGAACACCCATCCCTCCACACTGTCTGCGTGCGAAAGCTGAGCCATGCTGCGCTTCATCGCTAAGCGGCTGCTGTTCGCCATTCCTACCCTGCTCGGCGTGCTGACGCTGGTGTTCTTTCTCGTCCGCATCGTGCCTGGTGATCCCGCGCTCGTCGTGCTCGGTGATCAAGCCTCGCCCGAAGCGCTGGCGAACTTGCGCGAACGGCTCGGCCTCAACAAGCCGCTGCTGGTCCAATACGTCGACTATCTCGGCGCTATCGCGCACGGCGATCTCGGCCGCTCGCTGACCACCAATCGTCCGGTCATGACGGACATGCTGGCCGTGTTGCCGAACACCATCGAACTGACGCTCGCCAGTCTGTTGATCGGCCTTGTCGGCGGCGTGCCGCTCGGCGTGCTCGCCGCGGTCAGGCGAGGCGGCATCGCCGATTGGCTGGCGCGCATCGTCTCACTGATCGGTCTGTCGTTTCCGGCCTTCGTCTCTGGCGTTCTGCTGCTCGTGCTGTTCGCCATTCAGTTCCGGTGGTTTCCGGTCATTTCCGCGCCGCGTTCCGGCGATATCCTGGAACGTTTGCGCGCGCTGGCGCTGCCGGCCATCAATCTCGGCGTCATTATGATTGCCTATGTGACGCGAGTGACGCGCTCGGGCATGCTCAACGCACTCAGCCAGGACTATGTGCGAACGGCACGGGCGAAAGGCGTCCCCGCCCGTCTCGTCGTCTGGCGTCACGCGCTGCGCAACGTGCTCATTCCCATCGTCACCATCATCGGGCTCAATCTCGGTGTGCTCATCGGCAATTCGGTGCTCACCGAAATCGTCTTCTCCCGTCCCGGTCTCGGCAAGATCATCGTCAATGCCCTCAACACCCGCGACTACGCCACCCTGCAGGCCATGATGGTCGTCTTCGCCTTCGCCATCGTCATCACCAACGTGCTGACCGATCTTGTCTACGGCCTCGTCGATCCGCGCGTGAAAACGCCATGAGCCCGACCACGACCACAGTCACAATCACCAACTCGCCGCCAACCCGCATCTCCACGTGGTCGCGCATCCGCACCAGCCCCGCCGTACTCGCCGGTGTTGCGATCTGTTTCACACTGATAGTCTTAGCTGTCCTCGCGCCGTGGATCGCACCCTACGATCCCAACCGTCAGGGGCTTGGCATTCAGCTCGCCGATCCTTCGGGCGCCCACTGGCTCGGCCTCGACTCATTCGGCCGCGACGTGCTCTCGCGGATTATCTGGGGCGCGCGCATTTCGCTGTGGGTTGGCGTCGTCGCGACGCTGGCGGCGATGCTCGTCGGCAGCACCATCGGCATCATCGCCGGTTACTTCGGCGGCACCATCGATCGCGTCATCACCATGCTCACCGACATCCTGTTGTCGTTTCCGCAACTCGTCATGGGGTTGCTGCTGGTTGCCGTGCTCGGCGCCAGTCTCACCAATATCATCCTGGCCATCGCGGTAACCGCGGCACCCGCCTTCATTCGCTTGGCGCGTGGCTCCACACTCGCTATGCGCGAACGCGATTTTATTGACGCCGGCCGCGCGCTCGGCTTCTCCGATATGCGTATCATGTTCGTTCACGTGGCGCCCAACATCCTCGATGAAATCATCGTCATGGGATCGTTGTGGGTGGCGACCGCTATCCGCACCGAATCCACCCTTGCCTTCATCGGCCTCGGCGTGCCGCCGCCCACCGCGACCTGGGGCGGCATCATCCGCGAAGGCTTTGAGTTCCTCAATGACAACTATCTGCTCGCCGTGTTTCCGAGCCTCGCAATCCTCATCACCATGATCGCGCTTAACCTCATTGGCGACGGCCTGCGCGACGCCACCGATCCGAGGGCGCCACAATGAGCACAGTCGCCGCCCCGGCCTTATCGGTTAAAAATCTGACCACGGAAATCCGCAGCCGCGATCAATGGCATCAGGCCGTGCGCGACGTGAGCTTTGACATCGTCCAACGCGAAACCGTGGCGCTTGTCGGTGAATCCGGTTGCGGAAAAAGCCTGACCGCGCTCTCCATCATGGCCTTGCTGCCGCCCGGCGTCGGTCGCATCGTCGGTGGTCGCGTCAGCGCTGATGGCCAATTGATCAGCGGCATCGCCGACGCCGAAATGGAAAAGATCCGCGGCAGCCGCATCGGCATGGTGTTCCAGGAGCCGATGACGTCGCTGAACCCTGTCCTCACCGTCGGCTTCCAGATTGCCGAACCACTGCTCTATCACCGCGATCTGTCTCGCCGCGCGGCGCTGGCTCGCGCCGTCGAATTGATGGATCTCGTCCGCATTCCAAGCGCCGCGCAACGCATCAACGATTATCCGCATCAGTTTTCCGGCGGGATGCGCCAGCGCGTCATGATCGCCATGGCACTGGCCTGCGCACCCAAGGTGCTGATCGCCGACGAGCCGACAACAGCACTCGATGTCACCATCCAGGCGCAGGTGCTGGCCCTGCTCGCCGAGTTGCAGCGCTCCGCCGGGCTGGCCGTCCTGCTGATCACCCACAATCTCGGCGTCGTCGCGTCGGTCGCCGACCGCGTGCTCGTCATGTACGGCGGCGATGTCGTCGAAAGCGCCGCCATGCCCGATCTCTTCCAGCGCCCCACGCATCCCTACACAACCGCACTCCTGGCCGCCATGCCGCGCTCTGATCGCTCCTCCGAGACGATCGCGCCCATTCCCGGCCAGGTTCCGGCGCTCGCTGAAATGCCCGTCGGCTGCCGCTTTCAATCGCGTTGCCCGCTGCGCGAGGTGCGTTGCGTCGAGCGGCCGCCCTTGCGCCCCATCGACGCCGCCGGCACGCATCACGTCCGCTGCTGGGTGACGGGAGGCGCACCATGACCGCTCCGCCGCTGTTCGAGATCGACGGCCTGACCAAGATCTTCCGCAACCGTCGCGGCTTTCCCATCCCCCGCACGATCGTCGTGCGCGCCGTCGATGGCGTGTCGCTGTCGGTATCGCGCGGCGAAGCACTCGGCATCGTCGGCGAATCCGGTTGCGGCAAGTCAACGTTGGCACGCGTCGCCTTGCGCCTGCTTGAGGCCGACGCCGGTAGCATCCGCTTCGACGGCGAGGACGTGCTTTCAGCCGGCCCGGCGCGTCTGCGCGAACTTCGCCAGCGCATGCAGATCGTCTTCCAGGATCCCTCGTCCGCGCTCGATCCCCGCCAACGCATCGGCGACGCATTGGCCGAACCGCTCACAGTGCACGGCGTGACCCACGGTGCCGCAACCGCGGCCCGCGTCCGCGCCTTACTCGACGAAGTCGGCCTGCCGGGCTCCGCGCTCGACCGCTTCCCTCATGAATTTTCCGGTGGTCAGCGCCAGCGCATCGGCATTGCTCGCGCACTTGCTCTCGGCCCCGAACTCATCTTCGCCGACGAGCCCGTCTCCGCGCTCGATGTGTCTGTGCAGGCGCAAATCCTGGCTTTGTTGGCGGACCTGCGCCAACGGCGCAATCTCGCATTCGTCTTCATCAGTCACGACCTCGGCGTTGTCAGATATTTCTGTCAGCGCGCGGCCGTCATGTATCTCGGCCGCGTTGTCGAACTCGGCCCCACCGCCGACCTCCTCGACAGGCCGCTGCATCCCTATACCGCCTTGTTGCGCACCAGTTCGCCCATCCCCGACCCGACCGCCGGCATCACCATGCAGCTGCAGGAGGGCGAGCCACCGTCACCCGTCAATCCACCGTCCGGCTGCCATTTCCATCCGCGCTGTCCGCGCGCCATCGACCATTGCCGCGCCGTCGCACCTACGCTCATCGAGCAT
This sequence comes from Hyphomicrobiaceae bacterium, assembly GCA_025351355.1. Classification (GTDB taxonomy): domain Bacteria; phylum Pseudomonadota; class Alphaproteobacteria; order Rhizobiales; family Hyphomicrobiaceae; genus JABFRJ01. The sequence continues at coordinate 40,268 of JANXWC010000239.1, forward strand.
TCCCCCGGCCGCAGCGTCGCCTGCCATCTGCCGCTGGACTAAGCCGCGCAGCAAGAGTTTGACGCGCACAGCAGGCTGTTGGACACTGTCACCTCCCGCAACGCGCTTGATTGGAAAGACCATGGCCGAATTCATCCGCACCCTTGAAGATGGCGTGATGCGCCTGGTGATCAACCGTCCCGACGCCTTCAACGCTCTCTCGCGCGACATCATGGACGGACTGTCCTCGGCACTGGAAGAAGCAGCCAGCGATCCGGCCGTCGGTTGCGTCGTGGTTCGCGGCGCGGGCGAAAAGGCGTTCTGTGCAGGCGGCGACGTCAAGGCGATGGCCGCTGGCGGGCGCAATGCGGACTGGACCACCGAGACAAAAATCGCCGATCTGCGCCGCCGCATGCGCATTTCCGAATTGCTGCACGAGATGCCGAAGCCGACCATCGCGATGGTCAACGGCGTCGCGGCGGGTGCGGGCCTGTCGATCGCACTGGCCGCCGACATGCGCTTTGCCGGCAAGAGCGCGCGCATGACCACCGCGTTTGCCAAGATCGGTTTTTCCGGCGATTTCGGATCGCATTATTTTCTGCACAAGCTGGTGGGCACGGCGAAGGCGCGCGAATTGTATTTCACCTCGGAAATGCTCGACAGCAGTGCGATGGCCAAGCTCGGCCTCGCCAACCGCGTCATCGACGACGAAACCCTGGATGCTGAAACCATGGCGTTCGCAAAAACGCTCGCGGCGGGCCCGCGCGTCGCCTGGTGGCACGTCAAGCGCAATATGAAAATTGCCGAAGAGGGCACACTCTCACAAGCGCTCGACGCTGAAGCCACCGGCATGATCATGACCGCGCTGACCGACGATCACAAAAACGCCGCCAAAGCCTTCGCCGAAAAACGCCCCGCGACGTTCAAGGGGCGGTGACGGGCAGCCAGAATCTGACCCGGATGCCAGTCGAAGCTCGTTGTGGCCGCTTTCGCGCATGGGCACTGCTCCTGCCACTGCCTATGGCCGGTTGTGAGATTGTGTGGCCGGATCAAAGTGACAGCAACCGCATTCCGCCACACACGCGACACCGTTGGCGTCTGTCTCATATCGCCAAGCAACTGGAATGCGCGCGCCGCTGGCTGCTGCGTCTGCCGTCTCGAAAGTGACGGTTTGATTTCGTTCGACCCAGACCATCCCGAGGGGCAACGCTGCAAAGCCGCTCGCCGTTTCGGCATGGGCATGCGGCATACAGACGCCGAGGCCGTAGTCGGCCAAGGCCTTCATCATGGCAATCACTTCAGGCTTGGCGATTGCGCGTTGTGCCCGCTGGAGATCGGGCGGCAGAATATCGATCATCGATGAAGATCCGACTGTTGCGATGGACATGCGACATCCTTTCCTGCGGCTTGATGGAGACGACTTTCTACTGACATACGGACATTGTGCACTAATCGAATCCGCAGCTGTGCGAAGCTTCCGCCGTTCACCGCTTGCTTCGCTTCGCCTCGAGTTCCGCAAACGTCGTATCCTTATCGACGCGGACGTCAGACGGCAGCCCGAGCACGCGCTCGGCGATGATATTGCGCAGGATTTCGTCGGTGCCGCCGGCGATGCGGAAGCCGGCAGCGCCCAGCCATTGCCGTTGGAACGCGCCGCCACCGGGGCCTTCGCCGGTCATCAGGCTGGCCTCACCCATCACTTCCATCGCGAGGCTGCCGAGATCCTGCATCATGCGGCCCGACACCACCTTGTTGATCGACGATTGCGGCCCCGGCGTCTCGCCGCGCGACAACGCCGTCCACATGCGGTAACGCGTGTATTTCAGCCCTTCCGCCTCGACGAAGAATTGCGCCAGGCGATCGCGAATGGCGCCGTTGCGGATGGCCGGCTCGCCGTCGATGTCGCTGGAGCGCGCCAACGTCAGGAAATCATCGACGCCGAGAATGCCGGTAGCAATGCCGACCGCGAGGCGCTCATTCATCAGCGTGGTCAGCGCCACCGTCCAGCCGTCGCCAACCTTGCCGAGCCGTTGGCTGTCCGGGATCACCACGTCGGTGAAGAACACCTCGTTGAATTCCGCGCCACCGCTGACCTGCTTGATCGGCCGCGCTTCGACACCCTTCGATTTCATATCGACGAAGAACATCGTCAGACCTTTGTGCTTGGAGACATCCGGATCTGTGCGCACCAGCAGCAAACCGAAATCACAGAAGTGTGCGCCCGTCGTCCACACCTTCTGCCCGTTGACGACCCAGTTGTCGCCATCGCGTTTGGCCCGCGTGCGGATGCCGGCAACGTCGGAACCGGCTACCGGCTCGGAGAACAGTTGGCACCAGATCTCGTCGCCCTTCAGTGCCGGCTTCACGAAGCGCGCCGCATGTTCGCTGCTGCCGTGCTTGACCAGCGTCGGGATGCACATGCCAAGGCCGATATCGAACACGCCCGGCGGGGTGACGAATTGCGCCTCCTCCTGTGCGTAAATGATCTGTTGGATCGGCGTGCCGCCGCGACCGCCGATCTCCTTCGGCCAGGTGATGGCGGCAAAGCCCGAGGCCAGTTTCTTTGCCTGCCACGCCTTGGCCGTCTTGATCACCTCATCGTCGCGATCGACGTTGCGGCTGGGTGCAGAGCCGGGGGTGCGGCGCTTTGCATTCGCTTCCAGAAAGGCACGCGCTTCGGTGCGAAATTTCGCTTCATCCGGCGTATCATTGAAGTTCATGGGGAGGTCTCCGAAACAGCCAGACGTTCAGACGGCATTGCGCTTTTCGAGCGCGGTGACGAGACGGTTGCGCCACAGCGTAGCCCCGCCCAGCGACAGCGCCAGCAGACGCGAGCGGCGATAGTGCATGTGCGGATCTGCGGCCCAGGTGAAACCGATGCCGCCGTGCGTCTGAATATTTTCTTTCGACGCGTATTCGTAGGCATCCGTTGCAGCAACACGCGCGGCAGCCGCGGCCAACGGCAGATCCGCACCGCCCGACGACAGCATCATCGCACCGTAGTACGCGTTCGAGCGCGCCAACTCGATCTTGATGTAGGCGTCGGCCAGCTTGTGCTTGATGGCCTGATAGGACCCGATCTGCCGACCGAAGGCGTAGCGTTCCAATGCAAAGTCGCGCGCCATGTAGAGCGAGGCCTCGGCGCCTCCGATCTGCTCGAACGCCCCCAGCACCGCTGCACGCTCATGCAACGTCTGCAACTGCCGCGCCCCGCCGCCGCGCTCGCCCAGCGGTTCGGCGGCCGCACCCTTGAACACAATCTCGGCCTGCTTGCGCGTGGGATCGAGCGTCTCGACGCGGCGACGGGTGACGCCACTGTCGCCGAGTTCGACGAGGGCCATTGTCGCCCCACCCGCGCCGCCAGCCAGCACGATCGCCAGCCCCGCCGCTTCGCCATCGATGACAGGCAGCTTGGTGCCTGTCAGCTTGTCTGCGGCAAAAGTCGTGGCCAGTTGCGATGGAGAGGATTTTCCGGCTTCGGCGACAGCCACGGTGCCGATAATTTTACCCGCAATCAGTTCCGGCAACCAACGGGCCTTCTGTGCTTCGCTGCCGAACTGGACGAGCGCATCGGTCGCCAGACACACCGACGACTGGAACGGCACCGGCGCGCAAGAGCGTCCGACTTCCTCGGCAATCACGCACAACTCGAGTGCGCCTAGTCCCATGCCACCGTAGGCCTCCGGCACAGCGACGCCGAGGGCGCCGAGATCGGCCAGACCGCTCCACACCTCAGCTGCGTGCGTTTCGGCACTTTCAAGCACGCGCCGTGTAACCGTCAAAGGCGACTTTTCGCGCAGGAAGCGGGCCACCTGTTCCTTGAGCAGTTTCTGGTCTTCCGAGAAATCGAATTCCATGTGGCGTTCCCTCTCATGGATACCGGCAGCCTTCGCCGCGCTTTTGCAAATATGCTAGTCGCAGAAGGCGAGCATGGCAACGAGGTGCACGCGACACACTGTAAACTGATCGGGACGGCCTGTGGGCGGCGGCGTCACACAGCGCCGACGGCAATCAGGCTGCGGGCGCAGTCGTCGACGCTGTCCTCGATCGGGCGAGGCCGCCAGCCGAGCACGGCCTGCGCCTTGGCTGATGAGAAATCGCGTTGCTTGTCGAGGCGTGGAGTGACGGCGCGCAACTCCTTGTCGAACAGCGCGCCAACGCGAACCACAATATTGGGAATTTTGCGCGTCGGCACTTTGGTGGCGATGCCGCCGGGGAGCGCCCGCAGCATATCAGCCATTTCGGCCATCCACACAAAGCGCGTGGCGGCAATGAACCGTTGGCCGGCAGCGGCGGGCGCTTCCATCGCCAGGATATGCAGGTCGGCGACATCGCGTACGTCGACCAGGCTGAAGCCCAGGCGCGGGATGCCCGGCATTTTCCCGGACAGCAGGCGTTGCACGGTCTGTACGCTCTCGGAAAAATCGCCGCTCAGCACCGGCCCGATCACCACCACCGGGTTGACGGTCGCCAGCGTCGTGGCACCGCCGGATTTGGCGATCAGATCCCACGCGGCGCGCTCGGCCAACGTTTTCGATCGCGCGTACGCGCTGACTTGGCTGTCGGCCAGATCGGTCCACACGGTTTCGTCACAAACACTTTTAGCAACGGCGACCGGGCTGCTGGTGGCGGCCACCGACGACGTCAGCACCACACGCTTCACGCCTGCCTTGATGGCAGCGCCGACGACGCGGGTGGCGCCGTCGCGTGCCGGTTTGATGAGGACATCGGGATCGGCCGGCTCGGATAGCACGACCGGCGAGGCGACGTGCAACACATAGTCGCAACCGGCAACCGCTGTGTCCCAACCGGCGTCCGCCGTCAGTTCGGCGGCGTAGAAACTCAGCCCTTCGAGTGAGCGTCGTTGGGTTGCAAGCGCCGCGCGCACCGCCTTCTCGCGGCCGAGACTACGCACCGTGGTGCGCACCTTGTAGCCCCGCTCCAGCAACTTGATAATGCACCAGCTGCCGATAAAACCGGAACCACCCGTCACCAACACCGTTCCACGATCGCTCATCGTATCTCCTATTGTGCCGGCGCCCCAAGCCTTCCCTACACCCGCGCCTTCGCCGGCAGCATGCGGAATGTCGTCTTGATCCGCCGCACCGTCCCCGTCCGCGCGCGCATGACGACGGTTTCGGTTTCAGCGAAGTCGCCGCGGAAATGGACCCCATCGAGCAGTGAGCCGTCGGTAACGCCGGTGGCGGAGAAAATTGAATCGCCCGACGCCATCTCTTCCATGGTGTAGACGCGGCGGATGTCGGTGATGCCCATGGCGTGCGCGCGGGCGATCTGCGCCTGGCCCTCGGCGCCCTTGTCGGGCTTCAACCGTCCCTGCATCTGGCCGCCGATGCAGCGCAGCGCGGCGGCGGCTAACACACCTTCCGGCGCACCACCGGACCCCAGATACATGTCGATGCCGCTCTTCATCGGGTCGGTGGTCCAGATCACACCGGCAATGTCGCCGTCGCGAATGAGACGCACGGAAGCGCCGCAGGCCCGCACCTGTCGCAGCAATTCTTCATGACGCGGGCGGCCAAGCATGCAGACAGTGATGCGCTCGATGCCGACGCCCTTGGCCTTGGCCAGCTTGCGCAGATTATCGACCACCGGCGCGTCGATGTTGATGAGGTTGTCGGGATAGCCGGGGCCGATGGCGATCTTGTCCATGTACATGTCGGGCGCGTTGAGCAGCCCACCGCGCTCGGCAATCGCGATGACCGCCAGCGAGTTCGGCTCGGCTTCGGCGCAGATGGTGGTGCCTTCCAGCGGATCGACGGCAATGTCGACTTCCGGGCCATGGCCGGTGCCCAGTTCCTCGCCGATGTAGAGCATCGGTGCCTCGTCCATCTCGCCCTCGCCGATGACGACGCGGCCCTTGATGTTTACCTTTGCCAGCTCTTCGCGCATGGCCTTGACGGCGGCGCCATCAGCCGAATTCTTGTCGCCGCGGCCGCGCCATTCCGCCGACGCGATGGCCGCCGCTTCGGTCACCCGCGCAATTTCGATCGATAGCACTCGGTCCAATCCCGGGAGGGGCGGGGTCGTCGCATTGGCGGTCATGGGTGGCTCCTGTGGCCTCACGCGTCGGGCAGTCCGTTCATTACACCCCGCCGTTCTGCACGGTCATAAGGTGATCCGCCAGCCGCGTCAAAGGCTGGAGGCCGCCAAGGCACACGCCGCCGCCCAACACGGTAAACCAGTAAACCAAGTAGTACCGCCCGAGGTTTCAGTCTCCCCGAAGTAGGGTTTTCATCGAAGGTTCGAGTTTCGCTTTGGCGCGCAACCGGCTATTGTGTTTGTGTATTCATCCCGCCAGGGGAATTTTTCATGCAAAAGCTCGTCGATCCCACCTCCGCCTATATCGACACCAAGCAGGCGCTGGCCGCCAATCCGGATGCGGTTGCGCGCAACATGCTCAAGCTGATGCAGCAATCGAGCATGGTGATGGCGCAGATGATGGAAAAATCAGCATCCGGCAAAGGTGGCAGCGGCGGCGGTGGCGGCGCCGATATGACCGAAGCGACCAAGATATGGGCAGGTGTGGGCCAGCACTGGATGGCCGATCCCGCGAAGCTCGCGCACATGCAGGCGGAGCTGACCAAGTCCTATTTCCAACTCTGGCAGCACACGGCCCAAAAGATGATGGGGCAAAACGCGCCGGATGTGGCCAAGCCCGAAGCGGGTGACAATCGCTTTAAAGACCCAGACTGGGCCGCCAATCCGTATTTCGATTTCTGGAAGCAGAGCTATCTCGTCACCTCGCAGTGGGCCACAAAGGCGCTTGAGCAAACCAAAGGGCTCGATGATCGCTCGCGCGCCTACGCGGAGTTCGCGCTTAAGCAAATGTTGACGGCGATGTCGCCATCGAATTATCCCGCCACCAATCCCGAAGTCGTGCGCGAAACCATGAAATCGCAAGGCGCCAATCTGGTTGCCGGCATGGAAAATCTCGCCAACGATCTCGCCAACAGTGGCGATCTTTTAAAGATCAGCCAGACCGATACGACCGCCTTCGAGGTCGGTCGCAACGTCGCGACCACGCCGGGCAAAGTGGTGTTCCAGAACGCGCTGCTGCAGCTTATTCAATACACGCCGACCACCGAGAAGGTGCACGAGATCCCCTTCGTCATCGTGCCGCCGTGGATCAACAAGTTCTATATTCTCGATCTCACTGCTGAGAAAAGTTACATCAAGTTCATCGTCGATCAGGGTTTCACGGTGTTCGTCGTTTCCTGGGTCAACCCGGATGGCGCGCTCAGCCACAAGACGTGGGAAGATTATCTGAGCGAAGGCCTGATGGCTGCCGCGGACGCCGCAAAACGCGAATGCAAAACCAAGAAAGTCAACATCCTCGGCTATTGTATCGGCGGCACGCTCTTGGCGACGGCACTCGGCGTGCTGGCAGCGAAAGGCGAAGGCAATGGCCCGTTCGCATCAGCGACATTCCTGGTGGCGCAAAAGGATTTCACCAAGGCCGGCGATCTCAAGCTGTTCATCGACGAGAACCAGCTGCAATCGATCGCCAAGATGATGGACGAGAAGGGCTATCTCGACGGTGGCAAGATGGCGGCAGTCTTCAATATGCTGCGGCCTAAGGATCTGATCTGGCCATACATTATCAACAACTACATGCTCGGCAAGAAGCCGCCGCCATTCGATCTCTTGTACTGGAACCAGGATTCAACGCGCCTGCCGGCCGCCAATCACAAATTCTATCTGCGCGAATTCTATCACGAGAACAAACTGGCGCTTGGCAAGATGAAGCTCTGCGGCGTGACGATCGATCTCGGCAAGATCAAACTGCCGGTGTTCGAACTCGCCACCCGCGAAGATCACATTTCGCCGCCAAAGTCGGTTTTCACAGGCGCCAAGATGTTCGGCGGACCGGTCGAGTTCGTGCTTGCGGCCTCGGGCCATATAGCAGGTGTAGTGTCGCCGCCGGGTAAGACAAAATATCCTTACTGGCTCAACAAACGTCCACTATCGCACCCGGACTGCACGACGCTGGACGCATGGCTCGCCGGCGCCGACGAGATCAAGGGCAGCTGGTGGCCGCACTGGGCCAAATGGTTGGCCCAATACTCGGGCGATATGATCACGGCACGCACACCAGGAGCGAGGCTCGGCGTCATCGAAGATGCACCCGGCAGCTACGTCAAGAGCAAGGGCTAAAGCCCACATTCACAACTTCCAGAGTTCCGCAGCAACCCGAAAGGTGTTCGCGTACGCCGCCACCGACGCGCTGATCGGCTCGGCATACCCACCACCGATGGCGATCGCGACCGGCACGCCTCGCGATTTGAACGTCTCCAACACCAGCCGGTCGCGCGCCGATAGGCCGGCGTGAGTGAGCGACAGCCGACCTAAGCGGTCTTCCGCGAGTGGATCGGCTCCGCTGAGAAAAAATACCAGTTCCGGCCGAAATGCGATCACAGGCTCCAAGGCCGAATGCACTGCTGCAAGATAGTCCGCATCTGTCGTCCCGTCCGGAAGATCTACATCGAGCGTGGCTGCAACACGGCGGAAAGGAAAGTTCTTCTCCCCCTGTATAGACAGAATGAACACGCGCGGATCAGCACCGAGGATGGCGGCGTTGCCGTCGCCTTGATGCACGTCCGTATCGACAATGGCGATGCGCCCGACGGCGCCCTCGTCGAGCAGCGTCAGCGCCGCGACAGCCAGGTCGTTGAACACGCAGAACCCAGAACCAAAATCGCGATGGGAATGATGCGTGCCTCCGGCCAGTTGCCCGGAAATACCCTGCGTCAACGCAGCACGCCCACTGGCGATGGCCCCTGCCACCGTGGCACGGCTGCGATTGACCAACTCGATGCTCCACGGCAACCCGATGCGACGCATCATATCAGGTGCAACCGATCCTGACAGCATTTCCTCGATGTAGACGGACGAATGCGCCTTCAACAAAATATCGGCCGCAACAGGCTTGGCCGCGATCAATTGAGTTCGGCCTAGAACACGCTCGGCATCGATGATGGCGCGCAGTGCGCTGTATTTGCCGGCGGGAAAGCGGTGACCGTCAGGTAGCGGCAACGGCGGCACGTCCGGGAAGAAAAACTGCATCATGCCGTCCCGTTGATGGACCACCTCAAGGAGCGTACTGCAGCGCGCCTGAGTAGCGCACAGCTTCAGCTTCGCCCTTGCCTTTTGCGCTGGACTTTATGCCCCGGCCCATCTCCACCGCGCCGATGACGACCGGCGTCTCGCCGGCACCGCGCAACGCCTCTATCACATCTGCCTGCCGCGCCGCCGCCGCAATAACGATCATGCCGATGCCGCAGTTGAACGTACGCAACATTTCGGCGTCATCGAGATTGCCTGCCCGTTGCAGCCAGCCGAACACCGCCGGCGCGCTGAAGGCTGCAAGGTCCACATGTGCAGCCATACCCGCCGGCAATACGCGCGGCAGGTTCTCGCTCAAACCGCCGCCGGTAATATGCGACAAGCCCTTGATGGCACCGGCAGCACGACCGCCGCCCGTCGCCTTCAAGGCTGCCAGAATCGGTTTGACGTACAGTTTGGTCGGTGTCAGCAACGCTTCTGCCAACGTTTTGCCAGCCGCGAATGGCGCCGGGTCGGCCCAAGCCAAGCCTTCCTTCTCGACTAGCTTGCGTACCAGACTGTAGCCGTTGGAATGCACACCTGACGAGCTGAGCCCGATCAGCACATCGCCAGCGCCGATGTCGGCTCGCGGCAAGATTTCATCTCGCTCCACAGCACCTACCGCAAAGCCGGCGAGATCGTAGTCGGCATCTCGGTACATGCCCGGCATTTCCGCCGTCTCGCCGCCGATCAACGCGCAGCCGCTTTCCCGGCAACCCCTGGCGATGCCGCCGATGACCCGCCGTGCATTCTCCACGTCCAGTTTCCCGGTTGCGAAATAGTCCAGAAAAAACAATGGCTCAGCGCCCTGGACGACAAGATCGTTGACGCACATGGCGACCAGATCGATGCCGATCGTATCATGCAGGCCAGTATCGATGGCGATCTTCAGTTTGGTGCCGACGCCATCGTTGGCCGCCACTAGAATAGGATCACGAAAGCCGGCGGCCTTGAGGTCGAACAGGCCCCCGAAACCGCCGAGATCGGCATCCGCTCCTGCTCGCCGGGTGGCTTTAACCAGCGGTTTGATCGCCGTAACCAGCGCATTGCCGGCGTCGATATCGACACCGGCATCGCGATAGTTGACCGTGGCATTGCGAAGCGGCGGCGATTTCGGGTCGACGGTCATGGAAGAAGGTCTCGTTTGGCCTCGGCAGCATCGATACACGCCAAAGCGTTGCAGGACGGCATCGTCTAACCCGTGCAACCGGACCGAGCCGCCGCACCCAGCTATACCGCGCGCCCACGGCCTGATAGTGACTGGATCAAAGAATCACAGCCGGACAATGCCCTTGGCGTTGTTCTGCCAAAGTTCGAGCGTCGAATAGCAGCGGTGTGTCTCAGAGGCAACCGGCCGCGCGCGCGGCGGTAGGCTGAAACTCCGGCGGGCAGCGGCCGCGCGAGTGGGACGCAGGGCGGAAGCGGGCAATTGGCGATGCAAATTCATGACGGCCTGAGACAACACGGCGTGAGACAAGTGCGCCGGGGCCGCCAGCGGGCGCGCGCCGCGGCTATTGCCGGGATTTGTTTAGCAACCCTGTTTGGTTTGACGCCGGCATACGCAGCCGGTGCGGATGCCAGTGTCTATACTGTTGGTGGCTTTCCTGTCGACGCTCACGCCGGTGACGCTGTGGCTGCCAAAAAGGCGGCGATTGCCGACGGCCAGCAGGCAGCGTTGCGCTCTTTGTTCAAGCGTCTGGTCCCCGTGACCGCCTATCCGCGCCTGCGCAAACTCAAGATCGCCAAACCCGACGCGCTGCTCGATGGCATTGCCGTCCGCTCCGAACGCAATTCGACCACCGAATATATCGCCAATCTCGACTTTTCATTTCGCCCCGATGCGGTGCGCGCGTTGTTTGATCTTGAGAACCTGCCTTACGTCGATACTCAAGCACCCGTGCTGACATTGGTGCCCGTGTGGCTGTCGGCGACCCAGCCGATCCCCGGCCTGCAGCCGGACGCCTGGACGACCGCCTGGACCAACGTCGACATCAAGCACGCGTTGACGCCGGTGAAGCTGGAGACGCTGAAACCTGGCGTACATCCCGACACCGTCGCCGCGCTGGCCAAGGGCGACACCACACTGTTGCGCACATTTGCAGGCGAATACGGCGGTGAAGAGCGGCTCGTGGTCGCCATCCTCATGCCGCAGCCGAAGGAGCGCAAGCTGCAGGTGACGCTGGTCGGACGTGACGCCGTAGGTAGTCTCGCCTGGGTCAAAAACTATCGCTTTGACGCCGAAGATCCCGCCTATGCCGTCGAACTGGCGGCCGTTGTCTCACTGGGTGTCCTTGAGGGTCGCTGGAAAGCCGCGGGCGGCCGAGTGCGTGGACCGCTGCGCGAGCCCGGCCAGGATGGGCAGGAGCAGGCTGGCACTTCGTCCGCGGCGACGGCGGGCGCCGCGCTTACCGGCGGCGACGCGCTGCGCTTGTCTGTCGAATATCGCAATATCGGCGAATGGGCCAATATCTCCAAGCGGCTTGGTGAAGTGCCGGGCGTCGAAAATATTGATGTGGCCGGCATGTCCGGTAGGTCTGCGCGCATCAGCTTGCGCTATCCGGACGGCCTTGAGAAGCTGGCCGAAGTAGCGCCCCGCTATGGTCTGTCACTGCGCCAGAACGCCGGCGGTTGGGTGCTTACTGGCCCGTGAATTAATGCGCCTACGAAGTTTTTGAAACCCTGACAGATCGATCAATATAATTGTGCGACGGGGGTGCCTGACGACTGCACCGATGCAGGGTCCCCGGTATGGAAGCGAAAAACTATTTTTATGACAAACGATTACCGGGGATCTGTTCAATCCATGCTTGCATCATCCCATACGCCTCAAGCCAACGATAAAAGGCTCAAGGCGCGGCTCTGGTTGGAGTTGCTGATGGTAAATCGGCAAATCGAAACGGAACTCCGCAGCCGCTTTCGCCAGCGGCTCAAATCGAGTTTGCCGCGCTTCGATGTCATGGCGGCCCTCGCACGCAATCCGGACGGTCTGCGCATGTCCGAGCTGGCCGGCGAGTTGCTCGTTGCCAACGGCAATATTACCGCACTCGTCGAACGCCTGGTCGCCGATGGGCTGGTTGAACGTGCGAACATGCCGCGGGATCGGCGCACGGTTCATGTGCACCTCACGCCCAAAGGCAATGCCGAATTCACCAGAATGAGAGCCGTTCACGACGACTGGTTGCACGAAATTCTGGGCCACGTCCCCGCTGCAGATGCACGCACGGTCCTGACGCTCGTTTCGCGATTTGCCACGGCCAACGAACCCACCGCTACAGCCGGCCTCTGAGGCACACGGCGATCATGCGCTGCCTCCTGATGGAACTCTGCCGGCTGCCCGCAAATTATCGATCTGCGATGGGTTTTACAGACCGGGAGAATGCAGACATGGCGTCCAATTCATCGACGACGTGGGCGGCTCCGATGCCGTTCCTGGGTGAAATCCTCAAGGGTCAGCCGGCGTTGGTGACCGGCGCCAGTTCCGGCATCGGCCGGGCGGTGGCGTTGGGTTTGGCCAGGGCCGGCGCCGATGTGGCGGTCAATTATTCCGCTCATGCCGATGCAGCCGACGCGGTTGTGCGCGAGATCGAGGGCCTCGGGCGGCGGGCGCTGGCGCTCAAAGGCGATGTCAGTCGCGAAGCCGATGTCGAGGCGATGTTTGCATCCGCCATCAGCCACTTCGGCACGCTGCATATCGTGGTGAGCAACGCGGGCGTGCAGCGCGATGCCGCGTTCGATGCCATGACGCTGGCCCAGTGGGACGAGGTCATCACCATCAATCTCACCGGACAGTTTTTGTGTGCACGGGCAGCCGTACGCGAATTCAAACGGCGCGGCGTCGATGCCGCGGTATCGCGCGCTGCCGGTAAAATCATTTGCATGAGTTCAGTGCATCAGCACATTCCGTGGGCCGGCCACGTCAACTATGCCGCATCCAAAGGCGGGTTGATGTTGTTGATGCAATCGCTGGCCCAGGAGGTTGCGCCGCACTTCATTCGCGTCAACAGTATTGCGCCAGGCGCCATTCGCACGCCGATAAATACGAGCACCTGGCAGACACCCGCGGCTTACGCGGACCTGATGACCTTCATTCCCTATAAACGCATCGGCGAACCCGACGACATTGCCCAGGCGGCTGTCTGGCTGGCATCGGATGCCGCCGACTACGTGACCGGAACATCCTTGGTGGTCGATGGCGGCATGAGCCTCTACCCGCAATTCGCGGACGGCGGGTGATTAGATGCGTCCGCCGCCGCAGACATCTGCTGCAAGCAAAATCAGTCGGCCACAATGGCTTGCAGTTTCCACAGCACCGCTTCGATCACGCCAGCGTCGGCAGCTTCCGTGCGCTTTCCGCCGCGTGCCTTCACGTCAAGCGTCCGCATCTGATTGCACAGCACCGCGCCCGTCGTACTGTCGCCCGTCATGGGAACAGCGAAGCCACGATCACGCGCATATTGCCCTCCCGACGTGATGGGGCATACCAGCGGCGCGAATGACCTGTTGTAGGCGTCCGGCGAGATGATCAGGACCGGCCTACGCCCGCGTTGCTCTTGCCCCACGGTCGGCTCAAGATCGACCGTGTAGATATCGCCGCGCTTCATTAAATGACCTCACGACCAACGGGCTTCATGCATTCCCACGCATCTATTTCGGCTTGTTCGGCTGGCGTGTAGGGCACAGACAAATCGCATTGCGCCAACAGATCGGCTAGTGTGGGCTTGGTGCGCTTGGCGGCTGGCGAGAGGACGACGCGGCCATGATCCACATCAACCGTCACCTCGCTGCCGGCAGTCAGTGCCAGCGCTTCCAGCACATGCGGTGGGATCGCCACAACGGTTGAACCGCCGATCTTGCGAAGCTTGATCGCGGGCATGGCGTCACCTCGATTTGTTATACAATTATGTAACACGCCTGCCGCGTCTAAGCAATCGACACGTCGCCGACCCCATGCCCACGAATGCCGGAATTTTCGACATGATCCCGGGCGCTTGCAACCGTCGCATGATTACTGTGACCTGCGCTCGTGCACTCTCAAAGATCACTCGTCAGTGTGGCCAACCCTCGAACCGCGCCGATTGGCATTGAGCCGAACATGACGGGACGCCAGCAATCACGGGCGATGCGGCCTGCAATGTTGGAGTTGGTGAGGGGTGCTGAGGGTTTGGAGATTTGCAAGCGGCCGGCACAATTGCCTAAACCCTTGAAAAAACTGGTGCCCGGGGCGTGAATTGAACACGCGACACTGCGATTTTCAATCGCATGCTCTACCAACTGAGCTACCCGGGCAATCGCAAAACGAATGGGGACGATATGGTACCCGGCGCTGCGAAGTGCCGGCGTTATAGGGGCTCTATCGGCACCTGTCCAGCCACTCTGCAAGGGTTGTTTGCCCAGCCACTCGGACGTCTGAACGACGTGTGGTCGAGATAAGCGCGCAAACTATCGCTTCGGTGCCGAGCGCGTCGCGTTGACAAGGGGGGAGGCTCTCCTTATCTCTGCCCTGCTTCGCAGACGGCACCGGAAGTCGGCTGGGAGGCAGATATGCCGCGCCAACATGCAAGACTAGTAGTGCAGGCTGATACGGGCATGCGGGAAGCTGTGGCGTGGCCGACGGCCCACCTGGCGCCCCAAGTTTGCCCATGTCGACCGGCAGGGTTGTTGTCATCCGCCCAATCGCATGAAATTGCGCTCTTTTGCGCTGCCTTGCCGTAGATCGCTGCGGCCAGACACCCGAAGCCTAGCACCGGTCCCCCAAGGTCCGGTAAGGATCCCGCCGCCCATGCTGTCCATCAATTCCATTGCCGCCAAAATCTTTGGCACGTCCAACGACCGCAAGATCAAGGCTTATCGGCCCATCGTCGACAAGGTGAATGCCGAGGAAGACGCAGCCAAGGCACTGTCCGACGACGGCTTGCGCGCCCGCACCGTCGAGATGACGCAACGCTTCGCTCAGGGCGCAACGCTGCAGGATTTGCTGCCGGAAGCGTTCGCCACAGTTCGCGAGGCCGCGCGTCGGTCGTTGGGCCAGCGACATTTCGACGTCCAGCTGATGGGCGGCATGGTGCTCAACGACGGCGACATCGCCGAGATGAAGACGGGCGAAGGCAAGACGCTGGTCGCAACCCTCGCGGTGTATCTCAATGCCCTCACCGGCAAGGGCGTGCACGTCATCACCGTCAACGACTATTTGGCCAAACGCGACGCCGAGTGGATGGGCACCGTCTATAAATTCCTCGGACTGACCGTTGGCTGCATCGTGCACGGCCTCGACGATGACGAGCGGCGCGCCGCCTACGCCTGCGACGTCACCTACGGCACCAACAACGAATACGGCTTCGACTACCTGCGCGATAACATGAAGATGCGCACGTCAGACATGGTGCAACGCGGCCATGCCTTCGCCATCGTCGACGAAGTTGACAGCATCCTGGTCGACGAGGCGCGCACGCCGCTGATTATTTCCGGTCCGGTCGAAGATCGGGCCGAGCTGTACATCGCCATCGACGCACTGATGCCGAAGCTCGAGGCGGAGCATTTCGAGCTTGATGAGAAACAGAAGCAGGTGTCATTGACGGAGGCGGGCAACGAATATCTCGAGCAGTTGCTGCGCGAGATGGACATGCTCAAGGGCGAAAGCCTCTACGACATCGAGAACGTGTCGGCGGTCCATCACATCAATCAGGCGCTGAAAGCGCACAAGATGTTTCAGCGCGACCGCGATTACATCGTCAAGGACAACCAGGTCATCATCATCGACGAATTCACCGGTCGCATGATGCAGGGGCGGCGCTATTCGGAAGGCCTGCACCAGGCGCTGGAAGCCAAGGAGCAGGTCGAGATCCAACCGGAAAACCAGACGCTCGCCTCGATCACTTTCCAGAATTATTTTCGTCTCTACGACAAGCTGGCGGGCATGACCGGCACGGCGTCGACCGAAGCCAACGAGTTCATGGACATCTACGGCCTCGATGTCGTGGAAGTGCCGACCAATCTCGACATTTCACGCGTCGACGAGCACGACGAAGTTTATCGCACGTTCAAGGAAAAGGCGCGTGCCATCGTCGCCGAGATCGCCGATTGCCACCGCCGTGGCCAGCCCGTCCTCGTCGGCACGACATCGATCGAAAAGAGCGAAATGCTATCGGCCTTGTTGAAGGACCGCGTCTTCATTCGCGACCTCGTGCAATATATCCGCAACTTCGCCGGCCTCGAAGAGGGGGCAAAAGCCGACGCGCTGGAGCCCGTCAAGGCTGAAAGCAAAGGCCTCAAAGGTTACATCGGCATGGGCAAGGGCGATGCGCCCGGCGCCAGCCTCGATCAGGACATGCGGCAGCAGTTGGCTGGCGTCGTCGAGCACCTGGAAAAGCTGATCGCAAGCAAGAATAAGGACGAACTGATCCCTCATCACGTGTTGAATGCGCGTTTTCATGAACAGGAAGCGCGCATTATCTCACAAGCCGGCGTGCCGGGCGGTGTCACTATCGCCACCAACATGGCCGGCCGCGGCACCGATATCCAGTTGGGCGGCAACGTCGATTTCCGGTTGCGCGCCTGGCTGGCCGAGCAGGAAATGATGCAAAAGCATCCGAGCGAAGACGAGATCGAGACGGAGCGCGAGGCGATCGCGGCCGACGTGGCGGAAAAGAAGCGTCTCGCGCTGGAGGCCGGCGGCCTTTACGTTATAGGCACGGAACGGCACGAAAGTCGGCGCATCGACAACCAGTTGCGCGGTCGCTCTGGACGCCAGGGCGATCCGGGCCGGTCGAAGTTCTATCTCAGCCTTGAAGACGATCTCATGCGCATCTTCGGATCCGAACGCATGGACAAGATGTTGCAGACGCTTGGTCTGCAGGACGGCGAGGCGATCACCCATCCGTGGATCAACAAGGCGCTCGAGAAGGCGCAGCAGAAAGTTGAAAACCGCAACTTCGACAGCCGCAAATACGTGCTTAAGTACGATGACGTCATGAACGATCAGCGCAAGGCGATCTTCGACCGGCGTCTGGAGTTGATGGGATCGGAGGACGTTTCCGACGAGGTCTCAGCCTACCGCCATCAGATCGTTCACGAACTCGTCACGGCCAGTATTCCCGAGAATGCCTACGCCGAGCAGTGGAAGACGGCCGATCTCAGGGCCGAAATCAACCGGGTGTTTGACGTTGATCTGCCGATCGAGGACTGGGCCAAAGAGGAAGGTATCGCCGACGAGGCGATCCGCGAGCGTGCGCTGCATGCCGTCGATGAAAAGGCCGCGACCAAGGCCGCCGAAATCGGCCCTGAGAATATGCGCCAGGTCGAAAAGATGGTGCTGTTGCAGACGCTGGACCATCTCTGGCGCGAGCATCTGGTGACGCTCGAGCATCTGCGTCAGGTGATCGGCTTCCGCGCCTACGGCCAGCGCGATCCGGTCAACGAATACAAGAGCGAAAGTTTCCACCTGTTCGAGGGCATGCTGACTAAGCTGCGCGAAGCCACCGTCGGCCAGCTCATGCATCTGCAGTTGGCGCCGGAAGAGCCCGTGCCGTCGGTGGACGACTTGCAGCTGCCGGAAATGCACGGCCATCACGAAGATCCGTTCACCGGCAGCGACGAGATGCAGATGGCGAACGCGGCGCTGGCGGCGGAGGGCAGGGCGCCGGTGCAACTGCTGGAGCGGCGCGCGCCGGCCGTCGTGCGCAGGACCGACGATTCCGTGGATCCGAACGATCCGTCGACATGGGGAAGGGTTGCGCGCAATCAGCCGTGTCCGTGCGGCTCCGGCAAGAAGTACAAGCACTGCCACGGCAAGCACGTTTAGTCTGTTGGAAATCATCAAGCTCGACAGGAGATTTTTATGTCAGCCCATACCATCAAGCCACTCGTCACAGCGGTTGCGCATTCGACCGGCGGGCGCAATGGCCACTCCGAGACGACGGACAAATCCGTCAGCGTCAATCTTTCGGTGCGCAAGGAAATGGGCGGCCCGGGGCTGCCCAACACGACAACGCCGGAACATCTTTTCGCGGTCGGCTATGCGGCTTGCTTCGGAGGCGCACTGGATTTCGTCGGCAAGCAGCACAAGAAGGACGTGTCGGGCGCGGTCGTGACGTGCGAGACGTCGGTTGGCCCGCGCGAGGGCGGCGGTTTCGGCATCGCCGTGAAGATGCACGTCAAATGCCCCAATCTCAGCAAGGCCGAGGCGGAAGAGCTCGTCAAGGAAACGCACGAGAAGATCTGCCCCTACAGCCACGCAACACGCGGCAATATCGACGTGCAGATGGTGGTCGACGGCAAGTAAACAGTTATCGGTGCGGATGACGCTGATCGTTGCGTGCGCTGCCTTGCAACCACCTTGGTTGCATGGCATGCCGCGTCGATGATCGGCGTCTTTGATTCAGGCCATGGCGGATTGACGGTGTTCCGGGCGCTCGTCGAGCGTTTTCCGGCACTGGATTTCATTTATCTCGGCGATCACGCCAATGTGCCCTACGGCAATCGCCCCTCGTCCGAAGTCGTTGATCTCACGCGCGCCGGCGTCGAGACGCTTTACCGGCGTGGCGCACGGCTGGTGCTGCTCGGTTGCAACACGGCGACATGCGTCGCGGCACGCACCCTGCAGCAGGACTGGCTGCCGCAATCGGAATGGACGGGGCGCAACGTGCTGGGCATCGTCGCACCCACCGTGGAAGCTGCAACCCAGACGCCGTGGGCCGTGTCGACGCCACAATATCCACAGAAATTGAATACCGACGTTATCGCCGTTTTCGGCACCATGCGGACCATCAGCTCGTTCGTTTATCCGGAAGAAATTCGCAAGCGCTGCCCGCGCGCCACCGTTGTCCAGCAGGTCTGCGCCGATCTTGTGGCGGCCATCGAGGCGGCGCGCCCGGAACCGGAATTGGATGCCATCGTGAAAGTCGGCGTTGACGGGTTATTGGCGCAAACCGGCGCTCAGCCGCCGCACCGCGCCATCCTCGGCTGCACGCATTTTCCGCTCGTCGAACACCTGTTCCGCAAACATCTGCCGCCTTCGACGCGGCTGCTGTCGCAACCCGAAATCGTCGCCGACAGCTTCGAGGACTACCTCTCGCGCAAGCCGCAGTATGCCGGCAGCGGTGCACGACTTAAGGCGCCTGTGCTGCTCACCACGGGCGAGCTGGAAAGTGTGACACGGACCAGCCGCGTGTTTTGGTCCGCCGTGCCGGTATTCCAAACCACGGCGGAATAGATAGCCGGGAGTGGTCACGACGTGCGGTGTGTGCGACCTTGGCGGCGGCTGGCGGTGTTGCCGCGGCGGGTGGGCTGCAAGGGCGGAACGTGCGACAACGATCAACTGCTACACGCCTCGTCGAGCCCGGCCCCCGCTTTCTGGCGGGATTGGTGACGTTGACGTTCCTTATGAACACGCTCGGCCGCGGCGTCACGGGAACCTTCGCCGTCTACCTGCTGCCCGTCGAAGCAGCGCTCGGCCTCAACCGTGGCCAGATCTCGGCGACCTATTCGATCTACATGGTGGCCTATGGCCTGTCGGCGCCGTTCGTCGGGCAGTTGATCGACCGCTTCGGCGCACGCCTCTGCTACGTCACCGGGTTGCTGGCGCTGGGCGTGGGCACGCTGGTGGGCGCGCATGCAGAGAGCTTGTGGCAGTACTATCTGGGCGTCGGCGTACTCGGTGGTCTCGGCGCGGCGGGGCTGAGCATGGTGGCAGCCTCCAGCTTGCTCAGCCGCTGGTTCAGCGCGCGCCTCGGCACCGTGGCGGCAATCCCTTATGCCGCGGTCGGTGCGGGTATGTTGGTATTTCCGCCGATCGCGCAGAAGCTGATGCAGAGCTACGATTGGCGGACGGTGCAGACCTGGCAGGGGTTGGCGGTGATGGCCGTCGTGCCGTTGCTCTTTGTGCTCCCGCTGCGGTCGTACAGCGCCGGATCGGAGGCCTGGCGCGCCCAGAAAATTGCGGCGGCGGCGGCCCATCGCAACGCCAACACGACCGGCTGGACGGTGGCCGCCGCGGTGCACACGCCGGCGTTCTGGATGCTGTTCCTCGTTTATTTTGCAACTTCGGTGGCGGCCTACAGCGTGCTGCCGCATTCGGTGGCGTTTCTGGTCGAGCAGGGCTTCGATCCGCTGGTGGCGGCTTCAGCGTTTGGCATGACCGGCGTGTTGTCGGTGATCGGCATCCTCGTCACCGGCTGGTTCTCCGATCGCATCGGACGCCTGCCGGTTATTACCGTCACCTTTGTCATCACGATCACCGGCATTCTCTGCCTGCTGGCCATCGCCGTGGCGCCGTCATTGCTGCTGCTGTACGGGTTTGTGCTGTGCTTCGGCTTGATGCAGGGCGCGCGTGGCCCGATCCTGGTGGCGCTGGTGGCCAAGATTTTCAGCGGCGGTTCGGTCGGTGCGATCTTCGGCACGCTGTCGCTGGCGCTGGGGCTCGGCGCCGGCATCGGCAGCTGGGTTTCCGGCATCCTGCGCACGCTGACCGGCAGTTACGCTCTCTCATTCGCGCTGGCGGCAGTCAGCTCGCTGATCGGCCTCGCCACCTACTGGCTGGCGCCAAGCTTGCGACAGGAGCGCGTCATGCCGAGACGGGGGGAAGCGGAGCGGGTGGGGTAGGTGGGCGACCGTCCATCTTTTTGATCGCGCGATCTCCTGCAGCGACGCCCCCGGGGCCTCGCCATACCCCCACATGATACAGGTCCACGGATCACTTTTCTCGGTTCCCGCTGCGTTTCGCCGCAATTCCTGGCGTTCTATCGCCCTTGGCGCTTTCGTTGTCAGCCGAGCATAGATCCACGGCCAGACTTTTGTCGTTTATGATCGAGCGCAACCAATGTACCGGTGAACTTGCGCGCACTTCTTTCGTTCAGGACACACCAGCGTGCAAGGTTCGGTATCAGGCGGCGCTCCATCACGACAACAGGCGCTTCAGGGGCTCGCAGCTTTTTTGCCCTATGCGGGAAGAACGTATGCGGCCAAACGCAATTTCGACCTTGGTGCCGGTCAACATCGGTTCGTATCCGGGCTATCTCCCGACATCCGGCACCGGCTGATTACGGAGGAAGAGGTCGTCGCAACAGTGTTGCAGGCTCACTCCGCATCCGCCGCAGAGAAATTCATCCAGGAAGTGTGCTGGCGCACATACTGGAAAGGTTGGCTTCAGCAGCACCCTCAGGTGTGGTGGGACTATGTTCACGATCTCCAGACTGCGCGCGACAAGCTTAGCACAGATGATAGCCTCGCGGCAGAAGTGGCCGCTGCCGAGCGCGGTGACATCGGCATCGCCTGCTTTGATGCGTGGGCCAAGGAACTGGTCGAAACCGGGTACCTGCACAATCACGCGCGCATGTGGTTTGCCAGCATCTGGATTTTCACCCTGAAGCTGCCTTGGACTCTGGGCGCGGATTTCTTCTATCGGCACTTGCTCGATGGCGATCCTGCTTCCAACACGCTGTCTTGGCGGTGGGTCGCAGGACTGCATACACGTGGAAAGACTTACTTGGCGCGCGCCGACAACATCTCCGACTTTACTGAAAGGCGCTTCAACCCGAGCCGCGATGATCTCGCGTCATTTGCAACCCCGTTAAACGAGGACCGCACATACGTGCGGGTTCCTCTACAGCAATCCGACCCGCTGCCGGTTAGTGCGCGCCTTGTGCTACTGGTGACCGAGGATGACCTGTCGCCGGAAACTTGGGCGCTCGGCAGTGCGGAGGTTGCTGGTGTTGCGTTGTTCAAACCCGTGACCTGTGGGCCGGCCTCTTCGCGTATCGTACGAGCTTTCAAGATCGGCGCGATGGCGGATGCAGGCGCCCGTTCTGCCGCACACTGGGCTAAGCCTGTGGCGACCGTTACAACACCTGCCGAACTCGCAATGTTTGCAAGCGCTCACAACGCGACCGCCGCTGTAACTACGCGTCTTCCCGTCGGCTATATGCAGGAAGAACTTGCCCACTGGATGGGCAGTGAGCACGCGGTCGGACTTCCGATACATCAGATGCAGCGCCGCTGGGACGAACTGTTCTGGCCCCATGCAACCGCTGGATTTTTCAAGCTCAAAGAGCGCATCCCGAGGGTACTCGAAGAACTCCGGATAACAAAACAGAGGTCCGCAGCATGAGCGCGCACGCCGCAGCACCAGTTCTCATCATCGGCGGCGTCGGTGGCATTGGTGAAGCCCTTGCACGGCGTTTGCGCGCTGCTGGCCGAGATGTTGTCATGACCGCACGGACGCTCGACCGTGCCCAAGTTCTGGCCGATGAGATCGGCGCCAAGGCCATTGCCTGCGATGTTCTCGACGATGCGACCATTGGCCTGACCGTGGCCGCGGCAGCGCATGACGGCAGGCTTGGTGGCCTTGTGTACGCCGTCGGTTCGATCCCGCTGAAGCCGCTCGCCCGGACGACGAGTGAGGACATGGTGACAGCTTTCAGATTGAACGTGGTGGGCGCTATGACCGCAGTCCGGTTCGCGACTGAAGCTTTGAAAGCGGCTCAGGGGAGTGTCGTTCTGTTTTCATCTATTGCCGCTTCGCAAGGTTTTCCGATGCACACCGCGATCGGCACGGCCAAGGCCGCCGTCGACGGGCTGACGTTGAGCTTAGCAGCCGAGCTGGCGCCTCATATCCGCGTCAATGCCATCGCACCAAGCCTGACGATGACTCCCCTTGCCGCGGGCCTTACACGCAGCCAGGCAATGGCCGACGGCATTGCCGCGCTGCATCCGATTCCGCGGCTTGGCACCGCCGACGAGATGGCCGGACTGGCGCAGTTTCTCCTATCGACCGATGCCGGGTGGATAACCGGGCAGATCATCGGTGTGGATGGTGGGCGTTCGACGCTTCGTGTCGGCAAGTCATGAGCGTTATCATGACACCAACGAAAGCAACTGTGCAGGAACTGACCGTCTTCTTCGACGGGAGTTGCCCATTGTGTCGTGCTGAAATCGGCATCTATCAGGGTTGTCAGGGCACCGAACAGGTCGCGTTCGTTGATGTCTCCACTCTTGCAGGAGGGCCCGTTGCACCCAACCTTGACCAAGCCAGCGCCATGGCGCGATTTCATGTCATGCAATCGGACGGGACACTGGCTTCGGGCGCGGCAGGCTTCGCGCGCCTCTGGCTCGCCTTGCCGGGATGGCGTTGGCTGGGCCGCCTTATTATGATGCCGCTGGTGTTGCCGGCTGCAGAGCTAGCCTATCGACTGTTACTGCCGATCCGGCCATTGCTGCAACGCCTTTGGCGCTGGCGTTATCCCGATCTGCCGCGCGCACCTTGAGTGCCCACACCGCCAGTACCGAGGACCAGACTGATGCCGCGCCAGCCAGCCACCAAAGGTGAGAGCAAATCCGTTCGCAATCTGGTGCTGGTGTTGGGCGATCAACTTTCGACCAGCCTTGCCAGCTTGGGTGCGGCAGACCGCAGCCAAGATCTCGTGCTGATGTGCGAGGTTGCAGAGGAGGCTACGTATGTCCGCCATCACAAGAAAAAACTGATCCTGCTGTTCTCGGCGATGCGGCATTTCGCGATCGAACTGGAAGCGCTCGGCTGGCGCGTGGCCTATACGCGGCTCGACGACGCGGGCAACGCGGGCAGCTTTTCGGGCGAGGTCACACGGGCTGTTGGGCGGCACAAACCCGAACGAATCATTGTCACGGAGCCCGGCGAATGGCGCGTGCTCGAGGCCATTCGCGGCTGGTCAGCCAAGTTCGACGTACCCGTCGACATCCTGCCAGATACACGCTTCATCAGCAGCAATGGTGATTTCGCGGCCTGGGCTGACGGCCGCAAACAGCTGCGCATGGAATACTTCTACCGCGACATCAGGCGCAAGACGGGCTTGCTGATGGACGGTGACGAGCCCTCGGGCGGCCAATGGAACTTTGACCACGATAATCGAAAGCCTGCGAAGGCAGATCTATTCATGCCGCATCCCGCTCATTTCCAGCAGGATCGGATCACTCGCGAAGTCGTGGCACTGGTAAAAGAACGGTTTGCCGACCATTTCGGGGATGCCGATCCGTTCTGGTTCGCCGTCACGCGTGCGGACGCTGAAGCCGCTTTTGATCATTTCCTCGCAACCGGCCTCGCAAAATTCGGTGACTACCAGGACGCGATGGTGCTCGGAGAACGCTTTCTCTATCACTCGCTCGTATCAATGTATCTCAACTGCGGGCTACTGGACCCGCTTGCTGTCTGCCGCAAAGTGGATGCTGCCTACCGCGCTGGACATGTGCCGCTGAATGCCGCCGAGGGCTACATCCGGCAGATCATCGGTTGGCGCGAGTATGTGCGTGGCATCTACTGGCTGAAGATGCCGGACTATGCAGCATCCAACGTCCTCGGTCACACACGCGCACTGCCGGATTTTTACTGGACTGGCGACACCCAGATGACCTGCCTGCGGGAGGCCATCACCCAGACCAAGGAAGAGGCTTATGCCCATCACATCCAACGGCTGATGGTGACGGGCACGTTCGGATTGCTCGCGGGCGTCTCCCCGCAGGCGTTGCATGAATGGTATCTGGCGGTTTACGCGGACGCTTATGAGTGGGTTGAGTTGCCCAACACCATCGGCATGAGCCAGTTCGCCGATGGCGGCCTGTTGGCGTCCAAACCCTATGCTGCAAGCGGCGCCTACATCAACCGCATGTCCAACTACTGCGCCAACTGCGCCTACGATGTGAAGGCTCGAACCGGCGCCAAAGCCTGTCCGTTCAACGCGCTCTATTGGGACTTCATCGCCCGGCACGCGCCGCTCATCAAGAGCAACCCGCGTATGGCGCAGATGGTGCGCACTTACGACAAATTCGATGCGGCGGAAAAAGCGCGCATCAAAGACAGCGCGGCGCAGTTCCTCAAAAGCCTTGCGTGAGCCTCTCCTGGCTCGCGAGCCGTGCGACGCACCCCACGCAACGCCACCCACTGCTGCCGTGCGGTCGGAATGCGTCCGTTACTGCTGGTCCGACTTCGAAGTTCTCTGGCCACGGCAACGGTCGGAGCAATACTTGACATCGTTCCAGACCCGCGCCCACTTCTTGCGCCATGCGAACGGCCTGCTGCACGTAGCGCAAGTTTTGCTCGGCAGTGTTAATTTGGTGGCGCGCTTGGCGGGCTTCTGGCTCACAAGTCGAAGTCCATCTGATTGGCGTTGCTTTTTGGTGCGCGCGCACGCTTCTTTGCTGCAGGCCTTTTGCGTTGCCCAGTCATCGGGATCTGGCTCTTGCGGCTACCGTGCTTGTCTTGAATGACGTCAGCCGCTGCATGAAATGCATCGCCGCGGCATGCGCCATAGATCTTGTCCTTGGCCGCCGACGTTGAGGCTTTGAGATCGACAATTGGCTCGGGATAGAACTGGCCGACAATGCGGCGCGCGCCATCCCAGGTCCAAGGCTCTTGCAGAAACTGATCTGGAACGTCCGTCAGCTCTGGTACCCACCGCCGGACGAAGGCTCCTGTCGGGTCCTGATCATGTCCTTGCTTCACCACGGAGTAGATGCGGATTGTATTGATGCCGGTCGTACCCGATTGCATTTGTGTTTGCGGCCAGTGGATGCCGGGTTCGTAGTCGGTGAACTGTCGCGCAAGGTGCAGGCCGGTCTCGCGCCACGGCAGCCATAAATTATAGCTCGCAAACGACATCACCATCGCGCGCATGCGAAAGTTCAGCCAGCCGGTCGCAGCGAGGCTCCGCATACACGCGTCCAGAAACGGATACCCAGTCTGTCCAGTCGCCCACGCCTGCAGCAGCGCTTGGTCGGCCGCC
Source organism: Hyphomicrobiaceae bacterium (assembly GCA_025351355.1). Classification (GTDB taxonomy): domain Bacteria; phylum Pseudomonadota; class Alphaproteobacteria; order Rhizobiales; family Hyphomicrobiaceae; genus JABFRJ01. Next base: position 66,112 of record JANXWC010000239.1, read on the forward strand.
GACGGCCTCAGTCCGCGCATCGCCGGGTGCAATTCGCGAAACTCGATCGACGGCGCGCTTTCGAGCTTCTGCATGAAGTGGCAATGCCAGTGAAGCCGGCCCGAGAACGACACGAGCGAAGCGCGCAACGCTTGCGCATCGGACGCGTCGTCACCCTTCAAATCGCGGAGCCGGGACCACGTTGCCTGAGCTGTCTCGCGTAGACTGACCGTGCCCCAGGCAAGATGCGGCGACACGCGCGAACAACCGGTCGCGCCGGTCAGCGGGTTCGACATCTCGCGCCGGTAATTCTGCCCGCGGCCTGCCAGGAAACTATCGAGCAGATCCAGCCCCGCGCGTCGCCCGCCGTTTTGGCGCTGCACACAACCGTCATCGGGAAGACGAAGATCGCTCGCCGACGGCAAGGCGTGTAGCGTAACGCCGGCGACCGAAGGCAATGCCAAAGGCGGATCGACGATCGTCTCAGCCATCTGCCGGTCCCAAGCCAGCGCCCAGCCGTTGCGGCTCGCGAGCCGCCGCAGCACGCCATGCTGGGGGATCTCGTGCCATGAAATACCCTGGTCCCGCGTCCATGCAGCAACCGCTTTGTCGCGCGCAAACGTCCACGCGTTGCTCGTCTCCTCGTGGGACCATAGCGTGGCGATCCGGTGCCTGCGATGGAGATCAGACAGCACATCGACGACTGGACCCACACGAACGATGAGCGGCTGGCCGAGACGACCCAGGGCCTGATCCAGTTCCCAAAGGCACTCTGAAATGAAATGCCAATGCCGTGCCGCGGCATCGGGCTGCTGCCAAAGCTCCGGCTCGACGATGTATAAGGGCAGCACCGGACCACGCCGCGCGGCTTCGACCAAAGGCCGGTGATCCTGGATGCGCAGATCACGCTTGAACCAGACGATTTGGTTGGGCGATTTCACGGTTCAGCACTCGCGGTCTGTGGGTTGGACGCGCCGTATCGCAAAAACATGCGTCCCGAAAAATGCGCCTGCGATGGCGCCTGGGCAGCGGCAAAGGTGTGGGAAATGCGTCGGATCACAGGGGATAGCGAATGACCACAGGCTTTTCGCGGTTGAATTGGTCAGCGCTGATACGGGTCACGATGAAGTCGGCGACGTCCGCCCTCGAGATGATCCCGTTGCGCCAGCTGCTTGGCGGCGTTAGCACTTGATAGCTTCCGGTAGCCGGAAAGTTTGTGAGAACGCCCGGTCGTACGATCAGCCAGTCCATATCGCTTGCAACAATCAGCTCCTCTTGGATCGTCTTGTCGTTGTAGGCGTTCTGCAGCAGTGCCTTGAATGGAAGCCGTTGGAAAATGTTGATCGCATCGTTGCTGTCGCCGGCGCCGAACCCCGTCACACTCACAAGCTTGCGAACGCCCGCAGTCTTCATGGCCGAAAGCAACACACGTGTCGCGGCAGAGAAAAGCGTAACGGGCCGGAGGATCAAATCAAGCGACGGTGGAACGCCCAATGCCTGGACCACTACGTCGATGTCCTCCAGCGCGCGCAAGACATCTTTGGAGTTAAGGGCATCGCCCTGGAATGGCTCGATTGCCTTGCCATCGGTATTCGGGCTGCTCCCTCGACGCGACATGGCGCGTACGCTATGGCCGCGGCCTGCCGCCGCCTTGCAAACAGCGAGGCCGATACCTTGGCTTGCACCGATGACCAGAAGTCGTGTCATGCTCATTCCTCACCAGTTGCAATATAAGCCCCGACGGCACCTTCCGGTCTCAATGCGGTGGATTGCCTGACGCTACTGCACACGCTTGAGACAGGCGCCCTGGAATAGGGTTCTCGGTAGGATCCGAAAACCGAGCGTTCCGTAAGTTTCGACGACCCGCTCGATGGCCGCGAGATCAAATCGGCGGTCAGTCGGCGCGATATCACGCGCATGCTCGATCTGCTCGAGAAGTCCTGGGCCGATCTTGGATGCATCGGCGATCTGGATCAACGTTCTGCGGCTCGCACCCCGGGCGGCGGCAAACGTCCAGCCTTCAAAAACTGCCATCGGCTTATCCCAAAGTCTGCGCTGCGAACGCGACAAACTGCACAGCAGGTCCGCCCCGCAACTCCCATCAGGACGAAGCGCAGCCATCGTGGCTTCCGACAACGCGTGCGGAGCGTTTGGATTGCTGCATTTGTTATCTAACGCAGATTGCGACCAGTCCGATCACATTGGTGTCATTGAAGCGGGTGTCGATAGTGTCACGCCACGCGAAACTGACGGTTCGCTTTCATGGCTCGTGCCTTGCAGACCCCATGAGGCCCCTCTGAAGTGCTCGTCGCACACCGGTTATATCATTGCGGCGAGCTTCGGCCCGCGAGCGCCCTTGATCCGATGTCTGACAGCGAGCGTTTAGACGACGTGTTCGAACTTCAACTAAGTGGTGAAACCGCGTGCCCAATCTTATCGATACATCCTTCCAGACCGACGAACTGCCAGACGACAAGACGCTTTTGCTTGTCGACGACGATGTCGAATTTCTCGAACGCCTGACCCGCGCGATGGCAGAACGAGGTTTCGAGGTCCGAAGCAGTTCGACCGTCGCAAAAGCTATCGAGTTGATCGAAGCCAAGTCGCCAGCCTTCGCCGTTGTCGATCTTCGCTTGGCCGACGGGAACGGTCTGGACGTTGTCGCATCATTGAGCGGCATACGGCCATCTCCCCGAGTTATCGTCCTCACAGGCTACGGGAACTTTCCCACGGTTGTTAATGCCATCAAATTAGGCGCTTTTGACTATCTGACCAAGCCTGCAGACGCGAACGAGCTGACGGATGCGTTGTTGGCTCCGCCTAATACTCATGCGTCGCCGCCGGGGCATCCCATATCACCTGATCGCGCTCGATGGCTTCATATTCAATCGATGTATCAAGCATA
>JANXWC010000026.1 GCA_025351355.1 Hyphomicrobiaceae bacterium
TTGAGTAAAGCAAGTGATGCAAAATCTTCGATGTCAGCGCTGAAGGATGCGGTGCGAACCTCGATACGCTGGTGGTCGCCGTTTGTCGTCTAAACTGTATCGAGCGGCGTTTCATGATCGTCAAGAAACGCCTGTACGTCGTTGTAAAGATTGCCCTTTCGTCACTGTAGCTCTCAAAGACTCTCATGATGTTAGTTAAACGTAAGCCAGTCCCCGCCACGGTTCAATCCTGAGTTCCCGGCATCCTGAGTTCCTGGCGCGCGCCGCGCGGAACGACATCATCGTCGCACCGGATAGTTCGACCATCTAACGCCAGCGCAGAGCGCGGGGTTTGCGGCCTTGGGCAATCTCGATCAGCCGCGCCGACCAAAAGCGAAGCGCCTTCAGCTTCTCGGGATCGTAGGTATGCAAATTGTAGTGCTTGGCCGTCACGCCGGACTTTGCATGCGCCAGAACTCGTCCGATAGTGTCTTCAGGCACGCCCAGTCGGCCCATCTCGGAAGCCATCGTACGCCGCAGATCATGTGGCCGAACATCCGTGAGCTTCAGATCCTTCATGAGCCGACCCAACGCGTGCCCAACACTCATTGCCTCAAGTCGCCCGCCATTCTTGCCGGGAAATACCAGCCCACTCGGATCACCATTGCGCGCCGCACATCGCAATATTGCCCCTGCCATTCTCGGCAACGGCACCGTGTGCTGTCGGTTGCCTTTCATACGCGCGGCCGGGATCACCCACACATCATCGCCGCTGATTTCGGCAACCGGCATGTTGGTGACCTCAGACTTCCGTTGCCCCGTCAACATCAGTACTTGGAGCAGCCGCGCCATTTGCACCGTCATTCCGTCACGCCTCCTGTCGACGATTTCCTGTAAGGCATTCCAGATCGCAGCAAGCTCGATGTTGGAAAGTACACGCTCGCGCACCTTGTCAACGCCCGGCTTCGGTATTCGAATGGCGGGATGAGCCGCAACAAGCTCCACCGCCAATGCCCAGCCGAACACAACGCTGATCAAACTCAGTGCTCGGTTCGCCTGTATCCCGCTTGCCTGCTTGGTGATGTCATCGAGAACCGCGATGATCTCGCGCCGCGTGATTTCAGACGCGACACGGTCACCTATGCGCGGGCCAACATGGCGGTGGTACATTCGCAAATCTTCAGGCCAGCTTTTCTTGCGTGCCTTGGCGCGCTTCTCCAGCCATTCATGAAACAGCGTGTCGAAGGTCAGGCCGGCAATCTTCGCCTCTGCGATGGCGGCTTCGCGTTCGGCTTTTGGGTCGACGCCATGCACCTTGACGCTGGCGAGCCATTCCGCCTTCGCCACGGCGATTTTCTGGAAGTCCGAGTTGCGTGCATCGTTGTGCAGGACATGTTCACGCTGCTTTCCACCCACCCGATAGCGCAGCACCCAGGACGCGTTTCCATCGCCGCGAACCGACAGCCCCAAACCTGGGTGCCCTTCGATCGTGTAGGACAAACGCGTCCCACCGATCGCGCTGGAAATAACGCGCGCATTTGGCTTAAGAGAAGGCATGGATTGTTCCCCACCTAACGCCGACCGTTCACGCCAGCCCCTCACTTAGCATTTGCCAGCCACATTGCACCAGCCCCTCACCAGCCCCTCAGCGAGGCAGTCTTTACCTGGCTCGCCATGTCCATCCGAGACTTGAAAAAAATCTATTAAAACATTGAAAGTTATGATTTTTTAAATAGACAAGTGGAGACATTAAAAGTCATCGCGACGGCAAGAAAACACATTCCTAATCTGTAGGCCGCGTGTTCGAATCACATCGGGATCACCAATTTTCTTCATAATGTCTGGGCGGGCGAGGGTTCGGCAAATGAGGCTGCAATTTGCGCGGCGGGAAAGCCCCATTGGCCAGATTGTGATTGCCTGGGATGGGCCGGGCGTCCTGCGCGTGCTGGACTTCGGCGACTATGACGCCCGCATGCGCAAGTTGCTGCAGCTGCAGTACGGTGCGTGCGAATGCGAGGAAGCACAGGCGCCAGCCGCCATTTCCGTAGCGTTGGATGGATATTTCGTCGGTGATATCCGGGCCGTCGACAAAATTGCCGTCATGACAGGCGGCACCGAGTTTCAGAAATCGGTTTGGGCGGCGTTGCGGCGAATTCCGGCAGGTACCACGCTGAGTTACGGCGCGCTGGCGCAACAACTGGGGTGCCCAAAGGCTGTCCGCGCCGTGGGCGGCGCCAATGGCGCCAATCCCATCAGCATCGTGGTTCCGTGCCACCGCGTGATCGGTGCCGACGGCTCGCTGACGGGTTTCGGCGGTGGTATCGAGCGCAAGAGGTGGCTGCTGGCGCACGAAAAAAAACACGCTGGAAGCATCGATTTGTTCAGCGCCGCGACCCGGAACGCAGTCGCGCGCATCTAAGGCCGAACGGAACCTGCGATCGCCTCACCCCAGTCGCAAGGTCAGGATCGACCAGCCGACAACGTCCTCGCGTTTCTCCATGACGAAGGCGGCGCTGCGATAGTTGGCGAAGACTTCGGTAGCTTGCGTCGCGAGCAACCCCGAAAGCACCAGTCGTCCGTGCGGCGTCAGCGCTTCGCGCAGTCTAGGCGCCAACTCGATCAGCGGGCGGGCCAAGATATTGGCAATGATCAGATCGAAAGCAGCGGGTCGCCGGAGTGTAGAATGATCCAATCCCGTCGCGGTGATAAAGCGGATGCGCCGCCCGACCCTGTTCTTGCGCGCATTGTCCGCGGCCACCTCAGTAGCGATCGGATCAATGTCGCTTGCTACGATGTCGGCCAACGGCAATGTGCGGGCAGCCGCAATCGCCAGTACGCCGGAACCGCACCCCAAATCCAATACAGATTTGAACTTGTGGCGCCGTGTCAGGCGGTCGATGGCCATAAGGCAACCGAGAGTGGTGGCATGATGGGCCGTGCCAAACGCCTCCCCCGCGTCGATTTCGATGGCACCTGGTCCCAGTGTAACATTGTGCCGGTCGTGGCTGCCGTGCACGGTGAAACGCCCTGCCGTGATCGGTGGGAGCGCGGCCTGTGAGACGGTTACCCAATTCTCATCAGGAATTAGCTCTAATTTAACCGCGCCGACGCCTGGCTTGCCGAGTTCAGCCAACAGCCGCCGTAACGCGTCGAGCGAGGGTGCGACCTCGAAGTAGGCTTCGACCCGTTGCGCAGGCGCACCGTCTTCGAAAACGGTGACGGCCAGCGGCGAGGGGACTAACGCCTCCTCCAGAAATCCAGCAACCGATCGGGCCGCATCAAAATCAGCGCAGGGTATGATGATCTTGCTTTGCGTCATTTCCGCTCAGCACCCGTCGTGTCAATTGAAGCCAGCCTGGGATCGAACTCCTGACCATCGCTCGGCCCATTGTCGGGAAGATTGTCGAGATAGGAATCCCACAGGGCATCAATATGCTTGGCGGCCAGCGTCGGCGGCAAGGTATCCAAAGTTCCATCAGGCATCTGTTTGACGATACCGTCATCGATCAAGCGCTTGAGCGCGTCGTCGATATCGTAGTTGGCGTCGATGCCATAGGTGGTCTTGAGGTAGCGCTCGATGGCCGCGTCGATTTCGTCGAGATCTCGAATGCTCGCCGTCTGCTTGGCCAATACGCTGTAGAGCAGCATCTCCTCCTTGACGTCTTCTTCCGCCGCCCGATCGGCCAGCAAAGTCAGTACACCGCGATTGTCAGCCATCGTGTGAAAATAGAGGTTTTGCGCCATTTTCATAAGGTATTTGTTGCGCTGCCCGATGAAACTGGTCACTTGCCGTGCGGCCACGCCACCAACCGCGACTGCCGTACCGGCTAACCCGAACGGCGTTATGGCGACCGCAAATTTAGTAACGGCACCGGCAATTCCCATGCCCAGGCCGCTGCTCGCTGTTACGCCAAATTTCAATTTGTCGGCCATCCGGAATCGCACGCGCGTATTCGGAAACACCATCTCGATATCGGTGTGCGGGATGTTCTTGAAGAGCTTGATGTAAACGAAATCTGAATTGGTCCCCGGCGGCAAAGCTTTACGCATGGCAGTGACGAGGCGCTCGGCTTTGCGTCGTTCGCATTTTAGCTGCGCCATAACTTCCGATACGCGGACATCGAACGGCTTCAGCTTGAACAGGATGCACAGGCGGCGAAAAATCGGCAGATCAATATTTTGTTTGCGCAGATAGAGGTGCCGCACATGACGACGGGTTTCCTTGCGCGTGGAGGATCCGCGATAGAAGATTGCGACTTCGTCGAAGATGGACAAGTCGACTTGCAGGTCCAGACCATAAAAAGATCCCTGCGACAGAATCTCGATTTGGCTGGCATGAATTTCGGTAAAGTTCGCACTAACGAGCAAAGAGCGGACTTGTTCGACCAGTTCGGCTTGCAGCTTGATGCGCTCTGCGCCACTGAATTTTCGCGTTATGAGCAGGTCGCTATCGGGGCTGAACGGTTCGTATGTCTGTTCGAGTGCGAGCAGTTTGGCGCCGTAGGCCTGATGGCGCCAGAAATCCAGGTACTGAAAGAAGCGCCGCGCTGCCTGCGCCTGACCAGGCGGCCAGAGGTTTGTCGGTGTAAGCCGGTCGACGAGTGCTTGCCGTGTCAGCGGCAAAAACTTCTCGCGCCTGTCACCTGAAGACAAGCCATCGGCCGCGGAGGCTGCTGGTGTTTTCAGCCCGCTTGCCTGCTTCTGGGGTTCGCCGCTACCAGAGCCAGTTCGGGCACTGCGCCTAAACAGTTTGCCGCCTCCTGCCCCCCGGTTCATTCCCATCCTCCTATTGCTGCCCGCCCCCTTGCAGTCGCGCTGGTAGATGCCACAGAAATGGCGCCTAGACCATGACGTTGACGGCCCACCTGTATAAGCAAAAAAAGCGGGCACTCGGAGCGCCCGCCTGCGATTGCGAAGCAATTCTTTATCAATCAGTGCAAGCGCTGGGCGACAAGGAACTTGCGGGCTTCCTGCTCGACATTCGATGCCACCCGCAGTTCGAGAGAAGTCATCTTGACCGACTTTGCCTTGGGTTGACTATCAGCGTCGGCCATCGGTGGAATTTTGAGAACCGGTGTTGGTGCGGGCGCGATCGCTGCCGAAACCGTCGTTGTGACGGCCGCGCGGTCGTTCACGCCGCGTGCTGCGTCATTCGCCGCAAGCCTGGTATTGCCGCTGGGGAAGCCGGCGGCGGCGGCATCGATGTTGGCAAACTGTCCGATGTAGCCTTTCACCGGCGGATAAGTTCGTCCACGGACATACGTTGCTTCTGCTTTGCTCGGCGCCTCTATTACTTTGACGTGGACGGTCGCGACTCCGCTGCCTTGAAAGCCAAATCTCTCGGCGGCCGCTCGGGAAAGATCCAGTTTGCGATCGCCCCAATAGGGGCCGGCGTTGTTGACGCGGATCATCAGCGCCCGTTGGCTGGCGGGGTGCCAAACCAGCAATTTTGTGCCATCGGGATAAACGGGGCTCGCCGCATTGTCGGGCCGATCCGACCGGAAGTATTCACCGGAAGATGTCTGATTACTCGGGTTGTAGCGATCTTTTTTAGCATCGTCGTAGAACGAAGCCTTCAGCTTGGTCGTTACGCCGACCAAGCGACGCGTTTCGTCCAAAGTCTTGACGGTGTGACAGGTGCCATGAAAACAATATTCGTGCCCTGGTGTCTTTGCCGATGCCGACATGGTCGTCAGCAGGATAGCTCCAACAGGCAATACCGTTCCGGCGGCCATAGCCGCCATCCATGTACGTCTCATCATCGAACTCCTATGAATTATCGGCCGGATACTCATTCCCCCGGCACGGAACGCCTCAAACAAGGTTAAGTTCGCCAGAGACATCGACCGACGGGCCCCATGGCGCAAGAAATGGCACGGGTCTAGGCAAAGTTAATGAAATTGGTTAATGCAAAATCGGACTATGGCTGAAACTTAAGGGAAAAGGCAGATCGTCGCACGGAGTCGCGTTGACACCGCAGGTCAGTTGTTCACGCGTTGCCAGATGCGTTGACCAAATGCGCTTCAGCGATACCCAGCGCCCCCAGCGCACGCTTATATTTATCCTCGTTGACGAGATCAAAAATGATATCTGCGTCGCCGTCGGAATGCAGCCAGCCATTGGCACGGATTTCGGCCTCCAACTGACCTCCGGCCCATCCGGCATAGCCAAGTGCCAATAGAGATCGCCGTGGTCCCTTGCCCTTGGTGATCGCTTTAAGGATATCCACTGTGGCCGTGAGGCAGACCGACTTATCTATGACCAAGGTCCGTTCCCGCGTTTGATAATCCGGGCTGTGGAGGACAAAACCACGGCCGGTTTCGACCGGGCCGCCGAAATGAACGTGCATATCGGCGAGTTCGTGGACCTCGTCGTCGACCTCGGGCAAGGCATCCAGTTCCAGGTGCTCGAGCAGCTCAGAAAAACTAACATTGTCAGCCAACTTATTGATAATAATACCCATTGCTGTATCTTCGGAGTGTACGCATAGATAAATTACCGTGCGTTGAAACCGTTTGTCCGTCATCCCCGGCATGGCGATCAAAAACTGCCCGGCGAGGCTTGAAACTTCGGGCAACAGGGATTTTCTGCGGGCAGATTTGCTCATGGCATCAATTTAGACTCTGGAAGGTGGGCTGGCCAGGGGACTAAACGAAAGAAAAACATGATCGCTTCGGGAACGAAGTCGTGATGGGCGTTGATTTGCTTTCCAACGAGGCGTCATGAGACAACATGGATGCGCGAGACGAGCTTCTTGACCTCGCGCAAGTGCGAGAGAGATCGGCGAGAAAGAATAACATGGTCCGTGCTTTTCCATGGCACACGATGATGCTGGCGGTGCTGGCAGGGGGGTTGTTTGCCGCTGCAAACTTGCCGGCCGAAGCGACGGGACTTGAGCAAGGTTGGGTGGCAGGCGCCAACAGCCGTGCGCGGCTGAATTTTTGCCCGCCTGAGCCTGACCGCGCGTCCCAACCTGGCCGGCCCCTGGCCTTTCTCGAACTTCAACTTGACGACGGCTGGAAAACATACTGGCGCATGCCGGGCGATGCCGGCGTCGCGCCAGCGTTTGATTGGTCAGGATCTGCCAATGTCGCGTCGGCGACGACGCTTTACCCCGCGCCGCACAGGATGGGCGATCAGGGCGGCGAGGCCATCGGATATAAATCGGCTGTCATTTTTCCAGTTAGATTGGAGCTTCGGGAAGCCGCTCAGGTCGCTACACCGAAAGTAATTTTTAGTTACGGCATCTGCAAAAATATCTGTGTACCGGTTGATTTGACGCTGGAGGCAGCCTGCTACGGCACCTCAGCAGCCACCTCCGCCGCCGTGGACGGAGTGCCGCGCACGCCCGGTCACGCGCGCCCCGGTGATCCTATTCTGGTCGCCGTGTCCGGCTCCGTTGCCGGCGCGCAACCCCGCTTGACCGTCGACGTGGACTACGGCGTCGGGGCCGAAGACGCCGACCTATTCATTGAGGCTCCCGAGGGGCTGTACGTGCCGCTGCCGGCTCGCTCTGCGCCCGATGCCACGGGTCGTGCCCGCTATATCATCGATCTGTCGAAGATCATCGACGCGAGAGACCTCGCCGGCAAACAATTGCGGCTAACGATGGCGAGTACCCGAGGCGCCTCGGAAGCGGTTTGGGTCGCTCGTTAAGAACAGGTTGCGGAACGTTTGTCAGTGTGTTTGTGACCGCTGTTGCAGCAGGAATGACGCAGCACTAACCAGCACAGTCAGTGCCACGAGTATTAATCCCAGCGCCAGCGCCGTGGCGATCTCACCTTTGCTGGTTTCCAAGACCACGGCCGTTGTTAGTGTGCGTGTGTGGTCGCGAATGTTACCACCGACGATCATGATCGCACCTACCTCCGAGATGGCGCGACCGAAGGCTGCCAGAAACGTCGTTACCAGCGCCCCGCTTTCAAGCGTCAACAGGAAGCCCATGCTTTGCAGGGTTCGGGCGCCGTCAATCCGCAATGCATCCCCATAGTCGCGCCAGCCGGCTTCCGCGGCGCGGTGCGCAAGGGCCACGACGATAGGCAAGGTCAAGAGGACCTGCGCGAATATCATCGCCCGAGTGGTGAAAAGTAGCCCCAGTCCGCCGAAGACGCCCGATCGCGACAATAACAGATAAACAGCAAGTCCCACGACGACAGGTGGCAGACCGAGCAGCGCGTTGACGCCAATCAGGACCATACGCCGCCCCGGAAAAACGCGGATCGCGAGCAGGCAGCCGAGCGGTGCACCGATTACACACGCGACGACGGTCGCAGTAAGGCTGACCGAGAGGGACGTGACGACCGCAGCCAACACATCGGCATTTCCCCTGACGATAAGCCCCATCGCGAGTGACGCGACATGGCCTATCGAGTCCATGAGGAAGCTCTTGCTGCCGTCACGCTGGCTCGCCTGACTTTGTGCATCGGAACTCAGTTGTGGCTGTTCTGCATGGGGCCTGGGAACATAACGACCTGGGATGCCTGCTAAAGCAATGTTCCCTTCAGGATGACATAGGCGATGCTGAAGTAAATGACGAGGCCGGTCACATCGACCAAAGTGGCAACAAAGGGCGCTGAAGCGCTAGCCGGATCAAAGCCCAAGCGTTTGAGCAAGAACGGCAACATGGAGCCGGCCAGCGAACCAAACGTGACAATGCCGACGAGCGCTGCGCCTACCGTCAGAGCGACAAGCATCCAGTGCGGACCGTAATCGAACAATCCAAGCTTTTGCCAAGTGACGATCCGGATGATCCCGATGATACCCAACAGAGAGCCCAACACCATGCCGGTGGGCAACTCGCGCATTGCGACCTTCCACCAATCTTTCAGGGCGACCTGTCGCAGTGCGATTGCTCTAATGATCAACGACGTCGCTTGTGAACCGGAATTGCCCCCCGAACTCATGATCAACGGGATAAACAATGTGAGCACAACGGCCTTCTCGAGCTCACTCTGGTAGTTCTGCATGGCAGTCGCGGTCAGCATTTCCGATAGAAACAGCGCGGCCAGCCAGCCAGCCCGCTTCTTGATCATGTCAAACATGCCGATCTGCATATAGGGCCCATCCAGCGCCTCCATACCGCCGAACTTTTGCGCGTCTTCCGTCCCCTCCTGAACGATGGCGTCGATGACGTCGTCAACCGTGACAATCCCGAGAACCTGGCGACCGCTGTCGACCACCGGCACGGCCAAAAGATCGTAACGGGAAATCAGTCGCGCCACTTCCTCGCGGTCTGTCGTCGGTGAAACGGTGATCGGGGGACGCTTGTTGGCGACCGAGAGAACCGTTGCCTTGCGATCGGCAATGACCAACTGGCGCAGCGAAATGGCCTGCTGCAACGTTTGGTCCGTCGGGTGCAGCAGATAAATCGCGTAAACGGTTTCGCGCGCGCCACCGACTTCCTTGATGTAGGCAAGTCCCTGCTCCACGGTCCAGTTGGCCGGCATGGAAACGAATTCGGTCGTCATGATGCCGCCAGCGCTATCCGGCGGATAGGCCATAATGCGTTCAATGGACGCTCGCGTGGCGGGATCGAGATGTTCGCGCAAAGCCTCCTGACGTTCATGCGTCATGTTGCGAAAAATCTCGGCACGACGGTCCGGGTTCATGTCGGCGAGCAGGCCCCCCGCGCATGTATGGGACAGCAACTCCATGATCGCCGGGCCGTTTAGCAATCCGGGATGATTGAAAACGTTCGTACGGCCCTCCGGCGGCAGGTGTTCAATGACCCCGGCCGCGATCTTGGGCTCAATAGTATTCAGTGCCTCGATGGCCTCCACGGGGTGCAGGGGCGCCAGGCGCTCCGCGGCCGCAGCAGGGTACGAGGCTGCTTGGTTCAGGATGTCGCGCATGCCTACGGCGAGACCGTTCGTTTCTGGCATTAGTTCCCCCTCGGCCCGAAAAGCGCATCGTTTGCGATGGCTCACGGCGAGCTAGCTTGGAAGGGTTGCGGTGGGCAAGCGCAAATGACAGGCTCGATCAGATTTTCATCAAAACCATCAAGACGCGCACGCCGCCGCCCATCAGCATCCAATTCGAAGCCCCACCTTGACATTCCCAGGACGCTGCCCCACTACACACCGCCTTCGGGCGCGTAGCTCAGCGGTAGAGCACTACCTTGACATGGTAGGGGTCACAGGTTCGATCCCTGTCGCGCCCACCAGTTTTTAACCATCCAGCCGGCTGGTATCCACTGCAGGCTGGATGGTGCATTTCGTTTTGATCTGTGGGTTCTACAGGTCGTGACGGGAACTGAAATAGACCTTCGCGGATCGCGCGCTTTGCGTTGATACGTCATTGACTGGCTTGTAGAACGGAAGACGTCCATGAAAGTCCGCAACTCCCTGAAATCACTCCGTGCCCGCCATCGCGACAATCGAATTGTGCGTCGCAAGGGCCGCGTCTACATTATCAACAAGACCAACCGCCGCTTTAAGGCGCGTCAGGGCTAACGGTCGGCATTTGCGAGTGGAAGTGACCGAGTTGCAGTGGCTGTGTGAACCGAACGACTGAAATGGCATTTTGACGTGCCGGGTCATTGCGGTTAATGTGGTTCATGCGTCAAACTTCTCGCCTTCGATCGACGTTATGTTGTGCAAACGGTTGGTTCCTCTTGTTGGGCCCAATGAGTGTTGCCTACGCTACCGTCGACGTCTCGCCGCCCATCACAATACAAGCGCCGCCTGGAGGCGTGGTGCCGCCGACAGCTGTACCGGCACCGCCAGACGACCAAGGTCCGCTATTGACCCCGGAGATCCGACCGCATGGGCGCGACCGTGCGCCTGATCTCCAGCCGGACACACCTGGGCGCAAGGCCGAACCAAAGGCGCCCCCCCCACGGTCGAAAGATGCGCTGCCCAAGCCCGATCCGCAGCCGCAGCCGCAGCCGGAGCTAAAGGGTGCGCCGAAGGCACCTTCAACCAAGTCTGCCGGTAATAAAGTTCAGGACATTAAGCCGGGCCTTGCCGTGGCGCAGCCGCGCACGGCTGCGGAGCGCGAAAAGGCGCTTTCAGATCTTTATGCCTATCTCGCTACGTCGGAAGACGCCAAGCAAGCAGAGACCGTCAGCGCGTCGATCGAGAAGCTTTGGATCACATCTGGCAGTGACACGGTCGGCTTGTTGATGCAGAGAGCGATGCAGGCGGTCAACGGCAAAGACACGGACCTCGCATTGAAGTTGCTCGACGCGGTCGTCGTGCTTGCGCCGGACTATGCGGAAGGTTGGAACCGCCGCGCCTACGTCCATTACACGCGGAACCAAATCGATCTGGCTTTAGGCGATCTCCGGCGTACGCTGGCGCTGGATCCGAACCACTTCAAAGCGCTGGACGGACTCATTCACATCCTCAAGGACATCGGCCGCAAGAAAGAGGCGTTACAGGCAGCACGCCGACTGCTGGACGTGAACCCCTTCTATGATGGTGCCAAACAGCTTGTCGACGAGCTTGCTCGTGAACTTGAGGGGCGCGGCATCTAGCTGCTCCAAGTCGGCCGCGAATAGCGACCGCCGGTCGCGGAAAAGTTATTGGACTTTCGTTGTCGCAAGTATCGATGCAGTTGGGCTGTCGCCCTTCGGTCGGTCGATGCCGATCTGCTCACCGGTGACGATGAAATTGACGTTCTCAGCGATGTTGGTCGCGTGATCGCCGACGCGTTCCAGATTTTTGGCGCAAAACAGCAGATGGGTGCAAAATCCGATATTGCGCGGATCTTCCATCATGTAGGTGAGCAACTCGCGAAATAAAGCGGCGTAAAGATTGTCGATTGTCCCGTCCGAATGCCAGACCTTAGATGCCCCTTCGGCATCCCGGGCAGCAAATGCAGTCATAACGTCGACTACTTGCGACTGCGCTTGATTGGCCAGTGACAACAGCGTGCTCATCGTTTCCGGTTGCTGTACGGGCCCGGTCATGGTCAGCAATCGCTTGGCGCAGTTCTTTGCAAGATCGCCAATCCGTTCGAGATCAGCCGCAATTTTCAATGTCGCGATGATCTCGCGCAGATCGACGGCGACGGGCTGCCGCAGCGCGATGATATGAATTATTTTTTCCTCGATCTCGCTCTGCATGCGATCGACCATTCGATCCATCGCGATGATATTTTGCGCGACATCGCTCTGCCGATCGCCAATCGCCTCCGCCAGTTGCGTCAGTTGCACGTCGACCGTGGCCGCCATGGACTGCACCGCGGCACGTAATTCTTTCAGCTCTGCGTCGAACGCGGCGACCGTGTGCGGGGGCATTTGGATGCTCGCTGTTTGGGTGAAGGTTACTCGCTTAACCGAAGCGGCCCGTGATGTAGTCTTGCGTCTTGGGATTCTGCGGTTTGGTGAACATGTCTTTGGTCTTGCCGAACTCCATCAGCTCGCCAAGATACATGAAAGCCGTCGCATCAGATACACGCGACGCCTGCTGCATGTTGTGAGTCACGATCGCGATTGTATAGTCGGCCTTCAGCTCGTCGATCAGTTCTTCAATACGTGCCGTCGAAATCGGATCCAATGCCGAGCAGGGCTCGTCAAACAAAATGACCTCCGGTTTGACGGCCACCGTGCGGGCGATGCAGAGACGCTGCTGTTGGCCGCCCGACAGACTGAGGCCCGAAGCAGTCAGCTTATCCTTCACCTCTTTCCACAAGGCCGCTCGTGTCAACGACTGCTCGACCCGCTGATCCATCTCGGACCTGTTCAGTTTTTCATACAGCCCTACTCCAAATGCAATGTTGTCGTAGATCGACATGGGGAACGGCGTCGGTTTCTGGAACACCATGCCGACACGCGCACGCAGTAAGTTGAGGTCAAGCCCCGGGGCGAGGATATTCTCGCCGTCGAGCAGCACTTCGCCCTCCGCCCGCTGGTTCGGGTAAAGATCGTACATGCGATTGAGCACGCGCAGCAACGTCGACTTGCCGCAGCCGGAAGGACCAATGAAGGACGTGACCATGTTGGCATACAGCGGCAGATTAATTGTTTTCAACGCCCTCGTTGTTCCATAGTAAAAATCGAGGTTGTTGATGGAAATACGGACATCCGGCGCCACCGCGGAGGCGCCCATTTCTATCCTCTGAGCGGTGCTGACCTCGGTCATGACTTGCCCCTTTTGCCGCCAAGCGTGCGCGCGGTCACACTCAAGGTGAGGACCGCGGCCGTGATCAGAAGCGCACCGACCCACGCGAGTTTTTGCCACTCGGCATACGGCGAAAGTGCGAATTGAAAGATAACCGTTGGCAAACTCGCCATCGGTGCATTCAGGTTCGTGCTGAAGAACTGGCTGTTGAGCGCTGTGAACAGCAATGGCGCGGTCTCACCGGTGACGCGCGCCACAGCGAGCAGAATACCCGTTATCATGCCCGCACGCGCCGCCTTGAAGGCGACCCGTCGGATGACGAGTGAACGCGGCATGCCGAGGGCGCTCGCCGCTTCCCGCAACGGTGTCGGCACCAACGTCAGCATGTCTTCGGTGGTGCGGACAACGATTGGGATCACCAGAACCGCGAGCGATACCGCGCCGGCTATACCGGAAAAATGACCCATCGGGGCGACCATGATCGTGTAGACGAACAGCCCAATGATAATCGACGGTGCGCTCAACAGGATGTCGTTGACGAAGCGAACGACCGAAGAGAGTGGCGAGTAGCGGCCGTATTCAGCCAAGTAAGTTCCCGCCAGGATGCCGATCGGAGCCCCGATCGCGACCCCAATTGTCGTCATGATGAGGCTGCCGATGATCGGGTTGAGGAGCCCGCCGTCGCTCCCGGGCGGCGGCGTCATCTGAGTAAAAACATTTAGGCCAAGGCCACCAACGCCCTTCAACAACAGCGTGCTTAGAATGATCAGCAGGGCAGTCAAGCCGAGCGCCGTCGCGGCCCAGCACAACGCCATCGTAAATGCGTTAAGGCGACGACGTGATCTGTAACGTGCCTGGTCAATGGCCATCGTCAAGCACCCGCCTTTTTGTCTAACTGCATCAGCATCAGACGTGCAAACGCGAGAACGATAAACGAAATAAGGAACAGTATGAGACCGATGGCCAGCAGCGACGACGTATGCATGTCTCCCACCGCCTCGGTGAACTCATTGGCGATCGTTGCGGAGATAGTCGTACCGGGGGCCAGAAGCGACCCACTGATTCGATGAGCATTGCCGATCACGAACGTGACCGCCATGGTTTCCCCGAGAGCCCGACCGAGGCCAAGCATGCAACCGCCAATTACCCCGACGCGCGTAAACGGAATGACCACGTTGCGGACCACTTCCCACCGGGTGCATCCAAGACCGTAGGCCGCTTCCTTGAGCACAGGGGGCACTGACTCAAAAACGTCGCGGCTGATCGCGGTTACGAACGGGAGCACCATAATTGCCAAAACGAGTGCCGATGTCAGTATGCCGATCCCATAGGGAGGGCCCGCAAACAGCGTTGACAGAACGGGCACGTTCGCGAACGTCCCGATCAGCACCGGTTGAACATACTGCTGCAGAAACGGCGCGAAGAAAAACAGGCCCCAAATGCCGTAAATGATACTCGGGATGCCGGCCAACAGCTCGATTGCTACTCCAAGCGGCCGCCTGAGAACCAGCGGGCATAACTCCGTCAGAAAAACCGCAATTCCGACTCCGACGGGGACCGCGATCAGCATCGCGATCGCCGACGTCACCAACGTTCCAAAGATTGGAGCGATGGCGCCAAACTGATCCGTCACAGGGTTCCACGCTTCAGTGACGAAAAATGCCAACCCAAACTTGTGAAACGCAGGCCACGCGCCGCCGATGAGCGAGACGAATACACCACCCAGAATGACCAAAACGCTGACCGCCGCCGCTTTGCAGACCGCTGCAAAAACCTGGTCGCCAAACCGCAAGCCTTTGAGTACTCGTTGCCGAGCGCCGATATCGGTCATTACCGAACGGCTGGAAGAGGCGGAGCTCACGGGTATTCCTCATGTCTCAAGCGCGAAGCACAATCAGGGCGCGACAGACGACATCGCCGCCGCGCCCATTGATCATCTCGTTATTTTTTTTCGTAAACCGGCTTGGCGTCTGCGCCGACGATCAAACTCCAGCTCTTCTGAATCTGACCGACAACGGCAGGCGGCAGCGGAACGTAGTCAAGATCTGCAGCCATCTTGTCGCCCTTGCTATACGCCCACTCAAAGAACTTCAATGCCTCGGCTGACGCAGCGGCGTCGACGGCCTTCTTGTGCATCAAAATGAACGTCGGGTTGGTAATCGGCCAAGTCGCACTACCCGCTTGGTCTGTCAGAATGATACCAAACCCAGGCGCACTCAACCAATCGGCGCTTGCCGCCGCTGCCTGGAAATTCTCAAGATTGGGGCTTACGGTTTTGCCATCTTTATTGAGCATTCGGGCAAAGGATAATTTGTTCTGTTTTGCGTAGGCATACTCGACGTAACCTATTGCGCCCTTGGTCTGCTGGACATTGTTGGCGACGCCTTCGTTACCTTTGGCACCGATGCCGATCGGCCACTGAACGGCGGTGTTTGCTCCAACCTTCGATTTCCAATCGGCACTGACCTTTGACAAATAGTCAGTCCAGACGAATGTGGTTCCCGAGCCATCGGACCGTGAGACGACAGCTATAGCCTGCGCGGGCAACTTTACATCCGGATTGAGCTTCTTAATGGTCGCATCATCCCATGTTTTGATTTCACCAAGATAGATCTTCGCCAAGGTCGGTCCGTCGAAAACCAATTCACCCGGCTTGATACCATCAAGATTGTAAACGGCTACGAGCCCGCCCATCACCATCGGAAACTGCAGCAATCCGGCTTTGTCGAGGTCTTCACCTTTCAGCGGCATGTCGGAGGCACCGAATGTCACGGTCTTTGCCATGATCTGCTTGATGCCGCCGCCCGAACCGATCGACTGATAATTCAGCCCATTGCCGGTTTCTTTCTTGTACACATCGGCCCACTTCGAATAGACCGGGAATGGGAATGTGGCACCAGCGCCCGTGATATCGGCAGCCCGTGCGTTCGAAGATAGCGTAAAAGCCAAACCGGCCACTGCGACAATCTTTGCCGCGTGCAACATCATGCTCATCCGATGACCTCATATTTCGATGCGGGGACGGAGCCGACTATCCGCCTGCCCCTTGCCACTCCGCACGCGTCTTACACTCCAGCACTGTGAAGGCTGTATGACAGTACCGACGCATACTGCGCATCCCTTACAGCATCGCCAATGGAGCGGCCCTCGTCGGAGGTGGATAGACTTTATTCATTTCGGCAAGATCCTGCTCATCAAGGACAATAACTGACGCTTTGGCGTTCGCCCGCACGTGGTCCAGGCTGGCGGCCTTCGGAATTGCCATTGCCCCGTTGCGCAGCACAAAGGCCAAAGCGATCGCGGCAGCCGACACCGCATGTTTTCGACCGATGGCCGCCAGGATGGAATGATCCAGAATGGAGGCCTGCCCGAGCGGTGAATAGGCCATCGTAAGCACATCAGCTTTTTGATTGTCTGCAACGAGCTGCCATTCGATGCCGCGTTCACCGAGGTGGTACAACACTTGGTTCGCCACGCATTGATCGCCGTCAGGTACGCGCGCCAATCGAGCCATGTCGCCCACATCAAAGTTGCTGACCCCCCAAGCGCGGATCTTGCCTGTTTTTTTCAACTGCTCGAAGCCAGCCACCGTTTCCGAGAGGGGCTCACTTCCAGGCCAATGCAGCAAGTAAAGATCCAACCGATCGGTCGCCAGACGCCGCAGGCTACGCTCGCATGCCGCAACCACGCCGTCACGCGACGCGTTATGCGGATAGACCTTGCTCACCAGATACACGCCGTCGCGGCGCCCGGCGATTGCCTTGCCGATGACCCTTTCGGCTCCGCCGTCCCCGTACATTTCAGCCGTATCGATCACCGTCATGCCGAGATCCAAGCCGAGTTGTAATGCCTTGATCTCATCGTTGGTCGCGGCCGAGCGCTCACCCATGGCCCAAGTCCCCAGCCCGACGGCGGGAAGCTTCTCTCCGGTCTTCAAGCTGACAACCTTCACGGCGGCGGCCTCCATGGCAATTTCTTCAATCCACCACCGTTTCCTTAGCGACGGTCGCGTTGCTGTTTGTCCCAGAAACCGTCGCCGGCGTCGCGAACGGCACGGGCACAGTCGCCGCCACAGTCGATCCACGTGCCGTTGGGCATCTCAACCTCCTGGAACTCAGCAGCATTGATCGCTATCCGGCGCGTCTGATGCGTGCTCGTGCCGCCGCCTGCCCGCTCGGAACGCACCTGCACGGTTCCGTATCCGACAATGTGTCGTGGATGCTGCTGGGTGTACCAAAGTGCAAAACCGAGCACCCCGACGACGAGTGCAATTGCAATTGCCGCCATGGTGGTCTGCGCCATGGCCTACGCCTCGCTCTTCGGTGCCTTGCCTCTGAGCGCTGCTTGCGCGGCGGCCAGGCGCGCCACCGGCACCCGGAACGGCGAGCACGACACATAGTCGAGACCTGTACGATGAAAAAACTCAATGGAGGCGGAATCGCCGCCATGCTCGCCGCAAATGCCGATCTTCAGATCAGGTCGCACCCTGCGACCCCGTTCGACGCCAAGCGCAACCAGGCTGCCAACGCCGTCCTGGTCGATTGACACAAAGGGATCCACTTCGAAAATCTTCTGTTCGACATAGTTGGCCAGGATGGGTGCCGCATCGTCGCGGCTGAGGCCGAGGCAGGTTTGCGTGAGATCGTTGGTGCCGAACGAGAAAAATTCGGCGCCCTGATCGCCTGCGGCGATTTCGTCGGCCATCAGAGCCGCACGCGGCAATTCGATCATGGTGCCGATGGTGTAGGTAAGCGTGGCGCCGCTTTCCTTTTCCACCGCCTGCGCGGTGGCCCGGATGACCTCGGCGAGCAGATCAAACTCGGCACGATAAGCAATCAACGGGATCATCACTTCGGGAGCGACTGGCTTGCCCGTCTTTGCGGCAGCAGCGATGGCGGCCTCGAAGATGGCGCGCGCCTGCATCTCGGTAATTTCCGGATAGCGGATTGCCAAGCGGCAGCCGCGAAAACCGAGCATCGGATTGACTTCCGCCAGTTCGGCGATGCGCATCTTCAACTTCGCCGGCGGCATCTTCAATTGGGCGGCAACAGCCTCCAGTTCGTCAGGCTCGTGCGGCAAAAATTCGTGCAACGGCGGATCGAGCAAACGGATGGTGACTGGCAATCCTGCCATGATCTCGAAAAGCTGCTCGAAGTCCGCCCGCTGCATCGGTAAAATCCTGCCAAGCGCCCGCCGGCGCCCTTCCAGATCATCGGCGCAAATCATTTCCCGCACGGCGAGAATACGATCCTTTTCGAAGAACATGTGTTCGGTTCGGCAGAGGCCAATGCCTTCGGCGCCGAAGTCGCGCGCTGCTTTGGCGTCGCGGGCTGTATCGGCATTGGCGCGGATGCCGAGTTTGCGATGCGTGTCGGCCCACGCCATCACGGTGCCGAAGTCGCCGCTGAGTTCGGGCTCGCGCATACGCACTTGCCCCGCGATGACTTCGCCCGTCGCGCCGTCAATGGTGATAATGTCGCCACGTCTTAGCGTCTTGCCCTGTACTGAGATTGTGCCGGTCGCCGTGTCAATGCGGAGGGCGCCGGCGCCGCAGACGCAGGGGCGGCCCATGCCGCGGGCGACGACGGCTGCATGGCTGGTCATGCCGCCCCGCGCAGTCAGAATACCCGCCGCCGCCGCCATGCCCTCGATGTCTTCCGGACTGGTTTCGTTGCGCACGAGAATGACGCTATGGCCGGCCGCTTTACGCGCCTTGGCTTCGCGGCTGTCGAACACTATTTCGCCGGACGCGGCACCGGGCGACGCCGGCAGCCCCTGCGTAATTAGTACTTTATGAGCCTTTGGATCGATCGTCGGATGCAGCAACTGATCCAGCGCGCCAGGGTCAAGCCGCAGCAAGGCTTCATCGGGCTTCAGTGCACCCTCAGTGACGAGATCGACGGCGATCTTCAACCCCGCCTTGGCGGTGCGCTTACCCGACCGTGTTTGCAACATCCAAAGCTTGCCCTCCTGGATGGTGAACTCGATGTCCTGCATGTCGCGATAGTGCTGTTCGAGCTTATCGAAAATTGCGCGGAGTTCGTCGTACGTCACGGGCATCAGCGCCTCCAGCGACGGCGCCTCTTCGCCGGCCTCCAGGCGGGCCTTTTCGGTCAGCGGTTGCGGCGTCCGTATGCCGGCTACGACGTCTTCTCCCTGAGCATTGACGAGGAATTCGCCATAGATCGCTCGTTCTCCCGTTGACGGGTTGCGGGTAAAAGCGACGCCTGTGGCTGACGTCTCGCCGCGATTGCCGAATACCATGGCTTGCACGTTCACCGCTGTCCCCCACATGTCCGGGATGTCGTACATCCGGCGGTAGCTGATGGCACGGTCGTTTTGCCAGGATCCGAATACCGCACCGATCGCACCCCACAATTGATCTCGCGTATCTTGTGGAAACGGGTTGCCGGTGGAAGTCTTTACCGCATCCTTGAAGGCCTCGATCACATCCAGCCAATCATCGGCACCAAGATCGGTATCCTGCGTAAGGCCCGACAAGTTCTTATGATTGTCGAGAATATCCTCGAAGATGCCGTGCTCCACGCCGAGCACCACATCGGAATACATTGAAATAAACCGCCGATAGCTGTCATAGGCAAAACGGCGATCGCCACTCTGTTGCGCCAGTGCTTCGACGGTCTGGTCGTTAAGGCCGAGATTGAGGATGGTATCCATCATTCCCGGCATCGACGCCCGGGCACCTGATCGCACTGACACCAGCAACGGCACCTTGAGGTCGCCAAAACCTGCGCCCACCGCCCGGCCCATGTGCGCGAGCGCGGCATCGACTTCGGCGCCGAGATCGGCGGGAAACTTACGGTCGTTGGCATAGTAGGCTGCGCATACCTCCGTCGTGATGGTAAATCCCGGTGGTACAGGCAAACCCAAAGCACTCATCTCCGCAAGATTCGCACCTTTCCCGCCCAGCAGGTCCTTCATGGTCGCGGCGCCGTCGGCGCGGCCGCCACCAAAGGCATAAACCCAGCGCGGTTGAACTCGGGTCGAGAACTGGCTCATCGGAAGTCATCCTCACTGCAATGGCTGCCGAAGCTCGCGCCTCGGCAAATTTGTCGGGGGTGGACGGCATCAGCCGGGAACTGCCGCCGCCCACGACGGCGAACTATTAACCGGGAAGCAATAAAGATATACCGATGCTTCCCGAAATGTTCCCTATGGACCTTTCGCCGCGGAGCCCCCATGTACATGCAGTCCGTGCCTGCGCGGATTTGGCTTTCCTGGTCGACACAGAGCTTAAGGGTTCCTGCAATGTCCCAAACGTTTTCACTTACCCGCGTGGCCGGCTTAATGGCGGGCTTCATTGCCGCCTTGGTCATGGTTAGCGATGTCGCTGATGCTAAGGTTGGCGGCGGCAGCAGCGTCGGCAGCCGTGGCGCCCGGACCTATTCGCCACCCGCAGCAACAAACACTGCGCCAAAGACGGCAGCACCAATGGAGCGGTCCGCGACGCAACCTGGTGCGAACAATCCCGGCGCAACGGCTGCGACAGCAGCCTCGGCTCGTCCGTCGATGTTCGGTGGGTTCCGCGGCCTGTTACTCGGCGGCCTTATGGCTGGCGCCCTGGCCAGCATTTTCGGCGTTGGCGCCTTCGCCAGCGCTCTCGGCTTTATCCTTCAGGCTGCGTTGATCGGTGGCTTGGTTTTCCTGGCCGTTAACTTCTTCCGCAATCGCAACGGTGGAGCGCCGGCTTTGGCCAGCGTCCGCCCGGGTAATGCCGCCAACCAGCGGCCGATCAATGTTAACGCCTACCGTTCCGGCGTCGCCGGGGCGAGTGGCGCGGCAGCAGCGCTTGCTATTACTCCCGATGATTTCAGCGCATTCGAGAAGTTGCTCAGCGACATTCAGCTGACTTACGGCCGTGGCGACGTCAATGCTCTCGGCGATCGCGTAACACCGGAAATGCTGTCCTATTTCGCCGGCGACCTCGACACGAACGCCAAAAAGGGCGTCCGCAACGAGATTTCCGGCCCGACGCTGCTGCAAGGCGATCTTTCGGAGGCCTGGCGCGAGGGTCAGACCGAGTATGCGACCGTCGCCATGCGCTTCTCGCTGCTTGATCGCATGGTCGATATCGCCAGCGGGCGCGTCGTCTCGGGAAGTGCCACGGTACCTTCGGAATCCACGGAAGTCTGGACCTTCCGTCGACCGCTTAACGGCAAGCCGCGCGACTGGGAACTGAGCGCCATTCAACAAGCCTGAGAGCATTGTCTCCGAGGCACACCATTAGCGAACAGCCCCGCCTTGCGCGCGTTGTTCAACTAGTACCCGGAAACCGCAGGGCAACTTCAGCCCGGAGGTTATCCGGGATCTTTACCTCTCAAAGTCGGAAATAAGCCGCTTTCGATCCGATTCCAAATTGCAACTGGTGAAATTCCCGGAAATTTTGCGCGTGACGAGCGTGCAAAATTGTTCCTGCTCGAGGTTGCAAAGGTTAATAACCACACCGGCGTCAGCCGTGTGGATTTACTCAGTTTGGCACTCTCATTTTCCCCGTGAAGAGACACTCATTTTTTCCCCTCAGAAGTGAGGGGACGAGGAGTGGCGCCGTGCGTGATCGAAAGAGTGGTTCATAGCGCCACTTTTTCCTCGTTTGCCGCCGGGGGATCGCTCGATCCGTGTGCTGATCAGGCACATTCGGTCTCCGGCGTTTTGCATCCGGATGTCGTCAATCGAGCCAGGGCTAGGTGTGAGAATATCCGCCCATTGGACCGGCATTAATCCGCAATCTGCAGTCCGATATCGCC
>JANXWC010000251.1 GCA_025351355.1 Hyphomicrobiaceae bacterium
AGCGAGTAGGGATGAAAGAACCGCGCTTGGCGGCTTCCCTATTCGCTACTGACTATTCGCAATTCACTCCTCCCTTATTCAATAACCACCAGCGGCTCGCCGAATTCAACGGGCTGGCCGTTGTCGATGAACACTTGCGTCACCGTGCCGGAGCGGGGCGCGGGAATATGGTTCATCGTCTTCATCGCTTCGATGATCAGCAAGGTCTGGCCTTGGGCGACGCGGGTGCCAACCTCGACAAATGGTGCCGAACCGGGCTCGGCTGCCCGATAGGCGGTGCCGACCATCGGTGATTTGACAGTGCCTGGATTGCTGGCGGCGTCGGCGGGCTTGGGTGCCACGTCGCCTGCCAAATGCATGCTCGGCAGCGGCGCATGCGCTGCAGCTACAGCAGCCGGTGCTGCAACCGCCATGGTCAGCTGACGCGCGACCCGCAGTCGCAAGCCCTGGCGCTCCATTTCAATCTCACTCAAGCCGGTCTCATTGAGCAATTCGGCCAACTCGCGGATGAGCATGCCTTCGGCGCTCGGTTTATCCTTGGTGTCTTTTGCCATGCCCCGATGGGTCCAGTGATGAATGATAAATGTGCTGATCGCGAATCTGCGTGCGAAGCTTCTGGTCCCCTTAGCAGCTTTCGGAATGCCGAGAAAGGTATGGATTTTCAACCCGCAAAAGTGAACGGCGAGGTCCTTAACCAAAGCCGGTTTGCAACGTAGACTGACGCTCGCTTTGATGTCTGGTGGCGTTCATGTCGAGGTCGATGTTCAAAATACCGCTGCGCCGGTCGCCTTGGAAGGCTGCCGCATTGATTGCGGTGCTGGCGGCGGCGCAGTCTCCAACGGCCGCGACAGCCGACGCTGTTCCGTGCGCGGCGACCGCGAACTTGCCTGCCCATCGTGCCGCCATTGCGTCGGCGGAGGCATGGCTGGCCAGTCGATGGCGTCGGAGCGGAGAGACCTGGATCACCGCCTACCGGCTCAAGCCGGAACAGTCGCTGCCACTTGGAATCGGCCGCTTCGGCCACGTCGGCGGCCTGGATCCTGGCCAGTCGCAGCCTGTGGTTGGCCTTGCAAAAATAGCGCGTATCACATGCGCATCGTTCGAGATGAACCCGGGACCGACGTATGCGGTTCGTTTCGCGGGACACGCGCTGCAGTTCGACGAGAACGGACGCGGCTGGAGCCGACCGATTGTCACTGCTGTCATTCATGTCTTGGAGGTACGCCTGCCAGATACACCAGATGGCAAGGCCACCGTCATCGAACTCGCAGAATCAAGAACGGCGCTGCCACCGGACGCTGAACTGAGGCTTCCGGACGCGCCTGCAGCCCTCCGGCCTGCTTCAAAGCGCCGCTGACAACGCCGCGGTGCGGCCCGCTGTTGCCATAATCACGCTCTTACTCAAAGTTAACTTGGCAGAGTCGCATCTGTCGGTTAACCCACGCACGCCCGTAGCGTTGCCGGGGCAGCCAGCGTCATCACTGCCGATTAAATGCAGGCCACCAACCGGCGATCGACGTCACTACAATCGTTTCTCCAGCGCACCGGCCATCAGTGAAGCCCAACCGCCGCACAGCAATTTCGAGGTGATATGCCCTTTCCAATTTCCGCACGCACCGTCCGCTTCTCGACCCGGTCGAGCATTGTCGCGCTCACTCTGGCTCTGGCAGGCACGGCGCTGCAGTCGATTTCCGGAGCATTGCCGGCCTTGGCGCAGGACAAGCCGCTGGCGACGGTCAACGGCAAACCCCTGTCAGAGGCCGACCTGAAGCTGGCCGAAGCCGAGTTGGGAGCGGAACTGGCGCAATTGCCAGAGGGCTCGCGCCGCCGCATTCTGCTTGAATATCTCATTGAAAATCAGGTCTTCTCCGATGCGGCCGAGGGCGCCAAACTGGCCACCGGAGCTGACTACGACGCTCGCATCCAATACTGGAAGCGCCGCGCGTTGCGTGACCTGTTCTTCGAGAAGTCGATCAAGGCTGCCGTCAAGGACGAGGACGCCAAGAAGTTCTACGACGATCAGGTCAAGGCGCTGAAGCCCGAGGAAGAAGTGAAGGCCAGCCACATCCTGGTTAAGGATGAGGCCAAAGCTAAAGACATCGCCGAAAAGTTGACCAAGGGTGGTGATTTCGCAGCGTTGGCGAAGGAAAATTCGGAAGACCCGGGGTCCAAAGACAACGGCGGCGACCTCGGCTACTTCGGCCACGGCCAGATGGTGCCCGAATTCGAATCCGCGGCCTTCGCCTTGGAGAAAGGCAAAATCTCGCCGCCGGTGAAATCTAACTTTGGGTTCCACATCATCAAGCTCGACGACAAGCGGATGCGCCAGCCGCCGCCTTTCGACGGGCTGAAAGATCGCATCGTCAACACCTTGTTGCAGAAGAAGGCGCAGACAATCGGGCTAGAATTGCGCAACGCCGCCAAGGTCGAATACGTCGATCCCGAAATCAAGAAGGCGGTCGAAAGCGAAAAGGCGGCAGCGGCTGCGCCGAAAGAGGCTCCCGCAGCACCTGTTCCGCCCGCTCCGGCCAAGAAATAATCACGCCGAGTCCGACAGATATCGGGGAATCCGGCGACCACCATCGCCGGATTTTTCACGTAAAGTACGGGCAGTTCGGCTTACGTCGACGACAGCTGCGCATCGGCTGATCGCAATGATTGTCGAGATCAATAGTCAAGCCTTTGAATAGCGACGTCGACCTCGACCACGCCACTATTCCCCGGGCAGTTTCAGCCGCGCATTCCGCGCATAGACTTTGGCAACCGCGGCGTCATCTTCAGCACCAAAACCCATGCCGGAAGCAGCCAGAAACTGTTGCAGTGCGGCTGCCGTCAGTGGCGCTGAAAAGCGCACGCCGCGCGCAATATCGCTGACGATCCCGAGATCCTTGACGAAAATCTCCACAGCCGATCGCGGCGTGTAATCACCGTCGACAACGTGCGGGCCCCGATTTTCCAGCATCCATGACGTCCCCGCACATTGCGGGATCACATCCATGAACTGCCGGGGCTCGACACCTTGCGTCATTGCAAACGTGATCGCCTCGGCCATCGAAGCGATGTGCACACCCGCCAGCATCTGATTGACGATCTTCATCGCCGACCCCGCACCCGCGCGATCGCCAAGTCGAAAAATCTTCTGCGCCATCGAGGCGAGCACGGGCTCGGCCTTGCTCATCGCTTCCGGTGTTGCGCCAACCATCATCGTCAACGCGCCATCGGCCGCCTTGGCCGCGCCGCCCGACATCGGCGCATCGACGTAGAGGACACCGAGTCCGGCAAGGCGCGCTTCCGTGCTGCGCGCGAAGTCAGGGGCGACGGTGGCGCAACCAATAACGACCGTACCCTTGGCGAGCGAAGGCGCGACGCCGTGCTCACCGAACAGCACACTTTCCATCTGCGCCGCGTTGACAACCACCGTGACAAGGACATCCAGCCGCTTGGCCACATCGGGCAACGCGCCTGTTTCACCGCCATCCGCGATAAAGTGCAGGACCGCCTTATCGTTGATGTCGAAACCGTGCACGACATGGCCGGCGCGCAGCAGACTGCGCCCCATGCCGCCCCCCATCGAGCCCAATCCGACTAATCCGACCCGCGCCAAAGTTAAGTCCCTTCTTGCTTGCAGCGCCGATCCTCACCGCAATGGATCGACCCGATCACTTCTGCTCAAGTTTCGCCTTCTCATACAGCGCGAGAACTTCGGGGATGTGCTGCTTGATGGTCTGGATGCGTGTTTCGCCCGAGGGATGCGTCGACATCCACTGCGGCGGCGCCCCTTGCGACGCCTTGCTCATCTTCTGCCACAAGGTGATGCCGGCGCGCGGATCGTAGCCTGCACGGGCCGCCAGTTCCAAACC
The DNA here is from genome assembly GCA_025351355.1 of Hyphomicrobiaceae bacterium. Lineage (GTDB taxonomy): Bacteria > Pseudomonadota > Alphaproteobacteria > Rhizobiales > Hyphomicrobiaceae > JABFRJ01. The sequence continues at coordinate 3,861 of JANXWC010000251.1, forward strand.
GATCAAGTCCGCCTGTGTTTCGTCACCACGGCTGAATTTAAGCGACGCGAGTGACCCCGCACCCGCGCCGACGAGATCACCAAGCTGGCCGAAAATCAGACCGGCAACCGCCCGCCCGGCGCCCAGCGCCATTTGCTTGCCGGCGCGAGCGCGGGCGTGCTCATAGAGTGCATGTCCGATCTCGTGCCCCATGACCAAGGCCGCTTCATCGTCGGTCAGCTGAAGTTTATTGAGAATGCCGGTGAACACGGCGATCTTGCCACCGGGCATGCAGAAGGCGTTGATCTGCGGACTATCGAGGACGTTGATTTCCCATTTCCAGTCCTTGGCACGCTCATTGAATTTTGTCGCATGCGGCAAAAGACGTTGAGCAATGGCCCGCATCCGTTGGGTCTGCGCATTGTCCGAAGGGAGCAGCGCACGTTTGGCAGAGGCTTGCCGTGTCATTTCGTCGTACTGAACGCCAGACTGCTGTTCGATAGTATCAGCTGAGACCGCAAACCTGAACACAGACTTGTTCTTGATGACAACGCCATCCGGCTCCTTGGCGATGGTGACGACGGAACCGCCAAGACACAACCCCAGCATAACCGCCGCGACCCATACGCCGCGACCGTGACTTCGAGCCATTGCCTTCACTCCCTCAACATTTCGCCAATCCGTTTGCTTCCGGCGGCACCAGATCCCGCTCACTCCTAGCAAGAAAGAAGGCAATTGTGCGAGAGCCCGCGCGTCGATTTGCGAATAAGTTTGGCAGAAAGTCTGCAGACAAGAGGCTTTCCGTCGACGTACACTCTGACCGGTCAGCGGATCGAGGCAGCCCACCTTTATGAGCGCAGCCAATACGCCTAAATCTTCCGCGCTCACCGCGCGTTGCCTGTCAGCCATTGGCGAGGTCCCGGCCGAAGCGTGGGATGCACTCGCCAATCCGGTCGCAACAATTGCAAACCCATTTGTCAACCACGCTTTCCTCAAGTGTCTGGAAGACGCGGGGACTGTCGGCGGTCGTACCGGTTGGACGCCCCGCCACATCGTGCTTGAACGCGACGGTCGGTTGATCGGCGCGGCGCCTGCCTACGTGAAATCGAATAGTCAGGGAGAATACATCTTCGATCACGGCTGGGCGGATGCCTACGAGCGGGCCGGCGGCAGCTATTATCCGAAGCTGCAGATCGCGGTGCCGTTCACGCCGGTTCCAGGGCCGCGCCTACTCGTGGGAACCGGGGTTGACACCGACGAGTCGAGCCGACTGCTTGGTACGGCCTGCATCGAAGTAGCCCGGAGCCTGGGCGTGTCTTCGCTGCACGCGACTTACATCGACCGGCATGTATGGGACACTTTGGGCGGCGGTAGCAAGCCGCTGTTTCTGCAACGCACCGATCAGCAGTTTCATTGGCACAATGCCGGCTACCAGACCTTCGAAGACTTCCTGGCGGCGCTATCGTCACGCAAACGCAAAACGATCCGCAAGGAGCGCGCGACAGCGGTCGAAGCCGGAATTACGGTCAAGTGCCTACGCGGGGCGGCCATAACAGAGAGCTACTGGGACGCCTTCTATCGCTTCTATCAAGATACAGGCAGCCGCAAATGGGGACGACCCTATCTTAATCGGCAATTCTTCTCGTTGCTTGGCGAGCGAATGGGCGACAGTTGCCTGCTGATTGTTGCCGAACGCGGCGGCATGCCAATTGCAGGCGCACTTAATTTGATCGGCGGCGATTGCCTATATGGTCGCTATTGGGGGATGACTGAACACCACCCCTGCCTGCATTTTGAACTCTGTTACTACCAAGCGATGGACTGGGCGATTGCGCACAAGCTCCCGCGCGTCGAAGCCGGGGCGCAAGGCGAGCACAAGCTGGCGCGGGGCTACAATCCTGTTGCCACATACTCGTTGCACTGGATTGCCGACCCGAGCTTTCGGCGGGCCGTCGATCGGTATCTGGGCGAAGAACGCGCCCACATGGCCGAACGACGCGAGATGCTGGCTGAATATGCCCCTTACAAGAGAGTTGTCGAAGAGCAGGATTGATTCTTATGCTCAACAAGCAGCCGCGTAGTGAATATGACGACCCCCAAAGTCGCGCCGAACCGGCAAAACAGAGTGTCCTTCTCGCCACCATGGGAAGTCTTTTTACCGGCATTGCAGTTTTGACATTCCCTTTTCATTGACGAGTAGCTAATCAGTTCCACTGGGATTTGTGTTTGCGCCTCGGGGGGCTTATGCTTCGTTTAAAGCTTGTGTGCGCGGTTGCGGTAATTTCTGCACAGTCTACAGTAGCATTGGCAGCTACGCTGCAACCAACTGCTGGTAACGTGTTGGTAAACCGTGGCAATGGCTTCAAGTCGGCGGGCGTTGGGCAGTCGCAAGTGCAACCCGGCGATATGGTCATGGCCAGTGGTGGCGGCAGCGCTCAGATAATTTATAACGATGGATGCAAAGTTGGAGTCGAACCAGGGTCTGTCGTTACTGTAGCCGGGGCAACCAATGCAAGAGACGCCAAAGGTGGGTTGCAGGAATTGTCGCCATGCGCAGACGGACAGGCTGGCTCTGGCCCTTCTGATCCCGGCGCAAGCGGAAGCGCTGCTTCGGGAGCTGGTGCAGGTTCCGCGGCGATCAGTCCTTATGCTATAGCCGCTGGTGCCGTGGTTGTAGGTGTGGGTGTGGCTGTACTGTCAAAAAAGAGTTCGGCGAGTCCCTGACGCCTGTGTTATTCCGATACCGTCGGGGATTACAAGTCAATCACCAGCCGGTTTTAGTGTGATGCCGCGGTCGATTGGTGCGCGTGAGATTCTTTTCGCCCCTCAATGCCCCGTGTTTATTAACTGACATTTCATTGTGGTCGAGATTCTCATTATATCGCTTGCTTGATCGAGTTGATGGAATCGAGCACAGTCGCGAGAGTTACCTTTCAAGGTTGCACCAGCGCGATGAAACCAGTAGCAAAGCATACCAATTCAGCACTACTGCTCATCGCTTTGGTTGCAGGGGCATTGAGTGGTTGTAGCGGTTTAGCGTCATTGGACACACCGCTTACCCCGAGTGCGCTGCAGTCGAGCGTGCCTGGCCTTCCTCCGGTGAAATGGTCGCTAGTTGCACTGCCGCCGATAACGGGGGCCCCAACTGGATTTACTGACAATTTAGTTCGCGAGATCAATGCGAAAGCTAAATCCGTAAATATCGGGCTGCTGGTCGATCCTACCGCGCAAGCCGATGTGAAGTTGCAGGGCAGTCTGACAATGACACGTGACAGCCAAACCGCAAAGATTTTCTACCGTTGGGACGCTATCGACGCGAAGGGCGCTCTGCTGCAGCGCGTCGAGGGCGTCGCCACCTCGGTTGTACCAAAGTCGGCCAACGAACCTTGGGTTTGGGTCTCACCAGCGGTTATTGCGGAGATTTCAAACAAGGCGGTTTCGACGATGACAGCGCATGCGCGGCAATCGGAGATCGTGTCGTCTCCTGTCGCTACGGCCCCGGCGCCGGCCCAATAGCGCTAAACTAAAACTCCCAGTCTTGCCGTATATCGGCGTTCGACGAAGTTTTTGGATGCTTTGCGCGTGAAGAGTGTTGCAAGAGTGGATGATCGTTCGCTGCAAAATTGACCAGATCTATGCGTAATTCGCGTACTGATGGCCATCAGTCGATCAACGTTTACTTGAGGTGCTCGCCAGCTCTGAGCGACGCCTCCAACTCGAATTTGCCAAAGCCTCATGAAAACCGAGCGTTTTCCCAATCCGATAACCCGGCTCCTATACGGGCGTTGCCGACGTTGGCTGGCTTTGGCATTAACCAGCTTGTGTGCTGTCGGCCTCCTCGCACCCGGCACAAGTTATCCCGCCGCGATGATGCTCCATCTGAGCACGGCGCTCGAAATGAGATTTGACAGACCAGCATTGAGCGAAACCGATAAATTGAGCGGCATCATCGTGTTGGGGGGCGGGGAAGAACGTCTTCGTGAGGCGGCCCGGCTGGCGCGCGAATTCAACGGCGTCAGACTGTTCGTTAGCGGTGCCGGGCCGGAAGACTACGTCCGTGGCATCCTCGGAAGCGGCATCGAACCGGAACGCATTGCCATTGAGTGCCTGTCAAAAACCACCTTTCAGAACGCACTTTACTCGAGAAACGATCTGCTTCCCGCGGTAGGTCAGCGCTGGCTTCTGGTGACTTCCGCGTCGCATATGCCGCGCTCCATAGGCGCCTTTCGGCAAGCGGGCTTTGATGTCGTGGCATGGCCAGTCTATGACTTGCCAGCGCACGCTAACGAGATACGCTCGCAAGCGGCTTTGCATGAATGGTTGGGCCTTGCCTACTATTGGCTGCGTGCACGAAGTAGCTCAATCCTGCCAGGCCCGCATTCCCAAGTTCCACGCGCCGTCTTGGCTCGTGCAGAGGTCGACACGTCATTATTGATCGGCGCATCTGCCTACGAAGATTGACAATGGAGCCAATCAGTCCCCCAACATCAACCCTATCGGCTCTGATCCTGTGACCCGAAAAGCCTGCAATTGGCGTAAATTTCTTGACATCGGCCAGGAATAAAACGAGACCATCGTCCACTCAGGGTAACGCGTGAGTAATTTTCTGTGATAGATCTGCACAGCCATATTTTGCATGGGATTGATGACGGCGCGAATTCTCTCGAGATTTCGTTGGCGATGGCGCGCGCTTACGTTGACGATGGAGTTGCGGTCGTTGCGTGCACACCCCACATCCTGCCCGGGCTTTACAATAATTCGGGTCCGGCCATCCGCTCGGCCGTGGCTCAATTACAATTCGCGCTGACGTTGGCCGACATCCCGCTTAACTTGGTCACGGGCGCCGACAATCATTTGACACCGACTATGGTGCGGGATCTTCGAACTGGGCATTTGTTGAGTTTGGCCGACACCCGCTACGTCTTGATCGAACCGCCACACCACGTCGTGCCGCCACGCATGGATGAGACCTTTTTTGCACTTGTTACCGCGGGGTTTGTGCCTATCCTGACACATCCCGAACGTATGACCTGGATATCACAACACTATGCGGCAGTGAAGAATTTGGCGCAGAGTGGTGTTTGGATGCAACTGACCGCTGCCTCTATAGTGGGAATGTTCGGAAAGACGGCGCTTTATTGGTCAGAGCGCATGCTTGATGACGGGCTAGCCCATATCATTGCCACAGATAGTCATGATATAGTTACTCGTAAACCTTGCTTGAAACTGGCTCGCGACAGAGTTTTAAAGAGGGTAGGCGAATTTGAGGCTGAGAATTTAGTAAGTAAGCGTCCACGGGGAATTCTCGACAATGTCGCACCGCATGAACTTCCATTGCCGCCGGGCTCGTCAGCAATGCAGCAAGTTGATGAGCGTAGCAAAGCCAGCGACAGTAGCCATATTGGGTTTGCTGGGCGCGTGCTCCGCATCTTTGGATAGTGCGCAGTCGCCCGATGCGACGACGCCCAAGGCTGCTGCCTTCATGGGCGGTGGAGCAACGGCGCCGGCCGCCGTTACGGAGACGACGAAATCCACCGAAAAATCGGCCACGGGAGCAGCTGCGGCTATTGCCCGAGCTGGCAAGACCGAAATCCCATCCGCCCTGGCGACGCCTAAAGCCGATGTCGGAAGTCCGTCCTATAAAATCAATGCGCTCGACGTGTTGGAAGTCGTGGTCTTCAAGGTACCGGATCTCAATCGGACGGTGACCGTCGCCGAAAACGGAGCGGTTAACCTGCCGCTGATCGGAGAGACCAACGTTGCGGGCATGACGGCGCAAGAAATTGAGCGCGACCTGGCGAAACGGCTTGGGGCGAAATATCTGCAGAACCCGCAGGTCTCAATCAGTGTCAAGGAATTCAACAGTCAGCGTGTGACTATCGAGGGCGCCGTAAAGAAGCAGGGCGTTTATCCGCTGCGCGGAAAGACAACTCTCCTGCAGATCATTGCGACTGCCGATGGTTTGTCGGAGGTGGCTGAGTCCGAGGTCGTGGTTGTACGTGAAGTCAAGGGTAAGCGGACCGCGACCACCTACAATTTGGACGAGTTGCGGTCGGGCGCAATTGCTGATCCGCAATTGCTCACCGGTGACTTCGTCATTGTCGGTACGTCGGCTATCAAAACGGCATTGAATAACGTGCTCAAGGCGTTGCCGCTTGCGACACTGGCGAAGCCTTTCTGATCAAGCCGTTTTTTTTTAGCTGACGGCGTCGGCGGGTTGCCGACGTCAAACATCCGGACTTGCGGATTTCAATCCATGAGTAATTTAACAACACCTGACGCAGAGCCAGGCAAGCGTCTGGTGCCGGCCTCGGATAACCTTGTCCCGGCTGGCTATGCGCAAGGTGGTGCCTATCGCGGCCTTGCCGACCCGAACGAGGTTCCGCGCTTCAACATCCAAGACTACATTCGGATCGTCTATAAACGAAAATGGCTCATCATCAGCCTGTTCACTGCCGCGGCGGTCTATGGGGCGTTGCAGGCCCTTATGACAATTCCGATTTACACAGCAAGCGTCCGTCTGCAGATTGATCGCACCTCCACCAAAGTTGTCGAAGGCGGTAACGTTTCCCCCCTCGAAGGTGCAGACAGCGATTTCTTACGTACGCAATACGAGCTCATTCAAAGTCGGGCGATGGCTGAGCGCGTTGTCGCTCGCACGCGCATCAGTGAAGAGTCGGATTTCTTCAGACCGCGATCGATTTCCTTTCTTAGTTTCGTGAAACAAAAGATCCTCGGTAGCCAACCCGTGCCGGTTTCGGGAGACCGGGCTGTTCGAGAGCGCTCGGCTGTAGGTTATGTGATGAACGGTCGCGCAGTCCGTCCCTTAACGGGCTCCCGTTTGGTTGATGTTACGTATTCGGACCCCGATCCGTCACGCGCACAGCGAATTGCGGCCGCTTACGGCGAAGAATTCATCGCATCCAACTTAGATAAACGATTTCAAGCAAATTCGTTTGCAAAGACTTTTCTCGAAGATCAGCTCAAGCAATTGAAATTGCGTCTTGAAGACTCAGAAAAGGCGTTGTTGCACTTTGCCGAGAGAGAACAGATTGTCGTGACGACCGACAAGGCTTCGATCGCTGAGAGCAATCTGGCGGCCGCCAATGCCACGCTCGGAACGCTGATCAGCGAGCGGATTAAAGCCGAACAACAATGGAAACAGGTTGAAAATGTTTCGGCTGTAGCCCTGCCGCAGTTTCTTATGAACACCGTCATCGTCGGATTGCGAGATCGACGTAATGCGCTGGTCACTGAATATCAGGAGAAGCTCGAGACTTTTAAGCCGAGTTATCCTTCGATGATGCAAATAACTCAGAAAATCAACGAGATCGAGCGACAGCTTGCTGCAGAAGTAAAAACCATAAAGACCTCGTTGAAGGGCGTTTACGAAGCGGCAACTCAACAAGAAGAGGATATGAAAAAGCGGATCGAGTCCTTGCGGCTGGAAGTGCTCGATTTGCAGAAATTGATGATTCAACACAATTTCTTGAAGCGCGAGGTGGATACTAACCGGTCCCTCTATGACAGCATGCTGCAGCGTTTCAAGGAAGTGGATATTGCTGGCGGCGTAGGCGCAAACAACGTTTTCATCGTTGATCAGGCGGAAATACCTGGAGCACCTTCCAACGAGGTTTCGCGCACACTTCTACTCTATTCGTTCCTTGGTTTGGGTGCCGGCCTTGCCGCGGCAATGGCGCTCGAACGGTTCGATGACACAGTCCGTTCACCGGACGACGTCGAACAGGCAGCAAATTTGCCGACCTTGGGCATCATTCCAAAGATTGGTGGCGCCGGTGTCGAAGAGGAATTGAGGGACCCGCGCTCGTCCGTATCCGAGTCCTACCGCTCGCTCTGCACGGCACTGCAATTCTCTACCGATGCAGGTTTGCCGAGAACGCTACTCATAACCAGCGCCGGCCCGTCGGAAGGCAAATCAATTACTGCTTACGCCATTGCGAGGCATTTCGCTCAATTGGGCATGAAGGTTCTGCTGATCGACGCCGATTTGCGCAACCCGTCGTTGCATAAGAAGTTGAACCAGGAAAATTCCGTCGGTTTGAGCAATTGTCTGACTGGCAATGCATCGCCGCCCGACGCGATGCAAAAGACGGAGATACCCACACTCGCGTTCATGTCATCGGGGCCACTACCGCCCAACGCCGCGGACCTGCTGGCGAGTTCGCGCCTGCAATCGCTGCTGACCGTCGGCCTTGAAGTGTTTGATCTCATCGTCATCGATGGTCCTCCTGTGATGGGCTTGGCGGATGCGCCGCTGCTTTCAAGTGCCACTGCCGCAACTGCGTTCGTCGCGAGTGCTGGACAGGCGCGCGCCGGCCAGATCCGCGGTGCTTTACGCCGCCTTCAGATGGCCCGCGGACCGATCATCGGCACCGTCGTTACAAAATTCGACCCCAAGGGTGCTGGCTATGGCTACGGTGCCGGCTACGGCTACGGCTATGGTTACGGCTATGGAACCTCTTACAACTATGGCACTGCGGACGCCCGAAAAGCCGTTGGTTCTGCCACTGGGGCCGCCATACCTTCATCAACGGAGCGCGGATGACCCCTGAGGCGGCGGCACTGCAGGCAGCGTCAGTATTGCTGCATGCACCAACCCAGGTACGCGTACTCCGTGCGGCCGTTCTTCCGGAAGCAACCAGCTTCCTGCTTCGCTTGGCTGCTGGTGAAATTGAGGCATTGCAGCACGCCACGAGCATCAGCAATCGGACCGACGTGCAGCTACGGAAAGCCGCCTTGTTTTTCATCGAACAGATTCTGCTCGCGCCCGAAGCCGACAGTTATCGGGTGTTGGGCGGCGGGCCGCAATCGACGAGTGCGGAACTTCGACGCAACATGGCGCTGTTACTGCGTGTCGTGCATCCGGATCTGGGCGCGAGCGCAGAGCATTCAAAGTCTGCGGCTCGCGTCACGCGCGCGTGGGAGGACATCAAGACACCAGAGCGTCGCGTCCAATATGACTTGAGTTCGCAAAAGGCGTTGTCGAGCAGTGGCAAAAAGCGGTCGCATGCGAGAGACTGGAAACGCCAGCAAAATGAGGCTCTCGTAAGCCGCCAGAAAGATCACTCTCGTGAACCGAGCCTCGTCAGACGAGCCTTGGCATTCCTGTTACGGTCACGCGACCGCGAGACGCGCCCATGAATGGTCAGTTCACCGGCGCGCCGCCCCATCGAGGCGGAATGACGCCAATTGTGACTATCTTGGCGGCCAGCGTCTTGCTCCTTTATTTCGTCGTTACGCGATCGGTGTCGGCATCGCTTTCGCCCGAGATGGCGCTTCGCTTGCAGCCCAATAACGGGGTGGCGCTGGTCGATCTTGCCGAGCGATCCCTGCTTGCAGAAGTCACCCCGGCACGAGGTGCAGTAGCCATCGCAGCAAGCCAGGGCATGCGAGTGGAGAATCCGAATTCGGAAACCGACAACAGTCAGACGCGAACCAGGCTTCAGGCCGCACTTGCAACTGCTCCATTGAATGCAAGGGCACTGCGTATTCTGGCGCAGTTGGATGAGCGATCTGGCCCGCGGGAACAGCTGTTGCGACTGATCGCAAAACTGGACATCAAGGAAAGCTATGCGATCGACACCTTGATGCATCGCGCGTTCGAGAGTGGGGACAATCGCGCAGCCGCAAAATATGCTGACATTTTGCTGCGCACCAATTCGACCATGCTGCCGAGCGCAGTTCGCCTCCTCGTCGCCATTGCCGAGCGCCCCGAAGGAACTATGGTCGTTAATGAACTGCTTGCCGGCGATCCACCCTGGCGGCGATCGTTTTTTCTCAACATGCTGGCATCCATTACTGATGCCCGCACGCCCCTTGCCCTCATGCAACTCCTGAAGGCATCGAGCACGCCACCAGGTGAAGAGGAATTGAACCGCTATCTTCAATTTCTCGTGTCAAAGGGCTTTTATCAACTCGCCTACTATACTTGGCTGCAATTTTTGCCGGCCGACCGATTAGCGTCGACAGGATTTCTGTTCAATGGTGCATTCGAGAGCCCGGCCAGTGGCTCGCCATTCGATTGGAACATCGCAACCGACAACGCGACGGTGATCGATTTCGCTCAGCGCCCAGATCAGCCAAAGAAGCGCGCGCTGTTGCTTGATATGCGCAACGCGCGCGTCGAATTCTCAGTTTATCAGATGATTGTCCTGGCTCCTGGATCGTTCAGGCTACACGGAAAGTTTATGGGAAATTTGGTCGGGAAGCGAGGCGTGCGTTGGCGCGTAATATGTGCAGGAGGCACGCTATTAGGCGAAAGCGCCATGATCGTTGGCGAGATAAAGGGGTGGGTCGACTTCAACGTGGATTTCGAAGTGCCAGCCGAAGGCTGCAAGGCGCAGACAATGACTTTGTCACTTGATTCGCGCTCCGCATCGGAAAAGTTCGTTTCGGGTTCGCTCAGTTTTGCCGAAATGTCCATCCAACCGCAGCGTGCGCAGCCGAGCCGCTAGTATAAAGGAGGATGCGTCTTGAAGTTTGGCCGATTCGATGCCGGGGCTATCGGCGCACAAAACGGTGTTCTGGCAGCAGCTCTGCTAATGATGGTCGCGGCCATCGTTTTCGGGGGAGGCACACGGCAGGGATTGCCTTCTGATGCTTTTCTCCAACTGTTGGCTGTGCCGGTGCTGGCAATTGGAGGCCTCAACATCGCTCGCCACGGACTCCCCGGGCAAGCTGTTCTTCCGATCATGTTCTGCGCCATGTGCGTGGCACTGCCCTTGTTGCAGCTTATCCCACTACCTCCCAACCTCGATAACATCATGCCGTATCGCGGCTTGCTTCGCGAAATTCAGGGAGCTGCTGCAATCGACACGTCCTGGTGGCCGATCAGTCTCGCGCCGCAGACTACCGCGCTTGCGGTTCTGTCGACCCTACCCGCAATTGCTGTGTTTCTGTGCGCCCTCCAGCTCGATTGTCACGGTCGACGTGTCCTGGTCACCACACTGATCGGCTGCGCTACCATTAGCGGTTTTTTGGGCCTCTTGCAGGTTGCCCAGGGGCAATCCAGTCCGCTCCGCTTCTACGAAGTGACAAACTTGAACGAGGCCGTCGGGTTTTTCGCCAACCGCAATCACTTTGCAGCTTTCATGTACGCGACGTGGATGTTGGCGGCGTGTTGGCTCAACGAGTCAGTGCGCGCCTATGTAGTGGCAACGCCCAATCGACGGTTATCGACTGGTGTTGCACTTCCGCTGTTGGCGGCCCTCGTCGCCGTCCTCGTATTGTTTGTGGCACTGCTTACCGCCCGCTCGCGTGCCGGTTTGGTTCTTGGCGGCGCTGCGATGATCATCGCTTTCACTACCGCCGCCGTTGGTCAGGGCCGGGGCACGTGGTTGCGCCCACGGTGGCTGCTCGCATTGGCGGCGGTTGGTACACTCCTGCTGTCGAGCCAATATGTATTGGTCCGCATGTTCGATCGATTGGCGGATGATCCTCTTCGAGATGCGCGTTTAGCTTTTGCACGCAACACTTTTCGTGCGGCAAAGGCTTTCCTGCCGTTCGGTTCCGGTGTCGGCACTTTTGCCCCCGTATATGCGCTTTTTGAAGCACCAACCGATGCAATGGTGGATACGTATGCCAACCGTGCACACAATGATATTCTTGAGATTGCGCTTGAGTCCGGATTGGCTGGAATAATGCTAATGATAGTTTTTGCTGTCTGGCTGCTGCACCGACTTTGGAATGTCTGGAGAGGCGGGCTCGACCCTGCCGCAGACTTGGACAATCAGTTCGCGCGCGGCGCATGCGTCGTCATAATTCTTGTTTCGGCGCATTGTCTCGTTGACTATCCGGTTCGGACGGTCACCATTCTCACGACTTTGGGAGTTTGCTGCGCACTCCTTTGCGCACCCTCGCACACAGTCGCGACCATCACCGACAACATGGAGGAGGTAAAGCCCACTACCGAACCGCCGGCGGCATCGTGGTCAACGCCAAAACCAAGTTTAGGCAATTGGCAACCCGAACAAAATTGGCCGGATTCGTGGAATGAGGGGAAACACCGCTCATGAACCACTCAGTCCAAATTTTCATGCTCATATTTTAGGCAAACGTCATTTGACCTTTGAAATTTCATCAACTAATAGTACACTAGATAGGTGATTTTTACACATGAGGTTAGGCTACTGGCGCCTCGCAGGAGATCGGGGTCTGATAAGAACTTGAGTTTGTTTGAGTTACAGGGGCACAGTTGTTATGCGTCGTATTACTCTTTGGGCGATTGATCTGTTGTTGGTGTTCGTTTCCTGTATCGCGGCTATCGTGCTGAGGAACGGGTACGAAATGGCGCCCGGCCTAGTTGTTTCGGTGCTGCCGTATGTCATTGCCTCGATGTTAAGCTGGGCTGTCGTGAGCGGCGTATTAGGCACCAGCAAAAGCATCTGGCGCTACTCCTCTCTGTCGGACTACATGCAGATAGTATGGGCATCGATCCTAACAACCACGATCGCCGCCGGCTCCATCTTTTTCCTCAATAGGCTGGACTCGGTCGCACGCTCTATTCCGTTCTTACATTTGTTGGTCATGATAACGGCTCTGGTTGGATCGAGAGTTGCTATGCGGATCCGCCATGCACGCCGCGGCACTCAAGCGCCCTTGCAAATGGTTGCCGCACAGGCCGACCGAAAAACTGTTGTGGTCGTAGGTATCGGGCCATTGTCTGAGCTGTATCTCAGGTCGCTTCAGGAAGTGGCAAGTGATCGAGTTCACGTTGCCGGTATCATCGGTCGTCGCCACGACCAAACTGGTCGCGTCCTGTTAAATACCCCGATTTTGGGCACATTGGAAAACATTGAAACGATCATCAGGGACCTTACAGTCCATGGTGTATTTGTCGACGAAATCATCGTCGCCATGTCCGCTACATCGCTGAAACCGGCCGCCAGGGAAGCGCTGCAAAAGCTCGAAATGGGCAATACCATAAACGTGCGATATCTCGCCGAAGAAATCGGACTTGAATCTTACGCTGCGCCGAGTTCGCGATTAACATCTGTCGACGTGCGCTCATCACAGCGCGTGTCAGTTTCCATTGTCGATGATAAAATAGTCAGTGCCTCACAGCGGGTCTATTGGCGCGTCAAAAGAATATTTGATTTTGTTGCCGCCTTAGTGTTGTTGGCAATCTTTGCCCCGTTGCTTGCCTTCCTGGCGTTGCTCGTCGGCATCGATGTCGGTTTCCCCGTTACATTTTGGCAGCGCAGGCCTGGTTTTGGAGGACGGCCTTTTCAATGCCTTAAGTTTCGCACGATGAGGCCAGCTCACGACGCGGCAGGCTTGCTCGTGCCGGAAGCTGAACGGGTTTCATGGTTTGGTCGGTTGTTGCGAACAAGCCGTTTCGACGAATTACCGCAGTTATTCAACATTCTCAACGGCGATATGTCTCTCATTGGTCCGCGGCCGTTGTTGCCCAAAGACCAACCAACAGACTGCGCCCGGTTACTTGTGCGTCCTGGCTTGACTGGATGGGCGCAAGTGTGTGCACGACGTGCCGAGTCACCGGCGGACAAGGCTGCACTTGATACTTGGTATATCCTCAACGCATCGCCGTTCGTCGACTTACGCATTCTGTCGAAGACGATCAAAATTGTCTTGCTTGGCGAGCGCGTTGACTTTGACGCCCTCAATGCGGCGCGGTTGTTGCGGGCGGCGCCAACACTGTCGGCTGTTTCTTCTGGTGAGGAGCGTCGATTACCTTTACGAGCAGCCTCGTAATGCCTTCTGGGTCGTAGTGCGAAAGAGTTAGCCCAACGATCGGAAGCCGCCGCCGCATCCAAGACAGACTAAGCATTGCGTTGCAGCGTCGCTTCGTCCATCGACTATACTGCTGGCGGTAAAATGAGCCCGCCTGAGGCATAAATACAGAGTACGCGCTTTCGCCGCTATGGCAGCAAAGCGCGTACTTAAGATGCACGCGCTGCTGACATTCGGTGATTTTTTTCACCCGGACTGCGGTAGCGTGGAATAACTCCCGCAGATAAAACCAGAAATCGAACTAAGCGAAAAATAAAATGCACCGCGTGAGCGAATTGATTAAAACAAAAACTATTCTGATCACTGGCGGCGCAGGATTTTTGGGCTCTCATCTCTGCGACAAACTAATTGCTGACGGGCACGATATAATTTGCGCCGACAACTTATTTACAGGATCTAAACGGAATATAGAACACTTGCTTGCCCATCCCCATTTTGAGTTTATTCGCCATGATGTGACGTTTCCTCTCTACATCGAAGCGGACGAAATCTACAACCTTGCCTGTCCAGCATCTCCGATACATTACCAGCACGATCCCGTGCAAACGACGAAAACAAGCGTGCACGGCGCTATCAATATGCTGGGGTTAGCCAAAAGGTTGAAGGCGAAAATTTTCCAAGCCTCTACATCAGAGATTTACGGCGACCCGAGCGTGCACCCACAAACAGAAGACTATTGGGGCAACGTCAATCCAATCGGTCCGCGGTCGTGCTACGATGAAGGCAAGCGTTGCGCTGAAACGCTGTTTTTCGACTATCACCGCCAGCATAAACTCGAGATCAAGGTTGCACGTATATTCAATACTTACGGCCCGAGAATGCGTCCCGACGACGGCAGAGTTGTTTCTAATTTTGTTGTTCAGGCCTTGCGTGGCGATAATATCACCATTTACGGCGACGGCAGCCAAACGCGCTCATTCTGCTACGTGGACGACTTAATTAATGGATTCGTTCGCTTCATGAATTCACCGACCGAACTGGTGGGGCCGATCAACTTGGGCAACCCCGTTGAATTTACGATTTTGCAACTCGCCGAATTGGCCATCGAACTTACCGGCTCCAAGTCAAAACTGACATTCCTGCCGTTGCCGCAGGATGATCCGAGACAGAGAAAGCCGGATATCGGCTTGGCGCTGCGTCACCTTGATTGGCAACCCGTAGTCCCGTTGAGAAATGGACTTGAGAAAACAATTGCATACTTCGAACGCCTGTTAGCAGCGGAGAGCAAGTGACAGCGCGTTGTCTCAAAAAACTGAAGCCTTGCGCCAAGCGAAAGTCGCCGTGAGCATATCGCGGGGCACGATCCTGGTTACAGGAGGCGCCGGATACATCGGCTCACACGCCTGCAAAGCACTGGCGCGGGCCGGATACACGCCAATCGCTTACGACAACCTTGTGTATGGACACGAATGGGCGGTCAAATGGGGACCATTTGTGCGAGGCGACATCCTCGATCGCAGTGGGCTGGTCGATGCAATAGAGCGATATCGGCCACAGGCGGTCATGCACTTTGCTGCCTTCGCCTATGTCGGTGAGTCGGTAACCGACCCAGCAAAATATTATCGCAACAATGTCGCGGGTACGCTGGCGCTGCTTGAAGCCATGCAGAATACTCGACTATCGCGATTGGTTTTCTCAAGTACCTGCGCGACATATGGAATTCCAGCGTCGTTGCCTATTAACGAGAACACTCATCAGTCCCCCGTCAATCCTTATGGCGCCTCCAAATTCATGGTCGAGCGAATACTGACCGATTTCCGACATGCTTATGCGCTCGACAGCGTCGCGTTGCGTTATTTCAACGCAGCCGGGGCGGACGGCGATTGTGAGATAGGTGAAGATCATGATCCTGAGACCCACTTGATCCCGCTGGTCCTCGACGCTGCTTCGGGACTGCGACCCGATATTACTGTATTCGGCGATGATTACCCGACCTCAGACGGCACATGTATACGCGACTATATTCATGTTGCAGATCTTGCCGAAGCCCATGTTGTTGCGCTCACTAAACTGGAACGAGGTAACGCGCTCCCGGCCTATAATCTAGGCACTGGTAAGGGAGTGTCGGTAAAATTGCTTATCGAACGGGCGCGGGAAATTACTGGCCGCCAAATCAAAACCGTGGTCGCGGCGCGTAGAGCTGGCGATCCGCCGGAACTTGTTGCAGATGCCAAACTTGCGATGTCTGATTTAAAATGGACACCCCAGCACAGCGACATCGACACCATCCTCACTGACGCTTGGCGATGGCATCTCAAGCATCACGTCGGGGTGAAACGAAAAAATATCAAGGCGCCTCAGCAATCGATACAATGCTGATTTCACGGTCGGGGGCCTACTTGAGTGCCAGTAAGTCGCTATGGGGCTGATTAGAGCCACCTTGGCGCTCTCTGTTGTGTTCGCTCATGTCGGTCTGAATGTGCTCGTCGGTGGCACCCTGGCCGTCCAAATGTTCTATGTAATCTCTGGTTTTCTGATCGCTCACGTCGTTTCGCTTGGTGTGTATACGAATCTGCGTGCTTTCTATCTGAACCGCTTCTTGAGGCTATATCCCGCTTACATCGTAGTGGCGGTGCTTTCTCTCGTAGCCCTCGCTATTGCGAAATCGCCAAAATTTGCTGAATTCGGCGAGTTGCCGTTTGGCGCGCGGGGCTTGCTTGCCGCAGTGAACGCGCTGCTGTTTGGGCAAGATTGGATCTTTTTCCTCAAGACCGCAGGGACCACACTCGCTATCGCCGACGATGTCTTTGACACCAATCCGAAGTTGTATCGGTTTCTGTTGGTGCCCCAAGCCTGGACGTTAGGAGTGGAGATCTCATTTTACCTCGTGGCTCCATTTGTGCTGATACGTCCTCGGTTGATCGTCCTTCTCGCAATGGGATCGTTCTTGCTCAAAGGACGATCCTTGTATCTCGATTTTGGCTGGCGCGACCCCTGGTCTTACCGCCTGTTCCCATTCGAACTCGGCTGGTTCCTGTTAGGTGCCCTCTCGCACCGATATATCAAACCGATCGCCGAGGCCTATAACAAACGCTATTCGCACATCCGTCCAGACATAGGCGCCGTCATCGTGATGATGAGTTTGCTCATCATGCACCCGCTGATGCCTCTGCCTCAGATGCCTTGGATCAATTTTATGCTGCTCGGTATCTGTGTGGTCCTGCTCCCGTTCCTGTTCGTCTACCAGAACTCCAGTTCATGGGATCGAACGCTTGGCGACCTCTCGTATCCGATCTACATCGTCCACATGCTGGTGGTCTACTCAATGATCTACCTGCAGCGCGACTTTGGCGTCGCGCCGGAAGGCATGCTGTTTGGAGGCGCAGCAACCATAGCGTCGGTCGTAGCCGCCTGCGCTCTGCTCGTTTGCGTCATCCGACCAACGGAAGTTATCAGGGCCCGAATCAAACGCAATCTAGGTAGTACTCATTCAGTTCCCAATCGATCCCTGGTGCATCCTTGAACGATCCAAAAACCATCCTTGAACCGATTGCCGGGTTCTTGCTTGACATATCCGCCAAGCTTCGCGGGGATTTCTTCAATCCCCATTCTCTCACAAAATTGCAGAACCTGCTCCGCGCCAAAGCCTACACCGGTGCGACTTCGATTATCGAGGTTGGCTCCTTCCGAGGAGTTACGACACGGCGACTGGCACGCTTTTTCCAACACGTGCATTCGATTGAAATTGAGCCGGCGCTTTTTGCTGAAGCGCAGCATCGCTGCGCCGCTTGCAAGAATGTCACGATGCATCTTGGCGATGGCAAGCACATCCTTAAGGAACTGACACCCAAAGTGTCACGATGCCTCGTGTTCCTGGATGGACACTTCAGTGGCGGCATTACTGGTCAAGGAGATGAACCAGAACCAGTCCTTGCCGAACTCGACATTCTCGCACGCGATTTAGACAACATCGTCGGAGTCGTCGTCGACGATTTTCGGATGTTCGGGTTTGACAAAGGCTGGCCAAGAAAATCAGAGGTCATGGCTAGGCTGGAATACGTAATGCCCGAGCCAGAATGGCAACATACGGTCATTTACGATCAATTCATTTCAATGCGGCGGTCGCCTGCGGGGTCAAGAAGCAAATGATCCGTCGGATGTTGACTGTGTTGGCACGGACCGCGTGGCAGCTCTCGACTATTAGCATGCGCAAGAAAGACAGCGTTGTTCGATTTGCGATGTATAAAGCACTTGAAGAGGATCCGCGAATTTCAATTGGTCCTGGTCCCGTACTCTCAATCAGTCACTCTACGTATCTTTGCAAGCGATTGGGTGTAGCAGAAAACAAGATTGTGGAAGCCAACTATCCCGATCAAAAAATCAATAAATTGCAATATCCCGATAACACTTTTACGGCTGTGGTCAGCGATCAAGTTTTCGAGCACATCGAGTGCTTACCGAGCGAAGCCGCGGCAGAAGTTTTCCGTGTGCTCAAGCCTGGCGGATTTGCCAGACACACGACGTGCTTTTTAACCCCCGAACACGGCTCGGGCCGGGTTGATGACCTAGACAACGGTGACTTTTGTCGATTCACACCAAGCGGTCTTGGGAGGCTGCACGGGCAATATAGCGAAGTCTTCGCAGCCGATGACTGGGGCAATCCTTTGATGCCGATAATCGGCGGTTTGGGGTTGACGAACATGGGTGTACCCGAAGCAAAATGGCATCCGCTCAACAAATTAGCGCTGTTGAACCGCAAGTCCTACGCGTTTGTCATCTGGGTCGTTGCTCGTAAATGACGCGAAACAGCGGGCACCCGTCCTAAAAATGTGCGGCATCAACGGCATCTTCGCCTATCACTACGCGGCAAATCCAGTTGACCGCGACGAGGTCATCCGCACGCGCGACCACATGATCGCGCGTGGGCCTGACGGATGCGGACAATGGTTCGCGGAGGATGGTCGTGTGGGCTTGGGTCACCGCCGGCTCTCGATCATCGACTTGAGCGATAGCGGCGCTCAACCGATGATTTCCAGCGATGCACATTATGTCGTTACGTTTAACGGCGAGATCTACAATTATCGAGAACTGCGCCAACGACTTGAAACTAAGGGAAGCGTCTTTAACACCCAGTCTGACACTGAAGTTCTTCTCCATCTTTTCCGCGAACGAGGAGACGAGATGGTTCACGATCTCCGCGGAATGTTCGCATTTTCAATTTGGGACAACATTCGTCGTCGTCTTTTTCTTGCTCGCGATCCCTACGGCATAAAACCACTCTACTATGCCGACGATGGCTGGACTTTTCGCTTCGCCTCGCAGGTCAAGGCACTGTTGGCTGGCGAGGCGATTTCGTGGGACCCAGATCCGGCCGGGGTGACCGGCTTCCACCTCCTTGGGAGCGTACCGGAACCGTTCACCACATTGCGCGCCATTCGATGCCTCCCAGCCGGATCGACGATGACAGTCGATCGCACGGGCAGTTCCAGCCCTAAGCGGTATCACTCCATCGCATCGGTGTTCGCTAACGCCGAAAACGTAAGCGGGCCTGTGCACACATCTGACCACGCTCACGCGGCGCTGCGCGACAGCGTTCGCGCCCATCTAGTTGCTGATGTGCCAGTCGGAGCTTTTCTTTCGGCAGGCGTGGATTCGGGAGCTTTAGTGGCGCTTATGCGCGATGCAGGTGCTACCAAAATAAAGACCATCACAGTCGGGTTCGAAGAATTCAGAGGCAGTTCATCAGACGAAACGTCGCTCGCGCGCAACGTTGCAATGCGGTATGGCACGGAGCACGCGGAGCATATCGTAACAAGGTCGGAGTTCGAGGCGGACCTTCCCCGAATCTTCGCGGCGATGGACCAACCGACTATCGATGGGATCAATACCTGGTTTGTCTCAAAGGCAGCGCGCCAGCACGGGTTAAAAGTCGCCATATCCGGCCTTGGCGGTGATGAGTTGTTGGGCGGATATCCGTCCTTTCAAGATATACCACGATGGGTTCGCTCGTTATCATTGCTTGGAAGCGTCCCGCTGCTCGGGCGTGGCACGCGCGCCCTACTTAATCCTGTGGTCAAAAGGTTTGGCATCAATCCGAAGGGTGCCGGCCTGTTGCAACTTGGCGGTACTTACGCAGGCGCTTATTTGCTGAAACGTGGCTTGTACATGCCTTGGGAACTCAACGGGGTTCTAGATGCTGAGTTCGCATCCCATGGACTAAGACGCTTGTCTGTCCAGAGACTGATCGGGCGCGAATTACAACCTGCCCCGCGTTCGCCGTTTGCTCGCGTAGCGACGCTTGAGTCTTGCCTTTATATGCGCAACCAACTGCTGCGCGACACCGATTGGGCCAGTATGGCGCATGGGCTCGAAGTCCGTGTGCCGCTCGTCGACAGCATCCTTTTGGCTCAACTGGCACCCTATCGCGGCAACTTTGGTGGCATTACTGGTAAGCGATTGCTCGCATCAGCTCCAACGCTGCCACTGCCAGAGGCTCTGGTGACCCGTGAAAAAACCGGATTTACCACTCCGATCGAATCCTGGATGCGCTCGCTTGCTGGCGCCTATTGTGGTGACACGTCAGCACGAACCGATCGGAAGGCACCATGGGCGCGTGACTGGAGCCAAACCGTCAGCCGATCCCTGGCACTTGCGCAATGATAAAAAACTTCGCACGCGCCTGTGCAACTGGAATTGCAACAATTCCAGGTGTGACCATGCCGACAACTCGGTTTGTAACCGGTCCCGTCAGGTTCAAGTCAGCCTGGCCATACAAAGCCATTGCCGCCCTGGCAAGCAGGGTCACCGCACCCCGCACGCTGATTGAAACCAACTTCGGCATTGCCACTGAAATCCGGGCATTGGTGCCATCCGACAAACACTACCTGCTTTACGGCCGTCCTGATCATATCGAGCACGAACGCGGCACGCTTGATTTAGCGAGAACTTTTGCGAGGCACAGCCGAGCCTTTGTCGATGTTGGCGCGAACGAAGGCCTATTTGTTTTTAGCGTCGCCTCCGAAATTGGACTGAGCCAAGGGGCCCGCATCCATGCTTTCGAGCCCGATATAGATCTCTACAACAGATTGAAGTTGAACCTCTCTCGCAATATGATTGGTGCCAAGCTCAACCAAATCGCAGTTTGTGACCGCATCGGGCGCCAAACATTCCATCGCAATCTTAACAATGACCTGTCCGGTTCATTGGCAAAATATTTTACTGAGAGTCACGAAACAATCGCCGTTGGAATCGACACGACCACGCTGTCTAACTATCTCGTAGCGAACGATCTCACCGACGTTTGCCTGAAGATCGATGTCGAAGGCGCGGGCTCGCTGGCCTGGGCAGGCACTGAGGGAGCGCGCGATCGCATTTCTTGGCTGCTGATTGAGATCATCGGGCCCGAAGTTGCCGAAAACCTGCCTCGCCGAATTCTCGAAGAGACCGGTTGGTCTGCTTATTATATTCGAGACTATGAACTCGTACCTTCGATCGCGGGCGAATTTGACTATCGGGCGCCATTTTATAACTGGTTGTTTTGCCCGGCTGACCGAAATCAGCTGACAAAATTACTTACAGGATCCAAGTTCCGGGTGCTTGAGCCAGCGTCATCCAAGGAAGCAAGGTGAAACTACTTGCCCTTCTCACCGATGGGTTTGGATCGTTTGGTGGCATTGCGCAGTACAATCGTGATTTAATGACGGCCCTCAGTCAGTATCCCCGCATAAGTCAAGTTGTGGTCTTGCCGCGATTTGGTGATGCCAACTCCGAACTGCCAACTCACTTAACTCAGATCACACCCGTTGCAGGCAAGATGGCTTGGTGCCTGCAGGCGACAAAAATCGCACTGCGGACAAAATTCGATGCCGTCTTTTGCGGCCATCTCCATGCGGCACCCTTCGCTGCTGGACTTGCAAAATCTCTGTCAATCCCCTTGTGGATCCAAGTGCACGGGATTGAAGCATGGACGCCGCAAGGCGTTATCGCAGGTTGGGCTCTCGACCACGCGCGCTTGGTGACTGCTGTAAGCCGGCATACAAGGGATCGCCTGCTGTCCTGGGCGGATATTGATCCGTCTCTGGTTAGAGTTTTGCCTAATACCATTGCCACAAACCCCGGCTGTCCGAGCAATCCATCACACCTATTTAAACGCCACAATCTCGCTGGTAAAAAAGTGATACTGACCGTCGGTCGTCTCGCCGCGGCTGAACGCTACAAGGGGCATGACCGAATAATAGCGGCACTGGCTGATATTCGCTGCTCATGCCCAAACGCCGTTTACTTGGTCGTCGGTGGCGGGGACGATCTCCCCCGATTGCGAAGTCTCGCTGCGACTTGCGGCGTTGATGAAGCAGTTATCTTTGCAGGACGCGTGGCGGCAGACGAGATCGCGGATTATTTCGCCGTAGCGGATGTTTTCGCAATGCCGAGCACAGGTGAGGGCTTTGGTATCGTCTATCTGGAAGCGGCCGCTGCCGGACTTCCTGTAATCGCCGGCAATCGAGATGGCAGCGTCGACGCCCTAGCCGATGGCAAGATCGGTAATTTGATAGACCCAGAAAATTACGCTGAATTAGTCAACGCTGTTGCGGATAGGCTAATCGGCGGACGCGACGCTGGGTCCGAAGGCGTCGACCGTTTCGCTTTTCCACGCTTTGCAGGACACGTACATGCGCTCTTCGAGCAACTCGTTCGTTAGAAAACAGCTGGCCAGCATGCCTCACTCAGACGAGCCCTCGCTCACCAAGATCCTACCGCCCAGCGGCTGGCAATCGATCAACATACGAGAGGTTTGGCTCTATCGCGAACTTATATGGGTGCTGACCGAGCGTGATATAAAGGTCCGCTACAAACAGACTGTCCTCGGATTCGCATGGGCAATCATCCAGCCCGTCATGATGATGATCGTGTTCTCAATATTCTTTGGGCAACTCGCGAGAATGCCGTCGGACGGCTTGCCGTATCCGATCTTCGTCTACGCCGGTCTTCTCCCGTGGACGTTTTTTGCGACCGCAATTTCTGGTTCGGCCACGTCCCTCGTTGGTTCATCCAATCTGATCAGCAAGGTCTACTTTCCTCGACTTGTCATACCCATCGCGTCTGTCGGCAGTGGGCTCGTCGACTTCGCCATCGCTGGTGTCATCTTGCTTCTGATGTGCCTTTGGTTCGGGATCGGCTGGAGCGTGAATCTGCTGATGGCACCATTGCTTGTTGCCGGCACGATATTCATCGCCCTGGGCGTCGGAATTATCCTTGCGGCACTCAACGTGGCTTATCGTGATTTTCGTTTCGTCATGCCGTTTCTCATCCAATTCTGGATGTTTGCGACACCCGTCGTCTACCCGGCGACTCTCGTTCCTGACCATTGGCGGTGGCTGCTCTTTCTCAACCCGATGGCCGGTTTTATCGAGGGTTTCAGGTCGGCATTCCTTGGCAGGCCGATAGACTTGACCGCCATCGGAATTTCTCTGTTTGTTGCGATCTGCGTCTTCCTGATTGGGATTGCGTTCTTTGGAAAGATGGAACGGCGTTTTGCCGACATCATATGACACCATCGCCCGTCCACCTCGGATGAAACCTGTGTCCGATCGGGTTTTGCACGTTCCCTTTACCTACTTTCCCGACGCAATCGGTGGGACAGAGGTCTACGTAAACGCACTCGTAGGCGAACTGCGTGGGCACGGCTACACGTCGTATGTTGCAGCACCCAGCTCCGTTGCATCTCGCTACATCTACAACGACGTTCAAGTGCTTCGTTTTGCAACAGATCCACGACCACGCCTTGAACTCGCCTATGGCGTGCCTGACGCCATCGCTGCGTTGAATTTTGCGGCCGTCCTTGAGGAACTTAAACCTGCTATTGTGCACCTTCATGCGCGAACCTCGGCGATCTCCGAGCAAGTTGTCGACATTGCTCACGCGTCCGGCGCGCGTGTTGTGTTCACCTACCATACGCCGACCGTCAGTTGCGCGCGCGGGACTATGATGTCCTTCGGCAAGTCCCCCTGTGACGGACTGATCAGCAAAAGACATTGCGTTGCTTGCGCACTAAACGGTAACGGAGTTCCCAGAACCATCGCGGAGTTTGTCGCGAGATTACCTGATTCCGCACTCGCCACAGCCGCTGTAATAGGAAATCTATCAGCCATCTTATCGCAAATTCGGTCGCCGTTTCTAATTGCAAGTCAGCGCCAGCGCTTTCTCAACCTGATGTCGAAAGTTGATCACATCGTTGCTGTGTGCGAGTGGGTTCGCAACGTGCTGCTGACGAATGGTATCAACGCATCCAAAATGACCCTATCCCGCCAAGGCGTCTCGGTCGCGCCACCAGCACCACCGGCGCCAAGCGCCGAAAGGTCACGATCCGGTAAGCTGCGAATCGCCTACTTCGGCAGAATTGATCGCGCAAAAGGTCCGGACTTGCTGGCAGAAGCGCTGCAATACGTCACGGCAGAAAACATTGCAATCGACATCTACGCTGTCCGCCAGCATGGTAGCGACCGGGATTACGATGCGCTGGTGGCGTTTGCGTGCAAGGACAATCGTCTGACCCTACGGCCAGCGGTGGCTGTCGACCAGGTACAGGCCACGATGAGCCAATACGACCTCGTAGCCGTGCCGTCGCGCTGGCTGGAGACTGGACCGCTGGTCGTGCTTGAGGCCTTTGCCGCTGGAGTCCCAATCATGGGCGCTGATCTCGGAGGAATAGCGGAGCTGGTTCATGATGGAATTGACGGCATCCTGGTCTCCCCAGATGATGCCGCCGCTTGGTCGCAAGCCCTCACCCAGGCTGCGAGCGATACTGGCAAAATCGATCAAATGCGAGCGAACGTCCGGCCTCCCCGCACGATGGCTGCTGTGGCGTTGGATATGGCAAGACTTTATGCTTCGCTTGCGGTACCACCGCCCATTGACGCGAAACATACCTTTGCCGCATGAAATCCACCGCGGCAAAAAAAACGCGCCGCCGCATCGCCTACATTCAATACACCAATCCAGCCGGTTATCCGCCGTTGGAACATTCGTCTCGCATCCTGGTCAACAACGGATTTGAAGTTCTGTTTCTCGGCGCGCAATCGGCTGGCTCGGACATGCTGTCCTTTCCTGACAATCAATCCATTTCCGTGCGTCGCTTCCCAGCTACAGGAAAGGGTTGGCTGCAGCGGCTTAACTACGTGGCATTTACCGCGTGGTCGGCGGCTTGGTGCGCTCGATTTAAGCCGGAATGGATCTATGCATCCGATCCACTTTCTTGCCCGGCGGCTCTGGCCGTCACGCGAGTGGTCCGCAGCAACACCATTTATCACGAACACGACACACCCGCATTCAATCTTCAATTATCGGGCATGCAACAGGTCATCCGCGCCGCGCGCCAAAAATTTGCTGGTAGTGCCGACGTCTGCATTCTGCCGCAACAGTACCGACTGCAAGAATTTCTGAGCGAAACCGGACGAGTAAAACCATCATTCTGCGTATGGAATTGCCCGAGCATCGGGGACGTGGCAGAGCCGCGAACGGATCCGGTTGGCATGCGAATGCCTGTTCGTTTCTACTATCACGGCAGCCTGAACTCTGAGCGGCTTCCGATGAGCGTTTTGGAGGCCTTACTTCGAGCAGGTGAACAAGCGCACTTGACCATCGTCGGCTATGAGACAGTTGGAAGTATCGGATATATGTCAAATATGTTGCAGCGCGCCGCCGAATTAGGCTTGGCGGGGCGCGTCAGGTATCTCGGACCACTTTCGCGACGTGAACTCTTGCTGGAGGCGGGAAATGCCGACGTCGGCCTTGCATTTATGCCGCCCTCTTCAAATGACATCAACATGGCTCATATGGCCGGTGCATCCAACAAGCCGTTCGACTATCTCGCGAGGGGACAGATGCTGCTCGTGTCCGACCTAGCGGATTGGCGAGACATGTTTGTGGTCCCCGGCTTCGCACGGGCGTGCAATCCCTACGATACGACGGAACTGACAAACGCCATGTCATGGTGCATCGAGCATCCCGAAATGATTCGTGAAATGGGGGAGGCTGGACGCCGACGCATACTCTCCGAGTGGAACTATGAGCGCTGCTTTGCGCCAGTTCTGGCGCAACTATCCGGGATGGGTCAGCGCGAGTGACAACTCTGGTGTTCCGACAACGTATACTTGAAGTGAAGACATCCACATGAGTCTTCCTGAACAGGAATATCTATCTGCGTACGAGGGCGTCATAGCGCGAGCATTGCGAATTCTACCGCCGGGATTCATTGGCAAGACACGATTGTCACGTCTTGTCGGTGAACGAATATTACAAAAGCAAAACGTAAGAGTTACAACACGCCGCGGCATGCAATTTCTGATGCCATCTTTGCGGGAACCCGTCGCTTTTTATTGCCTTTTCGACGGAGTATATGAGCCCGAAACGATGAAACTTTTGGCGCAGCACTTGCCCGTGGGAGGCACGTTCGTCGATATTGGAGCTAACGTCGGTGTTTTTACGGTTCATGCATCTCGGCTAGTCGGCCACGCTGGACGTATCTTGGCGGTCGAGGCATCTCCGCAAGTTCAACCGTATCTGGAACACAATCTATGGCTCAATGGATGCACTAATGTCGTCCTCGTGAAGAAAGCCGTTGCAAGAAGCGGCCCCACACGGCTTCCATTTTGGCCAGCGCCGCCAGAAAAATTTGGCATGGGAGCGCTAGCCGCGCAATTCGACACCGATCCGACTTTCGTCAACGCGGACACCCTCTCCGCGATGTTGCAAAGCAACCA
Organism: Hyphomicrobiaceae bacterium; assembly: GCA_025351355.1. Classification (GTDB taxonomy): domain Bacteria; phylum Pseudomonadota; class Alphaproteobacteria; order Rhizobiales; family Hyphomicrobiaceae; genus JABFRJ01. The sequence goes on from JANXWC010000251.1 coordinate 30,311, forward strand.
TATAAAACGTGTCGATATGCTTAAGATCGACATTGAGGGGTTCGAAGCTGAAGCATTTTATGGAGCAAAGGACTTGCTTACAGGTCCACATCGTCCCCGCATAATATTCGAGTTTGCGGATTGGGCTGAGACGCGCGCTGGCGCGTCGGCCGGTGACGCACAAAGATTGCTTATCGGCCTCGGTTACGAGCTTTTCATAATCGAAAACGGCGGCGTGTTGCGCAAAATTCAAGAGCCACTCGTCAAGAACTCAGCGAATTTTTTGGCCGTACCATTATGACTGTTGGAACCGAAATTCGGCGTGCTTTATCGAGCCATCCCTTACGGAAGTCAGGCGAGTGAGTGGTGTTATTAAGTCATCTGGTGATCTTGCACCGCCTTATTTCTCAATTTGTATCCCGCAGTACAATCGCACCGATTTCCTGATCGAGGCATGCCGAGCCTACGCCGCACAAACATTTCGGGATTTTGAGGTCTGCATCAGCGATGATTGCTCTACCGACGGCAAAACTGACGAACTCATCGCTTTTCTGCGCAACAGCGGCATGCGATTTACCTATTCAAAAACCTCAACGAACCTTCGCTACGACGGGAATTTGCGCGCCGCTATTGCACTCTCGACCGGTCGCTACCTGTTGCTGATGGGGAATGACGACAAATTGAGCGCGCCGACCACCTTGCAGACCCTGCATGACGCGATCAAACGCGTGGGCGACGTCGCGGCGGCGATTACCAATTACAAGGAATTGTCGACGAATACGACGTTTCGTCGGATGGGTGCCACCGGGGTTCTCGGTGCTGGCCCGGAAGCGGCGCTTGCGACTTTCCGTAGTTACAGTTTTGTCAGCGGAGTGATCTTCGACGGTGCTCAGGCGCGATCGGAAGCTACGGTCGAAGTCGATGGCAGCGAAATGTATCAGATGTTTCTGGGCGCTCGTCTCGTTGGCCGCGGTGGACGGTTTCTTGCTATCGATCAAATCTGTATCGACAAGGACATCCAGATTGCCGGACAGGATGTCGACAGCTACCGGCAGCGTCCGCGCCTTCAGCCGTGTCCGATTGTTAAACGTCCATTGCCCATGGGGCGCCTGTTAGAGGTCGTAACCGCAGGCCTCCGCCCCTCGGTGTCAGCCGCGGAACTTGACAGTCTCGGCTTCAAAATAGCTTGCCGCCTATATGCGTATACCTATCCGTTCTGGGGAGTCGAACTGCGGCGCGTGCAGTCTATGCGCTATGCCATCGGCGTGCTTTTAGCGCTCAGTCCCAGTGACATAGCACGCGATTGCGGAATGTCTTGGTATCGCCGCCTGATGCTTTGGCCCATCTACGCGACGACAAGTGCAATTGCTCTGTTGACGCCTCCCAGTGTGTTCGATTGGCTGCGGCCCCGGCTTTATCGGTTGGCAAAACGCACGTGAACGCGCCCGAACATCTAACATCGGATGATGTGATCGACCGCTTTCGTGAGGGCCGTGTGATCATTGTTGGAGGCGCAGGCGGCACCAACGTCGGCGATAGCTTCTGCCGGGCTGCGTCGGAACTCGGATTGTCGGCTGAACTGGTGGACAGCAGCGACGCGATGGCGCCAACAGCCTTCGCTCAGAAATTGCTATGGCATTTCGGCGGACGCCGACCCATGCATCTCAGCAGGTTCTCAAAACAGCTTGTTGCTTCTGTTGCACGAGATCCCGCCCAAATCCTTATCACAACTGGCGCGGCCCCGTTAACGCGGCGGGCGTTAGCCGAGCTCAAAGCGCTCGGAGTTACTTGCGTCAATTTCTCAACTGATGACCCCTTCAATCCGATCCACCACGCACGATGGCACGTCCGGAGCTTGCCCGCCTACGACATCGTGTTCACCCCACGGCGCGCAAATATTGGCGACTTCGCTGGACTGAAGTGCAGCAACGTCTGCTACCTGCCTTTCGGGTACGATCCTTTGCTCTTCAAGCCTGTCACGGTCGACAGCGCCGCACGCTCACGGCAGACGCAAGTCTTGTTCGTAGGCGGCGCCGATCGGGATCGCGCTGCATTTTTCGACGCGGCAGGCGCTGCCGGTTTGGAACCCACATTGGTTGGGAGCTACTGGGAGCGCTTTCACGTCACGCGCGGCGCTAGACTTGGTCAGCGATCGGCCTCGGAACTCTGCCAATTGACTGCAGAGGCGGCAGTCAATCTCTGTCTGGTTCGGCGCGCCAACAGGGACGGACACGTGATGCGCTCGTTCGAAATTCCCGCCGTCGGCGGTTTCATGATCGCGGAAGATACCCTGGAGCATCGCGAGATATTCGGGGCAGAGGGGAGTTGCGTCTTGTATTTCAAGACGCCGCAACAGGCTGCCGAAAAGACCAATTGGGCACTTGTGAACCCTGCCGAACGTCATCGGATGGCTGCGGCTGCTAACCGACACATCCTCTTGGGCAAAAATACATACCGCGATCGACTCCTTCAAATTCTCACCGCAATTGCCGCCATAGTTCCGCGTCAAACTGAGCGCCCAGCTTGAAGAACCTAATTTCCCGTAAGATTGACATTATCGTGCACGGCCGATTCCACGGCTTTTCGCTGGCACACGCACTTCTGTCGCTGGGTCACGATGTTGTCGTGCATACAAACTATCCGGCGTCCGTCGTCGAAAGGTGGCACGTTCCACGCGCCCACGTACGCTCGTTCCTGCCGCACGGCATCGCTTCCCGGCTCGGATCGAAGATCAAATCTGTGCGGGCGCAAGCGCTGCTCGAGCCGGCCTTGCACAACGCGTTCGCTCGATGGGCTGCGCGCGGCGTCCGGATAGACGCTGATATTATTTATGGTTTTTCCGGCGTAATGGAGCAGTTCCTGCGTCGGCCACGCCCGCAGAAAAGGCAATTGCGCATCTTATTGCGCGGGTCGTCGCACATCCGCGAACAATCAGATTTACTGCAGGCTGAAGAACGCCGCGTTGGCTTAACGTTGGATCGACCAAGCCAATGGATGATCGAACGCGAGGAACGAGAGTACGAGCTCGCGGACTCCATATTCGTGCTTTCTAATTTTGCGCGGGACAGCTTCATCAAGCACAAGATCCAGCCGAACCGCATCATGGTGAACCCGCTGGGAGTGAACATCACACAATTTCAAGCGGACGTGGACGCACTTGCAGCCCGGCGCAAGCGCATACTTTCAGGCGACCCGCTTCGGATACTCACTGTCGGGACCTTTTCCTATCGTAAAGGTGCACGAGATCTCGTCGACATAGCGAGAAGCCTCAATCACTTAATGTCATTTCAGTTTGTGGGCGATTTCCCATCAGAGACGAGTAAGCTTCGCCAACACGCTGCTCCATGGATTGAATTGAACGATAGAGTGGCTGAGGCCACACTACCGTCATACTATCGGGAGACGGATCTGTTCTTGTTTCCGACGCTTGAAGATGGTTTTGCCGCGGTGCTAGCGCAGGCCGTGGCGGCTGGTCTACCGATCCTCGCAACCACCAACTGTTCGGCGCCCGACATGATTGCGGCCGGTTCCAGTGGCTGGGCCGTGCCCATACGTTCGGTCGGTGCGTTTGCGGAACGCTTGCGTTGGTGCCATGACAACCGGCCGGAATTTGCGGCTCTGATCGGGGAAAAGCGGAACAACCCGGGTATCCGTACTTGGATTGAAATGGCGACCGAAGTTATCGCCTACCATGACAGGTGGCTGCAAAATGACGCGTGAGGATTGCAGATATGAATAGCGATCCCGATCTCTACGCATTTTTGGCGCTTTGGCTGGCTGCTCCGATCTTGCTATTCTCGTTATATGCCGCGAGAGGGAAACTCGGTGGCTTTCTTGTTTATTCATATCTGATGGGTTTGGTTATGAACCACTGGTTTGGTGCACTCGTTCATGCATCACCTTGGAGCCCATTTCTTGACTCTAGCGATACCCTTATTGGGTTTCGCTATTCAACCTACGGTCTTTTGGCCTTCGTATTGGGAACGCTTGTCATCAACGTCACTCGCCCGCCCTCAACCCGGCTGCCGCGCGCTCAGGAAAGTCGTCGCACTCAGCTCGTAAATCTTGGCGAACTCGAACGTCTCGTCCGGGTGTTTTTCCTGCCACTTGGTATTGGCGCGTGGATCGCCACGTACACGCCTTTGGCCGCGCTCCCAAGCGCCGGTGCCGTGCTGTCTGTTGGAAAAACTGGACTGCTGCTGGCGATCTGTTTGATGTGCTGGAGTGCCTGGCACAAGGGCAATACCCGACAGTTCTACCAGTGGATTGGGATCTCTTTGGGGATGCCTGTCATCACGATTATTACATCAGGGTTCATCGGCTACGGAATTGCAATGATTACGACTATTCTGGCGTTTGTCGCGATGTTCTATCGTCCGCGGTGGCATTTGCTGGCGTTGCTTTCGTTGATGCTTTACGGCGGCGTCAGTTTGTGGGTCGCATATGCCGAGCATCGCGGCAATATTCGAGACGCGGTCTGGGGTGGCCAAGATTACGGACAACGCGCAGATGCGATGCTCTCTATGATTTACGCATTGACACCCTTCGATATTTCCAATCCACGGCATCTGGAACTTGTAGATATCAGACTAAATCAGAATGTATTGGTCGGCGCCGTGATGCGCAGCACCCCGTCGCTTGTTCCTTTTCGCGACGGCAGCACCATTGTTGACGGACTGCTCGCCGTGATACCGCGCGTGCTATGGCCTGGAAAACCTGAGGTCGGTGGCAGCGGCAATTATGTTAGTGATCATAGTATGATAGCATTTTCTGCAGGCACCAGTATCGGCATGGGCCAAGTTATCGAGTTCTATATCAATTTCGGCCTTCCCGGAATCATTGTAGGTTTTTTCATCTTCGGGATGGCACTGCGGTATATGGACGTGCGCCTAGCCGAAGCCATGACTGCAGGCGACTGGTACGGGGTCATGTTCTTTTTCTTCGTTGGCTCTGGAACACTGCAATCAGGAGGATCCCTCGCCGAGATAGGGGCATCCATGGCTGCCGGTGTTGCGATTTATTTTATTGGAATCGAAGCATTGCGGTTTCTGAAGCACTACAAAGCTGTGGATGCGCCGTTACGCAAGCCAAACTAGCTTCGAGCGACGATCTCATGTTGATTGAAAACACATGCGACCATTTATGATGCGCAGTGGGGGATGACTTAGTGAAGGGCGTGACAGTCGCAGTACTGCCAAATGCCGGCTTGGCAAATAAACTCTTCGTTTGGGCAAAAGCGCAAGCCTTTGCTCATGTAAATGGCATACCGGTTCATACCATTGGTTGGAGTTACCCAAAGATTGGTCCCGTGCTCAGGGGCGAAAAAAGCTCGCGGCTCTATGCACGCTTTTTTGAACGTACGAGCACTCCGGTAGCGCTTGCGCTAATAAGCGGAGCTGCCCATGGCGGTATTGTTGAAGAACCAGTCATTGAGCTGCGACCATCCTCCGTTTCACGCAACGTGTTTACGTTTCGCCGGATCCCTGGCTGGCAAGACATGTTTGGGGATATCCGGGAACAACGGACATTCTTACGGCACCGAGTCTACGCCGCAATAAGGCCAGTGTACGCAGAATCGCTCGAACGCCTCGTGCCTCCAATCATCGCAATTCACGTTCGCCGCGGCGACTTCCGCCAATTGAACCCAAACGAGAATTTTCGCGATGTAGGCGGCGTCCGAACGCCGGATCGCTATTTCACAGACATCATCCACCAGATGAGGTTGGCTGCGGGCATCGACTTACCGATTACCGTTTTCTCTGATGGAAGCGACAAAGAACTTTCTTCGCTGCTCAGCCTACCAAACGTCTCGCGCTCCAAAGCGCAAAATGATGTCGAGGATCTACTCTTGATGTCGCGATCTCGCGTTATTGTCCTGTCGGCAGGGAGCACATATAGCGAATGGGCTGGTTTTCTGTCTGACGCAGTTCTGCTCCGTCACCCCGATCATATAAATGGACATATTCGTCCGGCAACCATCCGACAGACCTTGTATGAAGGCCCACCGCCCTCAGCGCCTGGCGAATGGAACCATTTTTGGACGGCCTCTTTGGCTCATCATGTCAGCAATCTCGAAGGCAGCGGCCGACAATGAGATTGCTACATATAGTTCCATCCTATTTGCCCGCCACCCGTTACGGAGGTCCGATCTACTCGGTCCACGCACTTTGCTCCCAGTTGGTCAAGCAAGGCCACGATGTCGAGGTCTACACGACCAATGTCGACGGACCCGGCGTTTCCTCAGTGCCGACGGGCGCGCCAGTGGATTTGGATGGAGTGAGAGTGACATATTTTGCAACCGGCCTGGGACGCCGTCTTTATCGTTCACCGGACATGGCCGTGGCATTGCAGAACAACCTTTCCACCTTCGACGTGGTTCACTTGCATTCCGTTTTCTTGTGGCCAACAACTGCAGGTGCTTCCGCCTGCCGACGAGCGGGCATTAGCTATTTAGTATCACCGCGCGGCATGTTGGTCGACGACCTCATTCGTCGCAAGAGCGCGTGGGTCAAGCGCGCATGGATTACACTATTTGAGCGCCGCAACATCAATCGGGCACATGCCGTCCACGCCACGTCGACAATCGAGGCTGACGAAATTCGAAAATTGGGATTTTGTCCTCGCAGCGTGGCCGTCATTCCAAACGGGATCGACCTTTTGCCGAACCCGCCGAGGCGCGTCGAAACCGCCGCGCCATTCGTACTTTATCTTGGGCGAGTAAACTGGAAAAAGGGGATCGATCGGCTCATTCGGGCAATGGCCCATGTACCCGGCATCCCACTAGTCGTCGCTGGCAATGATGAAGAAACTTACGCGCCGAGCCTGCAGCAGCTTGCGCGCGAGCTAGGCTTGGCAGAACGGGTGACGTTTTGTGGCCCAGTATTTGGCGACGACAAATGGAAGCTGATGGCAAGTGCCACCGTCTTTGTGCTTCCATCATATTCCGAAAACTTCGGCAATGTAGTTTTGGAGGCCATGTCTTGCAGTGTACCGGTCGTCGTGACACCGGAAGTTGGACTGGCGCATGCAGTCAGCGCTTGCGGCGCAGGGATCGTCGTCAATGGTGCCCCCGAAGTCCTTGGCACAGCAATTGCCAAACTGCTCGCCGATCGTGAGCTTCGGAAGCAAATGGGAGATGCGGGTTGCCGTGCGGCGCGAGAGCTATTTTCGTGGGATGCGGTAGCTCGATCGATGGCGGACCTGTATTTGGAAGCGGCATGAAACCAGTCGTCCCAATGAGTATTCTCAATCAAATAACAGTTCTGATTATTACATTTAATGAGGAGCCCAACATTGGGAGAACACTCGAGGCCGTCAAATGGGCCTCGCAAATTCTTGTTGTCGATAGTGGCAGTACAGATGCGACGATCTCGATTGCTAAACAGTATCCTCAAGTCGTTATTCTGCAGAGGCCCTTCGACACGTTTGCAAAGCAATGCAACTATGGACTGTCGGAAATAAAAACGGACTGGGTGCTTTCGTTGGACGCCGACTACCAATTGAGTGCAGACTTGGTTGCCGAACTCGAGCGTCTGGTGCCGTCGAATGAAATAGCGGGTTACAGGGCGTCTTTCGTCTACAGCATCTTCGGCCGACCGCTGCGAGCGACATTGTATCCAGCGCGCACGGTCCTGTATCGACGGAATGGCGCCAACTATTGCGACGAAGGTCACGGCCACCGGGTTGCGATCTTAGGTGCTGTTCAAAACTTGCAATCCAAGATCCGACACGATGACCGCAAGCCAATTGCACGCTGGTTTGCGTCACAACAAAAGTATGCCGCTGGGGAAGCGGAGTATTTGTTGTCTGCGTCACGCGAAAAGTTGGGGCGAAATGACAGCATCAGACTGTTGGCATGGCCGGCGCCCATATTCGTATTCGGTTATACACTGCTCGTGAAGGGATGCCTTTTTGACGGATGGGCCGGCTGGTACTATGTCCTGCAGCGGACGCTTGCAGAAATAATGATAGCCTTAGCCATCATTGATCGGCGCTTGCGTGGAGCTACGGAAAAACAGTGATCATACTAGGACTTAACGCGTATCACGGCGACGCGTCTGCTTGCGTCGTGCGCGACGGCATCATCGTCGCGGCAGCCGAGGAAGAGCGCTTTCGACGCATTAAACATTGGGCAGGTTTCCCGTCCGAGGCAATCCGCTATTGTCTGTCCGCAGCAGGCGCAAAGTTGCAAGATTTGGATCATATCGCGATCAATTCCGATCCCCGTGCCGGCTTTATCAAAAAGGCCAAATTTGCACTACTTAATAGACCAGATCCGCGCCTGATTATTGATCGCCTTCGCAATCAAACCAAACGGCATTCAGTCGAAACGGAATTGCGAACTGCGTTCCCTGAAGCTGAATTCAAGGGAAAACTGCACCGAATAGAGCACCACGTGGCACACTTGGCGTCCTGCTTTCTCGTCTCTCCATTCCAACAGGCAACGGTGATCTCCATCGATGGGTTCGGCGATTTTTCCAGCGCTGCGTGGGGCCTGGGGAGCGCGACAACTATCGACGTGGAAGGTCGCGTCTACTTTCCCCATTCGCTCGGAATTTTCTATCAAGCGCTTACTCAGTATTTGGGATTTCCCAACTACGGCGACGAGTACAAGGTGATGGGCCTGGCGCCTTATGGCCAGCCCTCATTTTTGCAGGAAATGCGCCAGATTGTGCGGCTTCTCGATGATGGTTCATTCGCGCTGGAAACGAAATATTTCCGTCACCATCGGGAAAAAATCGCCTACGAGTGGGAAGGCGGCAGTCCGACTGTGGGCACGCTTTTCTCGCATAACCTCGAAACTCTCCTCGGACCGGCACGCCGCCAGGGCGAACCTCTGGAGCAAAAACACAAAGATCTCGCACGCTCAATACAGGCTATGTACGAGGAAGCGTTCTTTCATCTACTTGTCACTCTGCACGCACGTCACAAGAACCAGAGCCTTGCACTTGCAGGCGGTTGCGCCATGAATTCCGTCGCTAACGGTAAGATTAAGCGCCGTACACATTTCAAACGCGTGTACGTCCAGTCGGCGGCCGGAGATGCCGGCGGAGCGATCGGTGCGGCCGTCCATGTCTGGCATCAACTGAATCAAGCGCCGGTAACTTCAAACCCTTCGACAGTGTCATCACTGGCGGGAGATGCCAACATTCACCGCGCAGTGATGGACCATGCTTACCTGGGCCCAGACTGCGTATCGGCAGAAGTGGACGCCCTACTTCATGCCCAATCCGGCGAACTCAGGAAAGCCGGATGTCTCGTGGAAAAGTTCAGCGACGAACACGCGTTATGTGCGCAGGCGGCCGCGAAAGTCGCTAATGGCAAAGTTGTCGGTTGGTTTCAAGGACGAATGGAGTGGGGACCGCGAGCGCTCGGCAATCGCTCCATTCTCGGTGACCCCCGTCGCGCGGACATGAAGGATATTCTTAACATCAAGATAAAGCGGCGCGAGAGCTTTCGACCGTTCGCGCCATCCATTATGAGGGAGCATGTGAGCGACTGGTTCGAAGAGGACGACGACGTTCCGTTCATGATGCAAGTGTTCCAGATATGCCAAGACAAGCGCGCGCTCATCCCAGCCGTGACACATGTCGACGGCTCGGGGCGACTTCAGACCGTCTACAGACAAACGAACGCGAGGTACTGGTGCCTGATCTCCGAATTCCATAAACTCACGGGCGTGCCGATGGTCCTCAACACTTCGTTTAATGAAAACGAACCCGTCGTGTGTAAGCCCGCGGAAGCGCTTGATTGCTTCCTTAGAACAAAGATGGACGTTCTCGTACTCGGGGATTGGTTCATCACGCGCGATGACGCTGCCCTATCGGTGATCACGCCATGAGCAAGGCTATCCGTACCGTGCCACTCGACACCAAAATTTATGTCGCTGGTGACCGCGGCATGGTCGGCTCGGCCATTGTCCGACGCCTCAAAGGCGGTGGTTACTCGAACGTACTCACCGCGCCTCGTAATTCGCTCGATCTGTGTAACCAGAATGCTGTTACGGCGTTTTTGAGGCAAGAAATTCCCGACTATATTGTGTGCGCCGCAGCGCGCGTCGGCGGTATTCAGGCGAATAGCTCGCGACCGGCGGAGTTTCTTTACGAGAACCTGTTGATCGAAGCCAATCTCGTCCACGGAGCAAAGCTCGCCGGCACCACGCGAATGCTGTTTCTGGGCTCAAGTTGCATTTATCCCCGCGATTGTCCGCAACCCATCCGCGAGGACTACCTGCTTACCGGGCCGCTTGAGCCCACAAACGAGGCCTACGCTATAGCCAAAATTGCGGGCATAAAACTTTGCGAAGCTTATAATACGCAGTACAAAACAAGTTACGTGAGTGTGATGCCGACCAATCTTTACGGTCCCAATGACAACTATGATTTGGTTGGCAGCCATGTCCTGCCGGCGCTTCTGAGGCGCACGCACGAAGCCAAGGTGCGCGGCGACAAAGAGTTGACGATCTGGGGCACGGGTCGGCCTCTGCGGGAATTCCTACATGTCGATGATTTGGCGGACGCCTGCGTTTTTCTCATGGAGCGCGACTATTCCGGAGGAATCCTGAATATTGGTACCGGAAAGGAGCTTTCTATCGGTGAACTGGCCAAGCTGATCGCTGGGATCGTTGGTTATTCCGGCGAGCTAGTCTTCGATACTTCAAAGCCTGACGGGACGCCGCGCAAATTGCTGGACGTCGGCCGCCTGTCGGCTCTTGGATGGACGGCGAGAATAAGTCTGGAAATAGGTATACGGGAAACTTATGCTGATTTCCTTGCCACGATGGGTACGCTGCGTGGTATCGGAACTGCGCAGACTTAGAGAGTGCGTAAGGCTGACGCGTGCTCCTTCTCACACTACGTAAATCATCGAACGACATTGGGGCTCGCCAGCTATTGCCGGGATATCAGCGCAAATGACACAACGACCGATCGCCTTGATCACCGGTGTGACCGGTCAGGATGGTGCTTATCTGGCGGAACTGCTGCTCGCCAAGGGTTATGAAGTGCACGGCGTCAAACGGCGTTCTTCGTCGTTTAACACACAACGTGTCGACCACCTCTACAAGGACCCTCATGAGGGCGATACGCGCTTTCAGATGCATTATGGGGACATGACCGATTCGACCAATCTAATTCGGTTGATGCAGACAATCCGGCCCACGGAGGTTTACAATCTGGCAGCACAAAGCCACGTCGCGGTGAGCTTTGAAAGCCCAGAATATACAGCGAATGCTGACGGTATCGGCGTCTTGCGATTGCTCGAAGCGATGCGCATTCTCGGAATGGAAAAATCAGCGAGATTCTATCAAGCATCGACGTCGGAGTTGTACGGCCTCGTCCGTGAAACGCCCCAAAGCGAAAAAACACCGTTTTATCCGCGATCGCCATACGCGGTCGCCAAACTCTATGGCTATTGGATAACCGTGAACTATCGCGAAGCCTATGGCATGCACGCGTCGAATGGCATCCTTTTCAATCACGAGAGCCCTATAAGAGGCGAGACCTTTGTTACGCGCAAGATCACTCGCGGCGTGGCACGCATCGAGGCAGGAATAGATAAGTGCATTTACCTCGGCAACCTCGATGCCAAACGGGACTGGGGTCATGCACGAGACTACGTAGAGGGTATGTGGCGAATGCTGCAGCAGGACGCCCCGGACGATTATGTGCTGGCCACGGGGCAGACGCGGTCGGTGCGGGAATTTGTTGAGGCCGCCTTCGCCTATGTCGGGCGCATTGTGGAATGGTCGGGCACAGGGGTCGATGAAGTCGGACGCGATAGTCTATCAGGAAATCTGATCGTGAAGATTGATACGCGCTATTTCAGACCGACCGAAGTCGATTTGTTGATCGGCGATGCATCAAAAGCACGCAAGCAACTCGGCTGGACGGCAACAACAACGTTTGCCGATCTGGTAACAGAAATGATGGCTTCGGACACCAAGCTCGTAAGAACCGAAACTACTGGATAGCAAGACCAATATATCTGTCTCTTCCGCCGCGGCCGCGTTTGTATCCAACCGCGAACTTACGAAAATCAATTGCCAGACCAACTGAGCGTGCTACGCAAAAGAGTTGTTGTGCCAACCACTTCAAGCCGCATCGTTTATCTCTGCGATTGGCTACCTCCGGACTACGGTGCCGTGGGCCAGTATGCGACGATTGCCGCACGCAAACTTGCGTTCGAGGGTAATGACGTTGTGCTAGGCGGCTTGAGCTCGAAGGCCGAAAGAGAAACCGAAGAGGTTTTGGGTCAGGGCAAGCTGAAAACGCGAGCGATTGTCGCCAGCAGTTATGAAAAGCAGCGATTTTTTCGACGCATATTCTGGACGATCGCAACGAACACGCGGCTAACGCTGCAATTCTGGGGCGATTTGCGACGCTCTAATGAAATCGTCTTCACCGGAAGTCCGCCCCTGTTACTGCACTGGATAGCACCAGCGAATCTGATTCTGCGAAAGCGATTGATCTATAGAATAACCGATTTTCATCCGGAATGTTTGATGGCAGCTTCAGCTTCGCCATCGATTGTTCTGCGGGCGCTATTTGCATTGACCCTGTTCTGGCGCCGCCGGATTGATGGTTTTGAGGTCCTGGGCGAGGACCAGCGGGTGCGCTTGCAAGCGATCGGTATCGATCCAGCTAAAATTGTATTAAAACGGGATGCGTCGCCGGTGCCGGTGTCGACCGACACGCTGCCGCTAACGCGACCCGCCGATACTGATGGCAAGTTGCTTCTGCTCTACTCCGGCAATTGGGGCGTTGCCCATGATGTAGAGACTTTTGTTGAGGCCTACCGCTGGCATCATCGCCAAGGAAGCGGTCGCTTTGTGTTGTGGCTCAACGCGGTCGGCGCAAATGCTGGAAATGTTGAAGCCGCATTGGTCAAGGACGGGCTTCCGCATATTCGCACGAAGCCGGTGCCGCTCGAGGAATTGGCCGCGCTGCTGGTCACGCCCGATGCGCATCTCATTACACTCAGCGACGCTTATGTCGGTTACGTCCTGCCCTCTAAGGTCTATGGTTGCATTGCGTCGGGGCTGCCGATCCTATACGTGGGAAGTGAAAAATCGGACGTCCATCTGCTGTGCAGCGAAGCGCCACCGATCGGCTATACTCGCGTTGGCGTTGGTGATGTAAGGGACTGCGCTGCCGCATTGGAGCGGATGGCCGACCGCATCCAAGAACGAATTCTCGGCGCCGGAGCGAAATCATCGGACCGTGTCGATCTTTGATCTGCAAGAAGCATTTCGCGAAGCAGCTTTACGGATAGAATTTACCAATGAATATCGCGATTGTCGGATGTGGTTATGTCGGCTTGGTGACGGGGGCCTGCCTTGCCGACTTCGGCCATAATGTCGTGTGCATCGACCGCGATGCGGAGCGCATCGCCAATCTCACAAATTCGAAGATTCCCATATTCGAGCCTGGCCTCGAAGAACTCGTGGCTACGAATGTTGGCGCAGAACAGCTCCGCTTCACAACGGATCTGAAGGCTGCACTCGAAGACGCGGAAGTTGTCTTCATCGCCGTCGGAACGCCACGTCGTGAGATGGATGGGCACGCCGACCTATCCCATGTCTATGGCGCCGCACGCGAGATCGGAAAATCGCTGCGCCGCTACTGCGTGGTGGTTACCAAATCGACAGTTCCAGTGGGCACTGCTGACGAGATCGAACGCATCATCACCGAGTGCGCGCCGCCAGATGGTTTCTCGGTTGCTTCTAACCCGGAATTTCTCCGTGAAGGTGCAGCCATCCGGGACTTCAAGTTTCCCGATCGAATCGTCGTTGGCGCCAGCGATGCACGGGCGCGCGACGTCATGAATGAAGTTTATCGTCCGCTCTTTATAAATGCCGCTCCAATGATGTTCACGGACCGCCGAACGGCGGAGTTGATCAAGTATGCCGCCAATGCGTTCCTGGCGACGAAAATTACTTTCATCAACGAGATCGCCGATCTTTGTGAAGCTGTCGGCGCCGATGTCCAATCCGTAGCCCGCGGCATGGGATTGGACAATCGTATCGGTACAAAGTTTCTTCATGCCGGCCCCGGTTATGGCGGTTCCTGCTTCCCGAAGGATACTCTGGCGCTTGTCAAATCAGGACAGGACCAAGGCGCGCCACAGCGCATCGTCGAAGCGGTCGTACAGATCAACGATCAACGCAAGCGAGCCATGGCGCGTCGGGTCATTGCTGCGTGCGGCAACAGCGTGCGCGGAAAAAAAATTGGCATACTCGGCCTAACGTTCAAGCCGAATACAGATGACATCAGAGACGCGCCTGCAATTGCGATTGTTAATTCACTTCTAGATGCCGGCGCAAAAATTACCGCTTACGATCCACACGGGATGGCGGCGTTCAAAGAACTGTTCCCAGATATTACTTATGGTCACGATGCCTACCAGTGTGCCGACGGCGCGAGCGCACTTGTCATCGTCACCGAGTGGGAAGGCTTTCGTGCGCTAAATCTGAAGCGCATCAGGCCGACAATGGACGAACCGCTCATAGTGGACTTGCGAAATATTTATCCGCCCACGGTCGTTGCTCAACACGGTTTTCGCTATGTCAGCGTCGGCCGTGGGACCAAAAACTAGCCGCGCAGAAATTCTGAATTGCGCACGCAAAAGAGTTGGTTGCGGCGGGATGTAGGGATGTCAATAGATCCCCATGATTTGGCTAATGACGAGCAAGATTTTGGCTGCGATCAGCACGCCCATGATGATGACCGTCGTAGCCGTTGCTAGCGCTGCCATGCGAGAACGACGCGCGCGCCGTTTTGGCTTTTGGTTCGCGCTCTTCACCATTGGACAAGTGTTGGCGTTTTCAACGCCAGTGGTCGCGAAATGGCTGACACGAGCACTCGAACAGCAGTTCCCGGCACAGCCGATTACCCAGTTTGCTCACGCGGACGTTGCTGTAGTGCTGGGTGGCGCAACTCGCGGCGCCAAAGCGGCGCGCCTCGAAGTCGAGTTGGGCTCCGCTGGCAATCGCGTGCTCTACGCTGCACGCCTTTACAAAGCTGGCAAAGTCGATCGCATCATTATTTCGGCGGGCAATCTTACGCCACATCCGACCGATCCGCGCGAAGCGGACGATATCGCAAAACTTCTGACGGAATTCGGTGTTCCGCGGTCTGCGATCCTATTGGAGAGCGAAAGCCGTACGACGCGGGAGAATGCTGAGCAGACACGGGACATCTGGCTCAAACACGGCATTCAGTCGGGCCTCCTAGTAACGTCGGCATTGCACATGGCTCGGGCGATGGTGGAGTTTCGGCGACACGGCCTGCCGGTGATCCCGGCAACGACAGATGTTCTCGAAAGCGGGGCAATATATGATTCACCGCTGGATATTATTCCGTCGGCTGCGGCGTTGGCGAGAAGCACGGAAGTATTGCGCGAAATGTTGGGGTGGGCCGTGGCTACCCTGAGACCGTACCCGTGACTTAAGCGCGGTTCCAGGTCGCCTATGGAGCAAGCGGTCGGACCGCGCGCACATCTGTAGTGAACGCGACTGGCCGGTGCAGCAATTCGAGCATGACGACAATACGATCCGCATCTTTCAGCGCCACTATTTTGGCGACGACACCCTCAAAGGCATTACTGACAAACTGGACGGAATCCCCAATCTCATATGGGTTTTCCGGCCTGACGACGGCGCCCTCCAATTCACGTGCTTTCAATGCATCAATGAACCCGCCATCAAGTAAGGCCGGGCGATCACCGGCCTTTACGATGCGTCGCACACCGAATGTCGAGCCAATAGGCGACCATTGTTGTATTGCCGGATCAAGGGCCACGAAAACGTATCCGGGGAATAGGGGCTTCAGAATATCTCGCAACCGACGCGCGTGCGAGGTGCGACGCAGAACACGCGGACAATAGGGTTCGTAGCCCTGTCGGGAGAGTTGCTCGACGACCGCCATTTCCCGGTGCGGCTGCGTATTGACGACCGCGAACTGTTGATACTTCTGTAGCAGATCGGGCGGAACGCGTTGCAGCATGTCGACGGTAACATCCCCTTCAGCCAAGCATGGCACCTTTGGCCAGCCAAGATCTGTTAATTCCTATCATCGCGATAAGACATTGTCGGCATTAATATTTCCGACACATTCGACGCCCGATGGCAACGCCATATCGCGCAATGAATCAACCGCCGGTTCACCCCACCACCGTATCACTTAAAGTGGTGCACCAATAACAAGTGTCCAAAAGGTCTTGAATTCCGTCTTTGGATCCTGAACCAGCGCGATCCCCATATGCTCGACATCGCCCAGAAGCAAGTTCTTGTTATGCCCGGCACTTTCCTGCCAACCCTTCATGACTTCGACGATGCTAGCCTGTCCCGTTCCGACATTCTCGGCAGCGACTTTGGCATTGTAGCCACTGCGCTTCACGCGATCCCAGGGGTTGGATCCGTCCGAACCGTAATGTGAGATACGATCCCACTTGGCGAGATCGCGGCTGTGGGCCTTGGCCGCTTCGGTCAAAGCTGCATTGAGCTTCAATGGCTTCAAACCCTTGCTCTGTCGGTAGGCGTTAACCACGTCACGCGCTTGTTCGGCGTCGAGTTTAGTCGCGCCGTAGTCACGATCTGAAAGCGCGCCGGCTGGCGCTTTCTCGTACTGGCCAGCCGGAGCCTTGTCGTCGGCGCGAGCGAGCTTGAGGTTCGAATTTGATTTGCGGGAACTCTGCGGGTCACCACCAAGGGCGCCACGCGTATCGGTATCGACCGCGGCGGTCTTAGAAACGAGTGGACTTTGCGCAAATCCCGAGGAAAGGCTCGCGCCACCAATCGAGCAACCTGCCACTGCCAACGCTATCGACAGCGCACAAGGCACCAAAAGACGGCTCATCAGGTTACTCCAACGCAACTACAACGACCTTTACGGGCTTAACCATGCTCACAAATGGTTAAGCCAGCCTTAATCGCCTCTCCCCGTCGGCGCCCCGCGAAACCGAAATGGTGCGATGGATAGAGACAGTAGAAACGTGGCGCCAATTCGTCCGCGCGAAGTCAGACTAAGGGCCGGGGGAGGGGATTACGGTCACACCAGGCGACACCCGTTGCCCTCCGGCACGGCCTAATCCTTTATTCCTGCCGAAATGCCTCTGTGCCCGTAGGTGTGCCGCCAGGCCCCAGGGTCAGTTTCTCGACCTTGGCCTCAGCCTGCTTGAGCAACCGGTCGCAATGATCCTTGAGCGCCTCGCCGCGTTCATAGATAGAAATGCTCTCCTCCAGCTCCACGTCGCCACGCTCAAGGCGACCGACGATGTGCTCGAGTTCCTTCAAAGCACGCTCAAACGCCATTTCACGAATATCGGCGTGACGCGTAGGTGCAGACTTGGCTGCCGGCTGCATATCGCTTCCTATCGCTGCATTACGTTCAGGCGGCGCCGTCCATCAGCACCTTGACGTGCAGCGCAACGGACCGGGCCAGTGCGCGAAGGTCATAACCGCCTTCGAGCATCGAAACCAGCCTCCCGTGGCACTGCTTGTGAGCAACGTCGACCAACTTGGCCGTAATCCACTCAAAATCCTCTTCTTTAAGACGCAAATTGGCCAACGGGTCGTCCTCGTGAGCGTCAAACCCCGCTGAGACGAGAATGATATCCGGCGAAAAATTCTTCAGCGCTGGCAGAACGCGTGATTCCATTGCCTCGCGAAAAAGGCTACCGCCGTCCCCCGGACGCAATGGCGCATTGCAAATATTGCCGACGCCCGTTTCCGACAGCGCGCCAGTACCTGGAAAAAGCGGCATCTGGTGTGTCGATGCCAGAAAAAGATCTTTGTCCGACCAGAAAATATCTTGTGTGCCGTTGCCATGATGAACGTCGAAATCGACGACGGCGATGCGTTCGGCTCCGAATTTCTGGCGCGCATAAAGGGCGGCAATAGCGACGTTGTCGAATAGGCAAAATCCCATAGCTGACGCTCGCTCGGCGTGATGACCACAGGGTCGCACGGCACAAAAAGCATTGCTGTGCTGGCCCGCCATCACCGCATCAACCGCCATCATGCCGGCGCCAACGGCACGTAAGGCAGCTTCCCACGTGCCCGGCGACATGACGGTATCTGGATCGAGGCGGACGGAGGCCTGGCCGGGCGCGGGACGCACTTCCTTCAATGCGGCAAGATACTCTCGGTCGTGTGCGAAAAGAATCGCGTCCTCGACATCGTCGCGCAGCGGCGCATCCACCCTGGCCAGACCGTCAAAAAATGTATGACTGAGGGCTTTATGGATTGCACGCAAACGATCCGGTCGCTCGGGATGCCCCTCGCCCGTATCGTGTTCCAGAAAACTCGGATGAGAAACAAGCAACGTCGACATTCAGCGGCGGCCTCCGGTCGGATATGTATGAGCATAGCGAAGACGCCGGCGGGAAAGAACCGAAATTTCAATAACCCGTCGCCGCGCGACGGCCGTCCAACACCACTTTTTCGAGTGCTGCAGCCTGTCCATACCGGCACTACCAACGAGAAAATGATCAAACTGACGCCGGAGATAACCGTCTGTTAAACCGTGTGATGCTCAATGTCCCTGAAATGGAACGGGGATAACGCCGATGGAAGTCCTGTGGTCGATGTTTACAGGTGTTGAAAAATTCCTGATCGCCCAGTTGCCTTGGGTGATCGGGCTCTCGGTACTATTTACCATATTGAGCCTGTTTAAGACTGCGGCGTGCAATCCCGGCCGGCCCTGGTGGCGGAGCCGCGACCTGCTAACCGATATTCAATATTTCTTCTTTCTGCCAATCATCACGCCCTACGCCCGCCTTATCGTCATGCTACTGGTGGCTGCCGGTATGCGCGGTGTGATGTCGGAAGACGACGTCACGGATTACATATCCAACGGCAAAGGACCGATCAGCCAGTTGCCGTACTGGGGTCAACTGGCGTTCTATGTGATCGGAACAGACTTCCTGATGTATTGGGCGCATCGGGTGTTCCACGGTTCCACGCTGTGGCCGTTTCACGCCGTGCATCACTCTGCACTCGACGTCGACTGGACCACCACTTATCGCGCTCATCCCGTCAACCAGATGCTGGGCAGCGGACTGGTTACGATCTTCATGATCATTATCGGCGTGCCACCGGCGATCATGATTGCGATGGTGCCATTCGACACTTTATCGGCAGCATTCGTGCACGCCAATCTCAACATTACCTTGGGCCCGCTGAAATACATCGTCGCCACGCCCGTGTTTCATCGGTGGCACCACACCGGCGTCGACGAAGGTGGAGACTCCAACTTTGCGTCGACCTTCGCGATCTGGGACTACCTGTTCGGCACGTTCTATATGCCGGAGGGTGTGCTGCCACAGGAGTATGGCGTCGACGATCCGTTGTTCCCCACTACGTGGCATGGCCAGATGATCGTGCCTTTCAAGCAATTCCTCGAGCGTTTGCAACAAGCGCCGAAGAAGGGACCGGCACTCTAGAGATCTATCAGTTTCAAGGCATGGGCGCCTCTAAAACGGTGCGAAAGCCGATGTGGGACGCGCCAACAGCACTCTCACCGGGCTGCCGTGCAGCCGGACGATAGCGTAGGCAGAAATTTGTAGCGCATAGGAATGATCCGCCCTTTATGACGCGGACGTTGTTTGCGTCTATGGCATTTATAGCCGATGCAGGGCGATGATGGTCCGAGGTCCAGCTGTCCCTAGTCCACTGCCAGACATTTCCAGCCATGTCGTAGAGACCGTACGCGTTGGGCGGGAAACAGCCGACCGGCGATGTTCCTTTAAAGCCATTGGTACCCAGATTCAGGACAGGAAACACGCCGCGCCAGTTGTTGGCCTTTGGTTCATCAGCCGTATCGGGTTCGTTGCCCCAGGTATAAGACTGACCGCTGAACCCACCGCGAGCAGCGTATTCCCACTGCGCCTCGGTGGGCAATGCGCGATTGCTCCAGTGCGCATAGGCTTCCGCATCCTCGTAGGCAATTTGGACGACGGGATGCCAGCGGCGACGCGTGATGTCGCTACCGGGACCCTCAGGGTGACGCCAATTCGCGCCTTCCACAAAGCGCCACCACCGGCTGGGATCGGCAAGTTCCACAGCATCGATCGGTGGTTTGAATACAAACGCGCCGGGCGGATTGCCGCCGTTCCATCGCTCTGCGACGGTCGCGTAGCCGGCTTCGCGGACGAAGCGTTCGAATTGGGCGTTGGTAACGTCGTGCGCGTCAATCCAGAAACTACCAACCGTCGCGTTGATTACCGGCGCCTCCTCGGCGCGAAAATCTTCAGACCCCATGGCAAAAATGCCGCCGGTAATCTTGACCATGCCCGACTGCGGACGGGAGGGCTTGTCGTCAACTTGGCTGCACACTTGCGGCAAAGATGTTTCGGCGACGCGCATCTGCCACGCCAACAAAACGGCGCTACCAGATAAAATCGCCAGGGCTGCGATCCCTGCTCGAACCGGGTATGCGTGGATTTGGGTGAGGTAGGTTCTCGATCGACAGAACATCAGTTAGCCCAATTGATATATTCGGCATTGGGTTGGGACGGAAAGCTCATTGGCTGGTCAATCATAATTGGCGCCTGCAGCAGGGATGGCCACGCGGGCTTTGACTGCTCTGCATCCAATTTTGTCAGATCAGCCATCAATTCCTGGCGTTTGGCCACATTGGTCTCCGCCAGATTTGTCTGCTCTGTTGGATCAACAGCGAGGTCGAACAACCAAACCTTCTTCGGAACCTCTGAAACCTGGAGTTTCCAATTTCCGGCCAATAGCACTTTGTAGTCGCCACTCCGCCAATACAGTGACTTGTGGGGCGCTTCTGTTGCAACACCCGTGACGTGGCGTACGAGATCGACGCCGTCGAGAGTGCGATCCGTTGGCACTGCCGCTGAAGCGGTCGCGGCAGCAGTCGCAAAAATATCGACATGGGCTATGGGCTTGTCGAAAATAGTCTTGGGTGGAATGCGCGCCGGCCACTTCATGAAAAATGGGATATGTAGCCCGCCCTCGAAGAATGTCGCCTTCCAACCACGGAAGGGCTTGTTGATGTCGGGCAAGCCGATGTAATGCGCGCCGCCGTTGTCGCTGGTGAAGATGACGAGCGTATTGTCGTCGAGCCCATTGTCCTTCAGCGCGTCCAATACGTAACCGATACTGCGGTCAAGCGAGCGGACCATCGCGGCATAGACGCGCAGACGATGGTCCTTGATATCGGAAAGGGTTTCATAGTCTGACTTGAGAGCTTGCAGCGGCGTGTGCACGGCGTTGTAGGCAAGGTACATGAAAAAGGGTCGGTTCTTATTGGCCACAATTGCACGGGCGGCCTCGTGGCCGAGATAATCCGTCATGTACTCGCCTGGCGCAAATTGCTTGGATCCGTTGTAACGTATGCCGAACCCGAGGTTGGCCCACAAAAACTTGTCGATGGGATCGAAGTCCTGCATCGAGTTGACGACCTCCGCACTGCCTTTGGGCAAGAACATGGATGCACCCGAATAAAACGCCAGAGCCTCGTCGAAACCGCGCGCTTCAGGACGGGTGGCCGGCGTGCCACCCAGATGCCACTTGCCCAGCATGATCGTGTGATAGGCTTTCTGCTTCATGACCTCGCCGATCATGATTTCGGAGGTGGGAACAGTGAGTAGATCAATGTGATCCGGTATCTGATCTTCCAATTCCGAATGATACATCATCGGATGCCCGTTGGTTGCGGGAAAGGTGCTGATCAGGCGTGAGAACGCTTTTGGCGCTGGCGTGAATTCAAAACCGAAGCGCGTCGCATAGCGGCCAGTCATAATCGCGGCCCGCGATGGTGCACACGTTGCGTTGCCCGCATACGCCTGCATGAATGTTGCGCCGTCCAGGCCGATGGAATTGATACGCGGCGTCGGCACGGCACCGTTGGCAACGCCGCCGCGATTGAATGAAAGATCGTTCCAACCGAGATCGTCGGCAAGAATTACGATGACATTCGGCGGACGCGATGCACCAGCCGACGGCGGCGTTGCCGGCCCTGCTTGCCAAGACACCGGCTGCGTCGGTCCGATGGGATCGCGAAACGATGCCACCAGCCCTGGCAGATAATACCAATAGCGCTGCCAGCCTAGCCACCCCGCCGCACCGAGGACGGCAAGCACAACAAGAACAATGCGACCCGACGACAACTTCATGTTCTCGATCCCTTTTTTCACACAAGCCTCATGAACCAATGACAGCTATCGGCTTTTCCAGCGCCACCTGCAGGCCGACGTGACGGAGGCGTGGAATTTGCAGGTCGAGCACGCGCTCGACACCCGCAGTTGCCGCCCAGGCGCGAACCTTGGCCTGATCGCCCGCGCTCATAGCCTTGAAGACATCCAGCAATCGTTGGACTTTCCAAGCAGCAAAGATCAGTGCGGCCCGGCTGAACCTGCCGTTGCCCATCGGAAACGTGATGTCGTTGCCGCCGCGCGGCAGCGGCGTTCCTTGCGGCACCGTTGGGGCAAGGCGCTGCAATTCGAGCACTACCGCCTCTATCATCGGGAGGAATTCGCGCGAGACCGAATTAAACACCGGTGTGAGCGTCGCCGGAATTTCATCGTCAGCCACGAGGGAGGCCGCAGCTTCGCCGTCAGGCGGAGCTGCCATGCGGTCGATCCATGCACGCAAGTTCTTGCGCGGGTCCACGAGTTCTCGCTTTGGCCAGGGATCGCGACCGAGATGACCGTACATGGTGCCTACCACGCCGAAATCACCGAGCGTGGGTCTGTCGCCGAACAGGAAGCGATGTCGGGCGAAGTGCGCGTCGAGATGATCGAGCATGATGCGTGTCCATGACTCCATCATCGCGAACTGCTCGGGCCTGATACCGACGCGCGGGACGTAGCCGCGCAATTTCGAAGCAACGAAGCCAACGGCCATGTTTTGGAGAAAACGCGGAAAACCTGGCAATAAGGCGCGCCCGGCATCGCGCTCGAATAGGGCGAAATTTTCCGGATAGCTCCAGCGCGTGTGCATGGCGATGGGGATCCACCATTCGTCACCCCAAACTTCGAGCAAGGTCGAGGCGAACCGCTGCACGGGTGACTGTGGGATAACGGGCCGCGCCGGGAAACGAGCTTCAAGCTGATCGATAATGACGCTGCTGTCCTGCAGCCATTGACCTTCCGGTGTTCGCACTACCGGCATGACGGCTGCGCCGGTATGCCGCTTGATCGGCACTGCGAGCGTGTAAAGACTGACGTCTTGGTCGATAAACGGAATATGTTTGTACCGTAGATAGCAGCGTACCTTTCCCGCATAAAACGAAAGATGCCACCCGTAGAGTATGAAAGGTTTGCTCATAGGGTTGGCACGCGCGGCGCTACGCGTTGGACAAACTGCTGCACCTGGCTCAAGCTCTGCCGTCCTTCGGGCAGGATGCGGGCGAAGATTGGCCAGACATGAGGGACGCCCTGGACTAAATGCAGTTCCACCGGCACATTCGCGGCCAGTGCCTTCGACGCAAGGCGCGTCGAGTCATCGCGCAGCACTTCATCCGAACTGGCGAAGATCAACAACGGCGGCAGACCCTTCAGGTCCGCATACAGCGGAGATGCGCGTGGGTCGAGCGGATCTGCGTCGCCCAGATAGATCCTCGCGCCGTCGCGGATGCCTTGACCTGTGAACATGGCACAGCGGCGGGTATTAGCATCGATGGAGGCGCCGGTGCCGGCGAGATCCGTCCAAGGAGAAAACAGCACCAATGCCGACGGCATCGATAAGCCCTGGTCTCGCATGGCGAGCGCGGTAGCCAACGCCAATCCACCACCTGCTGAATCTCCCGCGATGATGAGCCGGCGCCCCGGTTGCCGACTGGCGAGGACCCGAACTGCGGCGAGTGCATCGTCGAGCGCCGCCGGGAATCGGTGTTCCGGCGCCAATCGGTAGTCGAGTGCGTAGACCGGGGCATCGCAGTGCTTGGCCATTCCGATCGTGAGTTGCCGATGTGTCTGTGGCGACCCAAAAAAATACCCTCCGCCGTGCAAATAAAGCACCATGAGATCGCTGCGGAGCGGATTGCCGCTCTCGCGATCGACAGCTTCGAAAGTCAATCCGCTGGCGCTCAGCGGCGCTACCTTCCATCCCGCCGGAACCTGGAGCACCCGCGGCCGAGGTGTCCCGATGCTGCCGCGCGTCTTGGCAATGTCAATGCCGTGGCGCCCCGCCCGCTTCATCGTCAGGCGCAACATCGTGCAGAGCAGAAACGACTGCCAACTCGCCATTTGCTTAGCTTCCACGTTTGATCGCGTTGCATTGAATACTTTTCTGCGCGGCGAGAGCCTCGTCCATGTTCGTCTTATCGAGCACCAGCAGGCGTGCCAACATGACACCCTTGTTGTGGGGTGTGACAACAAACCTTGCTGACGGAAAGCGCGCCGCTGCATCACCGCTGTCACCTGCAGAGCCAAGCATTAGATCCGCAGTGCTGACTTTCAGATCGTTGGCATTAAACGTGAAAAAATTGTCGGTGTTGGTGTCGAACAGAGACAACGACCAATATGTGGTAGGTGGCATTATCGACAAACGCACAGGTCCGGCGCTGACGTCGAACACGCAAACGCCATAGAGGAGGTCAGGACTGGGCTTGACGACGGTACGCGACAAGTCTGTCGGCAACGGCTGGGTAATGACACGATTGACGCCATATTGTGCCGCGACGCGCGACATGAATACTCGCATGATGACGACCGGCACCAGCCAGACTACGGCAACGTGAATTACGGCTGCGAGCCCTATCGTGACGACGAACCATCGCAGCCAAACGCGCGACTTCATGGA
This sequence comes from Hyphomicrobiaceae bacterium, assembly GCA_025351355.1. Lineage (GTDB taxonomy): Bacteria > Pseudomonadota > Alphaproteobacteria > Rhizobiales > Hyphomicrobiaceae > JABFRJ01. Next base: position 55,059 of record JANXWC010000251.1, read on the forward strand.
CAACTCCCGGCGAGCTTGATCGACGGCAACTCAATGGAAGAGAGTTGTCGCAGAATCTCGGGGGATGCGTTGTATAGCCGGAGCGTCAAGATAAGCCCCCTGCCGCCGGTTCCCGTGGGCAGCCAATTTCCCGTTTGCTCGGCGGACGACGCGACAATGCGATAGCGCCCATCTGTGCCGGTCGGCACATTGCCCATGTTGAATGAAAACCGATTTGCCGGATTTGGAATGAGAAAATTATCGTCAGCGTAGGCAGTGATGCTCCACCACTGCGCGACGAACGGCTTGCCGTCGATGACATAGGTGCAATGGGTCCGCAACGGCCGGCCGGCGTTGTCGACGTTGGCTGAAAAATAGATCGCCTCGGAAGGATTTAGCGCAAACAAGCCGGTCAGCGCGACGCGAGCGCGCGTATACGGATCCGCACTCGTACTTCCAACGGCCAAACTCGTGCGCCATGAGCCGTTCGCAATATCGGTCTGCAGCGGGTAGTGGAGCAGCACGGCCCACGCCGATCCGATCGCGATGGCGGCAGCGACGACCAATACCCCAATTGCTTTGGCAACCCATGTCATCATCTCATGAGCCCGCCTTGGCGCCGAGCCGGGAGGTGCGGCCGGACGCGCGCCTGTTCAGTCTTTGCAGCCATTTGAAATGTTGCACCGGCAAATAGCGCGTCAAGCGATCAACGAGGCGGGCATCGCTGCCGATAAGTATGCGCGGCGAATTTCGGAGTATACCATCGACGATGCATTGCGCGGCCTGTTCCGGCGTCGAACGCGCAACGGTGTCGAAATTGCCGGCCAAGTCAGCCTTCTGGTTGGAGAGATTAGCTGTCGTCCGCGCATTGCGAACAATATTCGTCTTGATGCCGCCGGGGTGCACAAGGGAGACGTGCACTGGCCAATTGCGCTCTTCGCACTCATGCCGAAGCGATTCGCTGTAACCGCGTACCGCAAACTTGCTTGACGCATAAGCGGTCTGCCCGGGCGGGCCAAAAAAACCGAATACGGAAGACAGATTGACGATGTGCGCTTCGCGCTGTCGACTGAGATGCGGCAGAAAACTTTGGCAGCCGTAAACAACGCCCCAGAAATTGATCGACATGACCCATTCGAAGTCGGCTAGTTTGATATCATCATGGTCGCCGAGCAGCGCAACACCGGCGTTATTGACGACAATATTCAGGCCGGGATGGGCGGCTATGGCCGCCGCAGCAAAGCGGGCGACGTCGGCGGCGTTTGAGACGTCCAACTTGTAAGTGGTGCACTTGACCTTTGATTTAGCGTTAATGATGCCTGCTAAACTCGCCAGTCCCGTTTCGTCCCGATCGGCCAGCGCGAGATCGCAGCCTAAGTCCGCCAAGCGCAACGCAAGCGCGCGTCCGATGCCACTGGCCGCTCCCGTCACAGCAGCAGCACTTCCCAAGATTTTAGTCACGCGGCATTCTCCGTCGCAAAAATACTTCGCGTCATAGTTCGGTGCCCGCAGCGGCTTGCCGCACCATGTTGTCAATCAGGGCAACTAATGCAGCTGGTTGGTCCTCTTGCAGAAAATGCCCGGCCTTGCGGATGGTGGCATGCGGCTGACCGCGCGTGCCGGGAATACGTGCCTGAAAGATTTTGTCGCCGCCGCGCGTGATCGGATCGCGATCGCTGAAGGCCGTCAGGAACGGCTTGTTGAAGCCGGCCAGAATTTCCCACGCGGCCTTGCACTCGGGGACGGATGCATGCGCATCGGTGATCGGCACCAGGGCCGGAAAGATACGCGCGCCCGCCTTGTAGCGTTCATCGGGAAATGGAGCGTCGTAAGCCCGCTTTTCACCTGCCGTCAGGCCGCGCACAGTCCCTTTGCTGACCAGCCAACCGATTGGCAGACGGGGCACGTATTGGCTGAACGCCAACCACAGTTTGAATGGCAAGGGAATGGCCCCGCCGCCGATCGGCAACCCAGTATTGGCAGCAATTACGCCCGCAAACCGTTCCGGAAACCGGGCGACAAGCCGCAAACCGATCAAGCCACCCCAGTCCTGGCAAAACAGCGTTATATCTTTGAGATCGAGCTTAGTGAGCCATTCGCTCATCCAGTCGACGTGCCGCTCAAAGGTGTAGTCGGAGCGCGATGCCGGCTTGTCGGAGCGGCCAAAACCAATGAGATCCGGAGCCACGACACGATGGCCTCGTTCGGCTAGCGGTTGGATCATCCGGCGATAGAGATAGCTCCAACTGGGCTCGCCGTGCAGCAACAAAACCGGTGCGGCGGTGGCGGGCCCTTCATCGAGATAATGGAGCCGCAGTTGAATTGCCTGACGCCCCGTCACCTGAACATAATGCGGCGCGAAGGGAAAATCGCTAAGATCGGCAAAGCGCGCGTCTGGCGTCCGCAGCACCTCCATACTCATCCCCCCAAGCGATACGGAACGTGCTGACAGACTTATTGACATAAGTCGTGTCATATCTTCTGATGCCCGTCAACTCGCGGAAAACCGTCGAAGGAAAAGCCCATGGTCTTTACTACCGCATCTCAACAACATGTCGATGTGCTCATCGTTGGCGCGGGATTGTCGGGTATTGGCGCCGGCTATTATCTAAAGACGCGCTGCCCGAACAAGACGTACGTCATCCTCGAAGGACGCGAGCGGATCGGTGGCACGTGGGATCTGTTTCGCTATCCCGGCGTGCGTTCCGATTCCGATATGTTCACCCTCGGATATTCATTCCGACCATGGACGGATCCGAAGGCCATTGCCGACGGACCCTCTATTCTTAAGTACATCAACGACACCGCAACCGCTGAAGGTATCGACAAAAAGATTCAGTTCCAGACGCGGGTAAAACGTGCGGCGTGGTCCAGCACAGAAGGAAAGTGGAGCGTCGAGGTGGAGCGCGGCGCCGACCGCGAGGCCGCCACCTACACTTGCAATTTCCTCTTCATGTGCACCGGTTACTACAATTATCAAGCCGGCTACACTCCCGCTTTTCCTGGACGCGAAGGTTTCAAGGGCCGCGTTGCGCACCCTCAGAAATGGACCGAGGATATCGACTATACCGGCAAGCGCGTCGTGGTCATCGGCAGCGGCGCCACCGCTGTCACGCTGGTGCCGGCATTGGCCGAGAAGTCGGCGCACGTCACCATGCTGCAACGCTCACCGACCTACGTTGTATCACGACCGTCGTCAGACGTGCGCGCCGACCAGTTGCGCCGTCGCTTGCCGGCCAAGTTGGCGCACAGCATCGTGCGTTGGAAGAATGTGTTGTGGGGCATGTACGTCTACCGCATCAGCAAGAAGCGACCGGAAGGCATGAAACAGTTTATCCTCAAGGGCGTCCAAGACGCCTTGGGCCCGGATTACGACGTCAAGAAGCACTTCACACCAAACTACAATCCATGGGATCAGCGTCTGTGTTTGGTGCCGGACGGCGATCTCTTCAAAGCCATCAAAAGCGGACGTGCGTCAGTCGTTACCGATGAAATCGAAACATTCACGGAAACAGGCATCAAGCTGAAATCCGGGCAGGAGATACCGGCCGATCTCGTGGTCACGGCGACCGGGCTAGACCTGTTGGTGCTTGGTGATGTCGCGCTCAGTGTCGATGGCAAAGCCGTCGATCCCGCAAAAGCGATGACCTATAAAGGCATGATGTACAGCGACGTGCCCAACATGGCCGTAGCGACAGGCTATACGAATGCATCGTGGACACTGAAGTGCGATCTGACATGCGAGTATGTGTGCCGTCTTCTGCAATACATGGAGCAGAACGGCTACCAGCAGTGCACGCCGCGTCAGACAGATCCGACAGTGAAGGAGGAGCCGTGGGTTGATTTCTCGTCAGGCTATATTCTGCGCTCACGCGACAAGTTCCCCAAACAAGGCACCAAGTTGCCATGGAAATTGCACCAGAACTACGCGCGGGACGTCATGTCGCTCCGCTTCGGCTCGCTCAATGATGGCGTCATCGAGTACAAAAAGCCGATGCGTTCTGCAGAAGCTGTCAGAGCCGGCGAAAAAGAATCTGCCTAGAACCGTTCAACGCGTAGCATAGGCATTCGATACTCGATGACACGAACACGCTCCGCTTCTGCCGCGAACACGAGTGTGGTTGCGCGACCGCCGGCCGACGGTCGGCGACGCCGATCGCACGAGAGCCAGCAGCGCATTGTCGATGCCATGCTGGCGCTGATCGGCGAAGGGAACCATTCGCCGAGCGCCGATCAGGTATCTGAACGCGCCGGCGTCGGCCTCAGATCGGTATTTCGACATTTCAACGACATGGAGAGCCTGCACCAGTCGATCTCGAATATACTGTCGGCTCGACTGGAAACGGCGGCGCGCCTGCCGTTCTTAGCGTCGGACTGGCAGGGACAGGTGCTTGAACTGATCGAGCGCCGTGCAAAGGTTTACGAGGCCGCCGGAGCCTTTCTGCTGGCCGGCCAAGTTCATCGCTACGACTCAAAAGTATTGCGAGCCAACCACAGAAAATTTGTCGGCATTCTCAGGCAGCTGCTGCTCGATCGACTGGCGACAGCGCCCGGGCTTGAACAGTCGGCGATCGAGGCGATCGATCTGCTTTTGAGTTTCGAAGCCTGGCAGCGGCTCCGCAGTGACCAACGTTTGAGCGTGGCGCAGGCAAAAGACGTGTTGCGACAAACGATGACCGCGCTACTGAAATTGCGTTCATAAAAAACTGACCAAGGTGCGAGGTTTTTTATTCCGCCGCTTCTTGGGCAACTGTGGGCGCGTCGCCCGCGACGGTTGTGCGTCGCACATCGCGCGGCTGCGTCTCGTCGTAGCGGCGGCCGCGATGCATGGTTTGCCGGTTGTCCCACATGACGAGGTCGTGCAACTGCCATTTGTGTACATGAACAAAGCGTGACGCCGTGGCATGCTCGTTGAGATCGCGCAGCAAAATGCGCGCTTCCGGTGTGGGGCGGCCGACGATCGTGCCGGCGTGCGACGAGAGGTAAAGTGATTTCCGGCTGGTGACGGGATGAACGCGGACCAGTTGCTGGCGGACCGGTTTGAACAGCTGCTTTTCCTCATCGGTGTACTCGGTGAAGCCCAGCGAACCCCGCGAATACATCAGCGAGTGCTCGCAAATCAGATCCGCCACCTCGGCCTTGCTCTCGTCGTCGAGCGCATCGTAGGCCGCCCGCATGTCGGCAAATTCGGTGTTGCCGCCCTTTCGATTGACTGTTCGCGCGGAGAGCAGCGAGTACTTGGCGGGAATGGCGCGGAATGAACTATCGGAATGCCACAAAAGATTACCCAGGTTGAACAGCCGTTGGCGGCTGTCACGGGCCAAAGGCTTGCCATCCTTGCCGAGGTTGGAAACGTCATTCATGCCCGCCGGCAGACGCATATCTGATGGCTTGGTGACGTTGCCGCCACGCGCATTTTCCATGGCACCGAAGTTGCGGCTGAAGACGATCTGCTGTTCGTCGGTCAGGGGTTGGTTGCGAAAAACCAGCACGGCAAAGGTGTCCATGCCGGCCTCCAGCGCCGCAACATCGGTCGGCGAAATCTCCTTGGTGAGATCCAGGCCGGCGACTTCCGCCACGAAATCAGGACCAATACGGCGAATGGTGAGGCCCATGGCGCGAGCCCCCCTTCAACTATTCGTAGGGCGCGCGGCATTCGCCAGCATGACGAAGCTGATGCCCGACAAGATCAAGTTGAAACCGAGCAGCAGGCCGATTACCCAAAACGCAGACGAAGGCAATTGTCGCCAGATCATGAAGGCTGCAGCGATACCGATCAAGCCGCCGCCCAGCAGCATGACCCAGCCGGAGTGCGGGCGAATGCGAAATGCCAACATGCAGCGCAGAATCCCGTCCGCGAGCATGACGACCGCAAGAAATACGGTCAGCGTCACGATACCCTTCAGCGGGTTCAGCCAGAGAACGGCCCCGGCCCCCAGATAAACCAATCCGACGAGAAGACCGAGCAGGAAGCCCTGCCACTGGCGGGTGCCGAAGGCGTGAACCACTTGCGCGACACCGGAAACAACGAGCGCAATGGCCACCCAGATTTCGACAGCAAGGCCGCCTGCGAGCGGAAAGGCGATAGCGAGTATGCCTGCCACCACTAGTGCGATCCCCAAAAAAATGAACCATTTCCGATGCGCGGCAATGATGCCGCCTACGTCAATTTCGGTTACATCAGCCATGGCCGCCTCGCGAGTTCGATGGGAGTTCGACGGTAGGCTCGGCTTCCATTGTTGGCAACATGTCTGTATCGCCGCCAAGTTGCCGCAGTTGGGGCGCGGCACCACCACATTGGCCGTTTACGGTCGTTCGAGACAAGATCTGAGCCGCGTGTGGCATCCCAGCCGCCGAGATAATGCGATGCACGAAACGCAATGATTTTCCTCATCCGATGGCTCACGCGCGCTGTTGAACTGCTGGTGGCAGTGCCGCTTTATGCCCTTCGCTTGCTGGCCGGATCGATCGTGTTCAATTTGAAACTGGGGCCGTTGCGGCATGTGCTGACGTTCGGTCTCGGCTATGTCCTGTTCGCGGTTGTGCTGGTGTACGTCGTGGCGCCGTTGCGTGGCATCATCGGGCATCATACTGCGGGCCGGCAATTGCACTACGCGTCGGAGCGCTGGCTGGCGACTGCGATTTACGACACTTCCGGTGCGTTCGTCGGTACTTTCGATCCCAGATTGGATAGCCTGCGCGACGTCAACTATACGGAAGCCGCAATCGAAGTAGGTGACTACGTGGCCAATCCCGACCACAAGTCCATTCCGGTGCGCGAAGTGCCCGACGGTTATTGGCAGTGCCTGACATACCACGAGGACCGCTACCTCGGCGGGTGGCTAAACCCCTACGGCATCGACCTCTATGGCGTGCTGAAGATACCGTATACCTCGGTGGTCCGCACCATCCAGACCCGCCGCCCAGTGCTCGGCGTCGGCGGCTCGACATTGCCTATGCAATTCGCCCGCGTCGTATTCAATACGCCGCCCTCCTCGAGCGAGGGCTCGGTGGCCAAGCTCACGCGCAAATTGCGCGAGTGGTGGTTGGCGCCGGTGATCTATCATGAACTGACCCAGGGCGGCGACATTACGCCGCTCAAACAGTGGGCGGCCAACCACATCTGGCTGGCCCAACGGACGGGCGGCCAACCCCTGCATGGCGTCGAGGTGACGAGCCGTATCGTGTTTGGCAAGGCTGCCGGCGAACTGTCGACCGCCGAGCAATTCGTACTCGCCTCCGCCGTAAACAAGCCCATCATTCTGCTGACGGGCACCGATCAACTGAACGAAGTGCGCATGGACCGATGGCGTTACATTACCGAAGTACGCGCGCGAAATTGTGCCGAAAAGCTGATCAAAGATCCGGCGGAGCAAAGTATAGTGCTGTTCGAGCTTGTGCAGATGGCGGGCGGGCCGCCGGACCCGAAAGTCAAGCCGCGCCTACAACAGGCTCTTGAAACGTTTGCGCCCAACCTCGCCCGCCGCGCGGTTGCCAATCCGATCATCCGAGCCAATGCATTGCTGCCGGCGGCCCGGTTCGGCCTACGTGAAGAAATGAAGCAGGCGTATGGTTTCGGTTGGCGCGACAGCATTCGTGGCGTCACGACGACCTTGGACGTTGCCGAAAACCTGGCGTTCCACGAGCACGTAAAAAGGGAACTTGCGGCGCTGGATGGACGCGAGCAAGCGCGCATCAATCCGGGCTACACGCTCGACCCTGCCAAGGTCGCACCGGACCGGAAATTGCCGCATGTGGTCGTCGTCGCGGCCAATGCAGATGGCGAAATCGTCCGCTACTTCGAGGCTGGCGAAAGTGCCGCCTATTTTGGCTCGCCGATGGCGCGCGATGGTCACACTGGTTACTATCTGCCGCAGCGCGAGGGCCGGCAGATTGCATCGACCGGCAAGATGATCGCCGCGATCGGCATCGCAAACGAACATCGCGACCAACCAGGCACGGTGTACCAGGATGGCGCCGCCGCCGCAGGCGCCCTCGATACGTGCCAGAAGGGGAACAATCCCACCCCGCTCGGCCGCAAGGCGCTGGTGGCCTTTGCCTGCTCGCTCAACAACCCGATCGAATGGCGGACCGCGCAACTCGGCCAGGAACCGGTGCGCAAACTGATCGACGGGTTTGGCTTCAACATGCCACCTGGCGATCCCGACGGCAGCGGCACACCGCCCTCGACGGCGGCCGTCCGCGGACTGATCGGCGGCTCGCCACGCCGCGTGCATCATATGGCAGGTGTTATCCTGGGTGCACTGCTGGAGCGCGGCAACACACCGGTGCGCGCGCCGACGTTGGTTCGCGCCTTCGATTACATCAGTCCCGGCGCGCAGGAAGCCGCACAAAACGGCGAGGCGGCCATTACACCGACTGCACTGATCCGCTCGGACAGCCACGGCATGCTCAAATCGCTGCTTTCGGCGCCGTTGTGTTACCGCTTCGGCGGGGCGCCTTTTGGCACTTTGAAATCGCTGGCAATCTGGTGCGCCGACGGTCGCAATGACCTGCGACTGCACTTCGCCAAGACCGGTACCTCCGTCACCACCGATCCCGCCGCCACAGTGGACACCTGGACGGCCGGTGGCATTCAGTTTGCCAACGGCGCTGCCTATTCCTATGTCGTCATGGTCGGCACGGGTTCGGCACAGGAAACTTGGGGCCGCAACATGAACTCGGCCCAAGCCACCGCGCCATTGGTTGCAGCGCTACTGGAAGACCTCAAGGGACACGCTAAAACACATCCGATGGCCGGCCTGCTGCCCGCGCCGAAGATTGCAGATGCAGGGAAGTTGCTCCAGCCAGCCCCTCAGGCTGTCCCGACAAGCGGCTGGAGCAAACAAATATTCACTGTAAACAATTGACCAAACTTAGCTATTTTTACAGTTGCCAACCCCTTGAATGCGTATCCGGCACGCCTACGTAATGCGACTGTGAGCAGCTTTAACAGCCTTATCACACGGCAGTGAGTTCAAGTGATACGGGGTGCACGCGAACGTGGTTGGCGATTGAACAAGCATTGCCTTAGAAAGAACCTATCCGAAGCGCAACGAGCCGCGTGCGGCATGTTGGCGCTTTTTGTGCTGGAACAAACACACACAGCACGGGTTCATTTAGCACAGCCGGGATCGTTGGAGCGCCGCTCAGCGGTGCGGAATTGAGGGCACGGTTTATCATGAGCACAACCAAAGCAATGCCCAGCATCTCATCGGGCGCTGGCGGCTTGACGCGCTACATGCAGGAAATCCGCAAATTTCCAATGCTGCAGCCGGATGAGGAATATATGCTTGCCAAGCGCTGGCAGGAGCATGCCGATGCTGCGGCTGCGGAGAAACTGATCACCTCGCACCTGCGTTTGGTCGGGAGGATTGCGATGGGCTATCGCGGCTATGGGTTGCCGATTGGCGAGGTCATCTCGGAAGGCAACGTCGGCTTGATGCAGGCGGTCAAACGATTTGAGCCAGACAAGGGCTTCCGTTTGGCGACCTATGCGATGTGGTGGATCCGCGCCTCCATCCAGGAATATATCTTGAGGTCATGGAGCCTTGTGAAAATCGGCACGACGGCAGCGCAGAAGAAGCTGTTCTTCAATTTGCGTCGCATGAAGGGACAAATCCAAGCGCTCGAAGAGGGCGACTTGAAGCCGGAGAACGTGAAGGCGATCGCAACTAAACTCGGCGTCACCGAGACCGAGGTCGTCAATATGAACCGGCGACTAAGCGGTGACAGTTCGCTGAACTCGCCGATCAAGGCGGATAGCGAGACCGGCGAGTGGCAGGACTGGCTGGTGGACGAGACTCCCAATCAAGAATATCGGATGGCTGAACGTGAGGAGCTTGATCATCGACGTGCTTTTTTGGCGTCGGCGCTTGCCACGCTGAACGATCGCGAGCGCAGGATATTCGAGGCGCGACGGCTGGCCGAGCCACCAGCTACGTTGGAAGAGCTGTCGATTGAATTTAACGTCAGTCGGGAGCGGGTTCGACAACTTGAGGTGCGCGCCTTCGAAAAAGTCCACGATGCCGTTCAAGCGGCGGCACTTGCCGCAGAGGCTTTGTCGAAATCAAAGCGCCCCAGTGCGTTGCCAAAACCCGTCAAGGCCCTTCAGTGAAGACAACACCCCGGATGCTCTCCGGGGTGTTGTCAGTTTTAGCTCTTAAATAATAGCGTCAGCGTACCAGCAACATCGGGCAACACAGTATGGACAACAGTCCTGCTGCTTCCGCATTCGAAGGTAAAGCTGCTCCGTTGCTCCGCACGATGACGAAGCACCCGTCAAGGCGCCGCACCGCCTCTGCTATTTCGGCAGTAGTTGCGTAGGTATGCCCAGTGTCAACGATAGTGACCGCTGACTGTGCGTGCTCTGCGATGCCTGCCATTAGCAATCGCAAATTGCCTTCTAATTCCGCTGTTTGATCGGGTGTGGCGCCGGCAACCAGCATCACTATCGGCCGGGCTGGCCCGTCAGGCTGTCGCTTTGCAAGACGCTCGGCGACCCGTAACATTTGCGACAGACGATCCATGTCCTCGACGACCACGATGACTGGTCTGTTGGTTGCCGATGGCGTCGCCGAAGGCCCGATGCAGACAATTCCTGTGGCGCCACTGACGCGGTCCAATAAACTATGAAGCCGCTGGGCGTCCGTGGCTAGCACGGGTTCAGCAAGGGCGACGATATTCCAGGGTCCCTCGATGGCGCAGGCGCGTGCCAGGGAATCCGTCAAGCCGTCTCTAACTGTCGTCGTGGAAACCCGCAATCCTGTCGATTGCGCCGCCCGAAGCACGGCCTTACGAGCAAAACTTGACGCTGCTGATTGCCCCTCCAGGATCGCTGCATTGGACAACGGCGCGATGCGTCCGGAATGACTGACCTCGCGCGCGAAGCCATGTGCGGTGAGTGCCACGACGTCTGGGCTCTCCACCAACAGGCAATCAACCCAGGTGTCGAACGCACGAGCGACGTCAAACGCCGCACTCAGCGCCACCGAATGTGGTGCCGCCGCGCAAGAGGCCAACACGATGCGACCGCGTCCTTCGGCTTCAGCGGCCACATGAATGAGGAGTGGCCTGTCAATATGCGTCATGCCGTCAACTGTCCGCATTGGTGTTGGTGCCCTCGGCGGCACCGCCGTCATTCTTCGCGAAGCGGCGTGCGCGCTCGGCATAGCCGCTCAGGCGTGCTTCCACGCGTCCGTTAATCGTTTCCGCCGGATACATGCCGTCCGCGCCGCGCTGCCCGGCCGCCACACCGGTCAGGATCTCGATCCCACGATCGATGGTATCGACGGCGAAGATGCGGAATTTACCTACCTCGCAAGCCGCCACGATATCCTCGCGCAACATCAAATGTTGAACGTTCGACTGCGGGATTAAGACGCCTTGCTCGCCGGTCAGGCCGCGAGCTTTGCAAACGTCGAAGAAGCCCTCGATCTTGTGATTGACGCCACCGATGGCCTGCACCTCGCCCCACTGGTTAACCGAGCCGGTAACGGCATAACCTTGATAGACAGGCACATCCGCGAGCGCCGAGAGCAGAGCATATAGTTCGGTCGACGAGGCGCTGTCACCGTCTACGCCCCCGTACGATTGCTCAAAAGTAATGGTGGCGCCCAGCGCCAATGGAATGTCCCCGCCGCCGCCTGCCCGGCGTGCCGGGGATCCTCCGCCAGATTGTGCCGCTCGTCGGCGTCGGCATTCAGATCGTAGAGTTGATCCGGGTCCACCGGCGAGTG